>JBDSYB010000379.1:0-5874 GCA_039925885.1 Verrucomicrobiota bacterium
TTTGGGCAAAAGCGCCCTCCGCACCAATGACAATCAGCAAAAAAAATGTTTTTAAAACTCGACGGAAAAAATTCATAGAAAGATTTCGCTAAAACAAGGAGCGCGTCTTTTAGCAGAAAGTCGCGACGAAACAAGTCTCAGTTCGGGAAGCGCTTTTGTATGAAATCGCGGATGACAGAAATTTCCTTTTCGCCAGCGATAGTGTGCGCTTTGTGAAATTCGTGCCACTCGATTTGAATTCCATCCTTTTTAAGCTGGCTCATTTGCTTCTTCACGTCCGCGAACGGCACGAGCGTATCCTGGATTCCGTGTGTGATGAGAAACTGTTGTTGTTTTCCGACGGGAGAAATTTCCTGGATCAATTTCTCAGGCTCATGCGCATAACCGCTCACGCCGACTAAGCCAGCAAACAAATGCGGATAACGCAGGCCAACTTCAATCGTAATCAAACAGCCTTGCGAAAATCCGAAGAGAATTGTTTCGTTGGTTGGAAAATTTTTCGCGCGTAAATCATCGAGCAATTTGAAAAGCAATTCGCGGCTGCGTTTAATGCCCGGCGCGGGAAGATTTGCAAAATCATACCAGGAAAAACCGCTGTAATAAATGTCGGGCGCGTTGACGAACAAATAGTTCAACCAGGGAATTTGCAACGCCTCGGGTGCCCACCGATAACCTTCCATACTGTCACCCAGACCGTGCAGCAATATCATCAAGCGGCGGCTATCTTTTTCTTTTGCGGGAATGAAATCAGTTACAAGCATGCAAAATAATCCCGCAACCAATGGATAACGCAAACCACTTTCAACCTGTAGCGGCGCGTTTGCTGCATTTCAAAATAAGATGCCGGCGGTCACAGACGCGCCGCTACAAACGCGTGACTGAATAAACCTGCCCGGCTCTCTTTCTGTTTCCAATCTCCCCCTTGAGGCCAAAGTTTTGAAATCTCTTTATCTCGAAAACCCGCCCGAACGCTCACGACCGCATCGTGGCGCGTCACGTCATTGCAGCCAATGAGACCAAGAAATTTTGTCCCAAATATTCCCGCTGAAGACCGTCGCGGTTCACACGCCATAAAATTTTTCGACTTTGCCGAAACCAGGCGCAAAAGCTCGGATAGTTTCTCCGGCTCGAAATGGTGCAAAAATAAATTCGCCAACATGCAATCGACGGGTGGACAAGTCAGCAGCCAGTCAAAAACATCGGCGCAAATATTTTCCACGCGCCAGCCAAGTTGCTGAAATTCCTCCCGTGTTTCCGGCGAAACCAGCTTCTGCTGATCGACCAGAATCACTTCAACATTTTCCCAGTAAGGCGAAAATTTTCGGGCAATTCTGAGGAAGAAAGTTCCGTCACCTGCGCCCAGTTCAACCATTCGCGTCGGCGGCCTTTGTCGGAAAAGATCGCCTAACATTTTTTCCATGTGTCCCGCGTTGCCCATGAGAAAGTTCACCCGGCACAGATCGCGGCGAGATTGGACGGCGTGAAGATCTGTCGGCGAAAGTTCATCAAGCAGTTCCGATTCAACAATTCGTTTCATGCTACTGAACTTCCAGCAATACTCCGTGCGAACTGAATCCAGCGCCAAATGATGCCATCCACCAAAGACCTCCCGGCGCCTTTTCGCGCAGCGCCTTTTCGAGAACGAACAACACAAACGGACTGCTCAAATTTCCAAAATCGCGCAAAACAGTTGCGCTCCAACAAGTGTCTTCGGGCGAAAGTTTAAGTTTTTCCTGAAGCGCCATTAAAACATCCCGCCCGCCTGCGTGTAGAATCCAAGTGGAGATTTCTGCTTGTTCGCTCGCAGAATGTTTGAGTGATTCGTCCAAAACTTTTTTTGCGAAAGCCGCGGCCAGTGGCGGGACTTGCGGCGACAGGATATTTCTCAACATCCCATTTTTTTGCTCAAACCGCAGCAGATCGCGATTAGCCGCCGAAGTCATGGAATGAAAACTTTTAAACTTCACCTCGCGTTGATTTGAAGGCGCATCACCGGAGAGAACAACGGCCCCTGCCCCATCACCAAACAAACATGCGCTGATTAAAACTCCTGGGTCATTGTCCAGATAAAACACGGCGCTGCAAACTTCGACACAGATGCTCAGCACTTTTTTATTCAGCCCCGATGCGATCAGGTTTTCCGCTGCCCGCAGGTTTGGCAACGCAGCTCCGCAACCTTGTCCAACCAAATCGAGCGCAAAAATATTTTGGCGCAACCCCAGCGATTCAGTCACATAGCTGGTCAGGCCCGGACAAAGATAACCCGTGCAAGTGCTGATCAATACGGCATCAATTTCGGTCGCAGAAATTTCCGCGTTTTTCAAAGCGCGTTCTGCCGCTTGCGTAACGAGCGTTGGAGCGTGTTTCAGAAAACGTTGGTGCAGGGCGTCAGCATTCCATTGGAAAAACTCCTCGAGCGGGTCAAGCGCGAGGTGGCGGGTGACAATTCCATTTTTTCCCAGCAAAACTTTTCGGAGAATCGCGCGAGAACGCGTTGTGAGTTCAGCGAATTGCGGCGATTGCTGCAAGGCGTCCCAACATTCACTCTGTTTGTAGGCGACCGGCGGCGCGGCGGTTCCAATTCCCCTCAAATACATGATGGATTGTAAACTGAGTTGGCGATTTTGCCATTCACAGGGGAAACTTTATGCGGAAGGAATAAAAGGCAGGGAGAAATTTGTCGCGCCGATTTCGATCAATGTGCTTGCGGTTTGGGCGTCGGAAATTTCACCGCTCACTTTTATGCCGAATTTTTTCCCGAGCGTTTCGCGCAAAAATTTTATGGTTTCAATATCCGCGTTGCCCGCGTTCAAAAATTTCGCGCCAGCTTCCACCGCCAGATTGCAAACGAGAATTTGCTCATCGCATGACAGGAGTTTCGCTCCAAGAAGAATGCTGACGGGACGTTCTTCGGCGGCGTCCACGATGTCGCGCACCTCTCGAAGAAGATTCGCTTCTTCGCGGTCTTTGAGGTGGCCGAGATTCAAGACGAGTTCAAATTCCTGCGCGCCGTTGTCGATGGCGACTTCGGCTTCGTAACGTTTCACGTCGGAGTCAGACGCGCCAATCGGAAAACCAAGCGTACTGATGACTTTCACCTCGCTGTCTTCGAGCAAAACAAAGGCTTCGGCGACACGGGAACTATTGACGCAAATAGCGCGGAAATTATTTTCGAGCGCATGCTGGCAGAGAGTTTGAATTTCTTTTCGTGTTGCGTCGGGCCGAACGAGGACAAACTCGGTGCGTTGAGCCAATTCTTTTGCGGAAAGTAAAGGCATAGTTTTTAACGCAAAGACGCGAAGGCGCAAAGATGCAGAGGCGAAAAAATCTTTTTCATTTGTCTGATGTTGATTTCTGAAAATCCCACTTTCGCAAATCCAAAAAATCCTTCTTCGCGTCTCTGCGTCTTTGCGTTGAACTCTAAACCCCAATCGGATGCCACGCCGTTTTGGTTTCCACTGTGTTGGTTATCCAATAAGGATCTTCCGCTTTACTGGTGAACCATTCGGCTGGAATTAGAGGATGCGATGAGTAACGTTTGAGATTGATCGCCGCGCCCGCATGCAACGCGACGCCGGTTTCAGAAATTCCCGTTCCATCGACGACCGCGTTCACGTCCATGTGGCTGGCGATGTGTGGAATAAGTTCAGCGCGTTTTCCAGTGAGGACATTGACCACACCACGCGGCAAATCGCTCGTGGCGAGAATCTCGGCAAACGTGAGCGCGGGCAGAGGAAATTTTTCTGACGTAATCGCTACGACAGAATTGCCGCTCAAAATAATCGGCGCGATGAGGGACACTAACGAGACAAGCGAAGGTTCATCCGGCCCGAGCGCAACAACAACGCCGGTCGGCTCTGGCGTGGAAAAATTAAAGTGCGAACTCGCCACCGGATTTACCGAACCGAAAATCTGCGAATATTTGTCCGTCCACCCAGCGTAATAAACGAGGCGATCAATTGACGCGGAAACTTCTGTATTGGCTTTGGAATTTTTCACGCCGGTCGAGCGCGCGATTTCATTGACCAGCTCCGCCGCGCGATTCTGCAACATCTCTGCTGCACGATACAAAATTTGCCCGCGAAGATAGGCACTTTTTTTCGCCCAGCCATCAAACGCCAGTCGCGCTGCGCTGACCGCATCGCGAAAATCTTTGCGCGAGGCGTTCGGATAATTATCAAGTTGTTTTCCATCCGCGCCAATGGCGGCAAGCGAACGTCCACTTTCGCTGCGCACAAAATTTCCGCCGATATAAAGTTTGTAAGTTTTGCGAACATCAAGTCGGTTCATGTTTTTGGACGTTAGCAATTCAGCAAAAGAGCCGCAATGGAGAATGTTCTCATGAATGGTGAAAGGAGGGCAGGCTTCCGCCCCGACTAACACCGAAAAATTAGCAGTTTATTTTTCCAATCGTTGAAAATTCACTTTATCCCGATGGCCGCTTGCACTTTTTTTAAATCCACATTGTTTGGTGTTGTTCCACTGGGTCCGACAGTAAGAGTTCGAGCATCTTTCCAGCGCCAATGCTCGGCGTGACCGTCGGCAAAGGAGAAATTCCCTCCTTTTGTATGCAAAATTCCGGGAAGATCATGCCAGCTATCACCATCTGCTGGAATATAAACCCAGCCATCGTTTAACGTGCTGGGATTCTCGTCCAAATGAACGCACGTTTGCGAAGGCGGGGGTTTTTGGATTTGATTTTCTTTATAAATTGACGGGTAACCCGGATGCCCATCGGCAGCTTGACTATCATCCACAGCGCCTTTGAAAAAATAGCCAAGTCTCGGTTGCATGCTGTAGCTTCGAACCCCTTTTGTCCGGTCAGTCGGGCAACGGTAAACCCCATAACTGCGGACATAAGGATAGAGCAGTCCGCGTCCAATCAACGACACATTTGTCGCTTCAGTTGGTGAAGCCATGCTCCCGTAAACCCATGATGGTTGAGAAAGTCCTCCCCAAGGATCGTTGGGAACCAAAAAACCGCCATTGTCGCTACTGTATAAACACCACGAGATGCCGAGTTGTTTTAAGTTACTCAAACATTTGACTTGATTAGCTTTTTCTTTGGCTATCGAGAGAGCGGGTAAAAGCAATGCGGCCAAGATCGCAATGATCGCAATGACGACCAATAATTCGATCAAGGTGAACCCAACTCTGAGTTGATTTTTCATGACGCCGAAGCTTAACGAGAATCAACACCGCTTCAATCAATTCTTCGAGTCAGAGGGGATGCGTTTTGCACAAACAAATCAATTCTGTAAAATTGAATATCTTCTGTCTAAATTCTCCGCATGTTGCTGGTCATCGATAATTACGATTCGTTCACTTACAACATCGTCCAGTATCTCGGCGAGATGCAGGTCGATTTGCAGGTGCATCGCAACGACCAGATTTCCGTCGAGAAAATCCGCGAGTTAAAGCCAGAACGGATTTTGATTTCGCCCGGACCGTGTTCTCCCCGCGAATCAGGCATTTCCAACGAAATCATCCGCACGTTCGGACATGAATATCCGACGCTTGGCGTTTGTCTCGGACATCAATGTATCGGCCATACGTTTGGCGCAGAAGTCGTGGTGAATTACCGGATGATGCACGGAAAAACGTCGCTCATAAAACACAACGGCAAAGATTTGTTTCGCGACATGCCCAATCCTTTTGCCGCAACGCGCTATCATTCGCTGGTCATCAAGCGAGACACATTGCCGGAATGTTTGGAAATCACCGCCGAAACTGACGAAGGCGAAATCATGGGCGTGCGTCACAAAACGTTGCCGATCTGGGGCGTCCAATTTCATCCCGAAAGCATTTTGACCGACAGTGGTCGAACGATTTTGAAGAATTTTCTGACGCTCGGTTAGCCGGTTTCTCCATCTT
>JBDSYB010000380.1:0-9950 GCA_039925885.1 Verrucomicrobiota bacterium
CTGGAACTGGAGAAATTGAGAGACGCCGGAAGCGTTTCCCCTCGGCGCGATTTGGAACTGGAAGCCATTGTGGAAATTATTCGCGGCGAAAGGCTCATTCATTGCCACTCGTATCGACAGGACGAAATTTTGATGATGATTCGTTTGATGGAAGAATTCGGCGTTAAAATTGGCACATTCCAGCACGTCCTTGAAGGTTACAAAGTCGCGGATGAAATCGCGGCGCACGGCGCGGGTGGCTCCACATTCGCCGATTGGTGGGCTTACAAATTTGAAGTGTATGAAGCGATTCCGTTTAACGGCAGCTTGATGCGCGAGCGCGGCGTGAATGTTTCGTTTAATTCAGACTCGCCGGATTTGGCGCGACGGCTCTACACCGAAGCGGCCAAAGCGGTGAAGTTTGGCGGCACATCGGAAGAAGAAGCCTTAAAATTCGTCACAATAAATCCCGCCAAACAACTTTACATCGACAAACGCGTTGGCTCGCTCGAACCGGGAAAGGATGCCGACTTTGTGATCTGGTCAAAATCACCGCTGGATTCCACCACGGTTTGTTTGCAAACGTGGATTGACGGGAAAATTTTTTTTGATCGCTCTCTGGAAATGGATCGCGCCGCCGATTTGGAAAAGGAGCGGACCGAATTAATTGCCAAGGCGAAAAGACTTTTGAAGTCTGCAACCGATTCCGAAAAACCGGACGCCGCAGGGAAAGCAAAATTCTTCCAGATCGCGGCAGAACATTTGCATGACCACGATGAAAGGCATTGCGACGATGAATAGTTCTTTGAAAATGAAAACGGGGAACAGCGAACATCCCAAATCGAACGCTGAACATCGAATGCCGAAAAAACTTCGATGTTGGATATTCAATGTTCGTTGTTCGATGTTCTTTATCTTCGGATTAATTATTGCCTCAGCCAACTTTGCCTTTGCCGAAATACTTTTCCTCAAAAACGCCGTCGTTCACACGGTGTCCGGCGCACCGATTACGAATGGCTCGGTTCTCATTCAAAACGGAAAAGTTCTGGTGGTCAGTGACGACAGTTTGCGGACTCGGATTCTCATTCCCGATGGCACCGAGGAAATCGACTTGAAAGGCTTGCATCTGTATCCCGGCCTCATCGCTTTGAACACAGCGCTGGGCTTGAGCGAAATCAGCGGCGTTCGCTCCACTCGCGATGTTGTTGAAGTTGGCGATTACACGCCTGAAGTGCAGTCCTGGATTTCTGTTAATCCCGATTCCGAGTTGCTGCCCGTTGCCCGCGCTAATGGCATCACTTTTATCGAACCTGCTCCGCAAGGCGGAATCGTGGCCGGTCAATCTGGACTCATCGTCTTAAGCGGCTGGACGGCGGAACAAATGGCGATCAAGAAACCGGCGGCGCTTCATATCTATTGGCCAGGCATGGAACTTGATGTGCGGCCCAAGGAAATGTTCAAGGACAAATCAAAATGGAAATCGCTCGAAGACCAGGCCAAAGAGCGCCAGGAAAAACTTCGGTCGTTGCAGGATTTTTTTGACGAGGCCCGCGCCTACCTAAAAGCTCTTCCCGAAAACGAGCGTCCCGCAAAAATCCCTGCGTGGGAAGCGATGTTGCCGTTCGTTCGTGGCGAGTCGCCCGTATTCGTTCACGCGGACGAAACGCGCCAGATCAAAGCTGCTTTAAAATGGGCCGGAACCAATCATTTGAAAATGGTTTTAGTTGGGGCGCGAGACGCGTGGATGCTCGCCCGGGAAATTGCCGCACAAAATATTCCAGTCGTTTTCGAACACGTTTATTCGCAGCCCGCCCGCGACACGGATCGCTACGACGTTTATTTTCGCGCACCTGAAATTTTGCGGACAAACGGCGTTAAGCTCGCGTTGGGAATGGGCGCCGAAACTTTCGACGCCGCGCTCGTAAAAAATCTCCCCTACACCGCCGCGCAAGCTGTTGCGTTTGGTTTATCCGAGGTCGATGCGTTAAAAGCCATTACCCTTTTTCCCGCCGAAATTCTGGGCGTGACCAATCGTTTGGGATCCATTGAAGTCGGCAAAGACGCCACCTTTTTTGCGACTGACGGAAATGTTTTCGATATCCGCAGCAACGTGAAGCGTCTTTGGATTGCCGGAAAAGAAATCAATTTGGAAACACGTCACACCCGACTCTACGAGAAATATAAAAACCGTCCGAAAGCAAAGTGAACACAACCAAACTTAGGAAAAAGGAGGCAGGAGTTAGAAGTTCCATGTTTCGCGTTTTTACAACCGCTGTCGTTTTTGTGTCATGCCTGACAAGTTGCGTTTCTCCTGAACCAAAAAACTCTTCACGCGAGGGAATATTTCAACTTTCACGTGCAGAATATCAGGATCGCGTTGAAGCAGCGTGGACGGCGCAGATCATCGCCTGTCTGATGGGAATTCAATTCGAGCACAAAGTTGCTTCGACAGAATGGGTTGAACAATATCCAAAAAAGTTCGACGCCGCGATTGTTGATGACGATTGGTATTACGAAATGTGCGCTATTCGCGGGTTTGAAAATTACGGCATCGAAATGACCGTCGAGCAACTCGGCGAACAATGGACAAAGAATTCGTGCGGCTCGTGGGGTTCGAGTGAGCAAGCGCGTCTGCTTTTGGAGCGCGGCATCAAAGCGCCGGGGTCCGGACATCCGCGTTACAATAAATTTTGGTTTTCAATCGGGCCGCAATTCAGCGCGGACGTTTATGGATTGCTCGCGCCGGGAATGCCAAATCTCGCTGGAAAAATCGCGCGCAATTTCGGACACATCAACGGTTATGCCGAAGGAACCGACGGCGCAGTTTTCATGGCCGGAATGGTCAGCCTCGCTTTTGTTGAGCGCGACACGAAAACCATCGTGAAAAAAGCGGCGCAAATGATTCATCCCGATTCGCCGTATCGAAAATGTCTCGACATGATTATCACGATGGCTGAAGCCGGAAAAAGCGCGCAGGAAATCGCCGACGCCGTCGAAGACCGCTGGCACATCGAATATCCCTGGACAAATAATGCCGTTCCGAACGGCGGAATCGCTGCGCTGGGCGTTTGGTTTGGCGAAGGAGATTTTCTGAAAACGGTGAACATTATTTATCGCGCCGCGGATTTTACGGACGCCGATTGCAACGCCGCCAACGCTGCTGCCGTTATCGGCGCGATGCACGGGATGAAATGTTTACCCAAACATCTCGTGGAACCGTTGCGCGACAGGATTACTGGTTCAGAAATGGGAAAAGTGCAATTGACGCCGCCCGTTGACGAAAAAATTTCTGAACTGGCGAAACGCACGGTTGCAGTCGGAGAAAAATTCCTTTCACAAAACGGTGCAAAAATTTCCGAAGAAAAAATCTCCATTACAGAACAGCAACCCATCACGCAGCCCGCAGAACTTTTTGCGCTCGCGGATTTGATGAAATATTGGAATCCCGATTGGAAATTGGAGCGCGCCGGTTTTGGAGGAACCATCGGAGGGCGGGGCGATACTCGCGGAATTACTTATCTCGACGGGGACGTATTGGTGACATGGCCGCGCGATCCGGTTCGCGGTGTCGTGCTGCGGCGGGACGTGAAATTGGGCGCGCAATCTTCGCTGACTTTTCAGGCTGGGGCCGATGGAACGCGCGCCTGGGACCTTGAAATTTACGCGGGAAACAAACGGATGCTTCAAAAAATCATCGACGGGACATTGGAAAAATCCGGCGAACGCAAATGGCAAACCATCCGCGTCGATTTGAGCGCGTTTGCCAATCAGGAAATCCAGTTGCGTTTGTATCAACGCGTTTTATTGCACGATAAAATTTCGGGGAATGCTTATTGGAAAGTGTTGGAAATAAAATGATGCTGACCAAAAAGGTGGAACGCATTTCATTATAAAGATCTGAATTAACACCGTGGCTTTAGCCCGGTGATAAGAAACAGGACACGGTTTTTGCCGTTTTAACGGCTTTGAAACGGACGATAAACCGTTAAAACGGTTCATGGTCGTCGATTCACCTTTCCCCGGGCTAAAGCCACGGTGTTAATGAGAAAGACCTAAAAGTTGTGTCGCGCACGGTCGACAAACGCCAAATTTCCTTGAGCCGATTTGCCGGAGAGATAGTTTCTTTTCGTTCATGAATATTTACGATGAATTGGAATGGCGTGGTTTGCTTGCCGACTGCACGGACAAAGATGAATTAACCAAACGCCTCTCGAACCCGATTACGCTTTATTGCGGATTCGATCCGACAGCGGATTCGCTTCACGTCGGAAATCTTGTTCCGCTTCTTGCGCTACGACGGTTTCAAAATTTTAGCCATCATCCAATCGCCCTCGCTGGCGGCGCAACGGGTTCCATTGGCGATCCGAGTGGAAAAACCGCCGAGCGGCAATTGCTCACCAAAGAAATTCTCGACCGCAATATCGCTAGTGTGAAAGAGCAGTTGAAACGCCTGCTCGATTTCGAAACGAAAACCAATCCCGCGCTCCTGCTCGACAACGCGAGTTGGACGGCGGGGATTTCGTTTTTGGATTTTCTGCGCGACATCGGAAAACATTTTTCCGTCAACCAAATGGTTGCCAAGGAAAGCATTCGCGCGCGCATGGAAGATCGCGAAGTCGGCATCAGCTTCACGGAATTCAGCTACATGCTTTTGCAGGCGTTTGATTTTTACGTGCTTTGCCGCGACGCGAATTGCGAATTGCAAATCGGCGGCAGCGATCAATGGGGCAACATCACCGCCGGCATCGAACTCACGCGCAAGAAACTCGGCAAACACGTCTTCGGCTTGACGCTCCCGCTCATCACGAACGCGGACGGAACCAAGTTTGGAAAAACTGAAGCGGGCGCAATCTGGTTGGATCCAAAGCGCACGAGCGTTTACAAATTTTACCAATTCTGGATTAACACCGACGACCGCGATGTCATTCGTTACCTGAAATTTTTTACGTTTCTGACTCGTGAAGAAATTGAATCACTGGAAAAGGCGCACACAGAAAATCCCGGCGCGCGAGTCGCTCACAAAGTCTTGGCAAAGGCCGCGACGGATTTAATCCACGGTGAAAACGCCACTGCCGAAGCCGTTCGTGCCAGCGAAATTCTTTTCGGCGGCGAACTCGAAGGAATTTCCGAAAATACTTTCAACGACATCATTGGTGAAGTGCCGACCAAGGAAATTGAGAAAGCGAAACTTGATGCCGCCGGAATTTCACTCGCAGATTTAATTGTTCATTCCGGTTTGTGTCCCTCGAAAGGCCAAGCGCGAAAAGAGATCGAAGGCGGCGGCGTGAATCTCAACAACGTTCGCGAAACCAATTTCCAACGCGCCGTGACGACGAACGATTTGCTTTTCGGCAAACACATTTTGCTCCGCAAAGGCAAAAAGAATTACGTCGTCGTGACGGCGAAGTAATTCTTCAACCAAGCCTCAATTGTTTTTCTTTGAGCGTCCCTAGGAATTGTAGCGCATAACCAGCCATCGCCAGCAAAATGCCGATGCTGACGAAGCGGATGTTTTGCGTCAGAAGGTAAATCAAAATAATTCCGCCAATGCCCAAACCGAGGAGCGTGGCTTTCTGTCGATCTTGGGCGGAGAGATTGCTGGCGAGATAGGGCAGGGTTGCGGCGGCGATTCCAATCAATAAAACCAGCCAGCCGAGGCCGAATTTCAGGTCGCCCGCGCCGATGTGAACCGAACCGGTTTTCATATCCAACGCCGGCATTTGAATATTCATGCCGGGATTTTGCGGCATCATTTGATTCATACTTTGCTGCATATTCCCCATCGCACGGTTCATTTCGTTGCCGACATTGATGCTGAACCACGGCAGGAAAAAACCGATCAATAACAGCACCAGCCCGACCAAAACCATTTTGCGTTGCGGACTGGTTGGTGAAATTTTGGTTTCGGTCGCTTTGTCGGAGAGGCTCAATGCGCTTAACAATTCCGCGCTTTCCTGCGCGTTGATTTTTCCGTCGTCCAGCATTTTCAAAACGCGTTCGCGTTCCGTTGACAGTTTTTCAGTTTTTGTTTCCATAGGTTGTGTTGGTTGAGATGAAATTGAAACCATGTTCAAGAAAGGATAGGCGAGCAACAATCCAAACGTGAGCGCCAGCATTCCAAAACATGAAACTCCGAAAATTTGCCACAGACAAATTGGAATCAGCGTAGCGCAAATGATATTTCCAACGCCGAGCCACGCGCGCACGCCGTCCATGTCAGGAAGTTTTTCCGCTTCGGTCAAATGGCCGCCAATCCACTTGCGATAGAGCCGCACAATAAATGGAACTGCCAACAGGGAAAGTAAAACAATGACAACGGCATTCTGCCAAAATGGTTGCATGGAATTATGATTATTTCTCATTGCTTCTCGCCGAACCATAATGCCGCAAAACGCCAGACCGACCGCCAGCAGCCAGAGCAAGGCGGATTGCCCGGGCGTCAATCCGGTATAACGTCGGTAAAAAGTTGTTCCAACCAAGCCTCCCACCACAGCAAGTGTGGCGATGAGCAAGGCTGGAATGATAAAGGACATTGAATTTGGCATTTGGTTCATGCTGATCTCACTTTCAGTAGTTGGGTTGCTTCCTGGACGTTGATGTCACCGCGTTCGAGTTGTTCCAAAATTTGTGTGCGGTTGACAGGCGAACCGGTGTTGCCAAGCAGTTCGTTCACAAGGTCGAGCCGTTTGCAAACCGTGGGATAGGAAATGCCCAACTCCTTTTCCACGTCGCGGATCTTTCCCTGACATCGCAAAAAAATCAGCACGAACTCCTGCAAGTCTGGCGGCAGCCGGAAAAAAAGCGGGATGCTCAATTGCGAATCAATCTGCGTGTTGCAACCGCAGCACGAAAGGCGCGTTATGGCGAGGTCATCGCCACAAAATGGACAACGCGTGATGAGCTTTTTGCTCTGTTGTTGCGCTTTTTTCATTAAGTTAATTGATTTTGAAATTTAATAAATCAATCAGTCAATTAAATAAATCAATTTTTAGAAAAAAATATTTTGCCTTAGGAATTTTTGCGCACTTTCCGGCAAGAGGTTGACCGCCTGCTATTTCATCATTACTTTTTACCTATGGCTGCGGTGAATCAGATTGAAAAAAATCTCCGTGCGGCAATGAAAGATGCGCTGCAGATTCAAGATCGTTTTGTTCCTGAACCACTCTTCTCCAAAACCGGGAGTGGCTATCTGAAAAGCGAAGGGGTCGCGACCGTTCAAAAGATCAAATCCAATCTCCGCAAACGTGCCTCGGCCAAGAAATGAAAAAGCGTTGGTTGAAGGATTGGCCGTGGGCAACGGTCGTAACCATTAACGCCGGGCTGTGCCAGGAAAAGAACGCGTTGCACAAGCCGACTTCTGACGGCTACAAACCAACTGAAAAACTTTGGGAAGAATCGCGTAAACGCGAACTCACACTCCGGGAAACTCTGGAACTCTGCCGTCAGTGCCACAAGCTTGCGCCATTTTGTTTCTACAACGGCAACACTTTCGCGGCGATTGGCCGAACCATTATTCAGGAAATTCTCCGGAAAATGTCTCCGCTGAAAGCGCACAGCTTTCGCAGCTTGGTCGGGCATTACATTGCCGGCACCATTGGCAGCGATGAGTTGGAAAAATCTCTCCGTGATTTGGATTGATGGTCGAGTTTTTTTTCCCATTCGCCTTTTTTTGCCAATGGATCGGCGTCGGTGCCCCACAGTTTTTCACCATTTCGCGTTGCGGCACGAAAGCACGATCGAAGGCGGTGACGTTTATCTGAACAACACTCGCAAAGCGAATTTCCAACGCGCCGTTACGACGAACGATTTGCTTTTCGGCAAACACATTCTCCTGCGCAAAGGCAAAAAGAATTACGTCGTCGTGACGGTGAAGTGATTTTCCCGAGAAGTCAGGTTAGTTATTTGGCGACCTCTCAATTCTGTCGAAGAATTCTTTGAGGTTGTGGTTGGGAAAATCTTTTTCACTCTCGCTGCGAAATTTCAGGGCGCGCTCGGACAAGCCCTTTTGCAGATAGAGTTGGTAGAGTTTGGTTGGCTCACTGGAACCTGTGTTTCCAGCTTTTTCCAAAGCCACCAAACAGCGGTCTAGTTTGCCATCGGAAAACGCTTCGTTGGGAAGTGCGCTCAAATGGTCATAAATAATGGTCCAACATTTAAAGTGAGTTCCGGAGAGCGACATAAGGCCTTGAAAATAAGCAGCCTTCGGCTCGACACCGCTGGTTTCAGCCTGTTGCTTTATTTTCTCGCGTCTCACTTCCAACACTTCAACCAGATTGGTGAGCCAGGGATCCGGGTTTTTCTCCGCAAGTTTGCACAAATAATCGGGCCGAAATTCCGCATCGCCGAGATTTTTCTTGAGGATCTCTTTGACCTGCTCAACGTCGAATTTCAGTAAAGCCTCGCGTGCGCTTTTATGGACTTCCCGAGGTTCCGACAATAATTTTTCGAGCGTGGGCAGGAGGCTTTTAAATTTTCCATTCCCAATTGCTTCAGCGACGGCGACGCGCACCTGCGACGATTCATCGGTGGCGTGTTTGCGGATTTCGCCCTCGGAAAACTCACCTGGAAAACGGGGCAACAACGATACGGTTTGGGCGCGCACGTTTTCCTCAGGATGATTCAGCAGCCGGAGCAACGAATCACTTACCTCCGTAAATCGCGTGCCGGAAAGTGCTGCAATGGCCGCGATTTGTCGCTGTGCTGAAAAATGGCCATTCGCCACCGCCACTAACGAATTGGCGTGGGACGAAAGTTGAGTCGCGCATTCTGGTGCAGGGGAGCTGGTTTGAAAACAATTGATGGCGGTGATAGCGACTTCATCCTGGAGGTTGGTGATGAGAAGTGACAAGGAATTCAACACAGCTTCGCGCGCGAAATCATCAGTGTGTCCCCAATCGCGCTGGCAGCTTTTGCTCATCGCGTCGAGTTGCTTGATGGCGTAAAGCGAATTGCTCGATGCGCTGTTGGTCAGAAGCAAATTGAGTTCAAACCAGTGCGCTTCTTTGATTGAAAGTTTTGCCATGGGGCGTCCGTCTAATGTTCTCGTGACCCCTTCATCCTCTTTGCCGGTGTGAAAAAGATGCAATTGCTTGAACTCCCCAGCACACTCGCTTTTGGAAGCAAAAATTAGATAGGTTTTCCCAAGGTCGAGTTCGTAGTGCTGTGGAGAATACATCATTGGTTCTCCCCGGCTTAAAGTATAATGCTGGAAAACAATCTCTTTCTCGGGGGATCGCCTTTCAGAACAGAAATAACTTTCAACGTGGTGGCTTCCACTTGAAACCCAGAGATTTTTTTAAACCATGCGTTGGTGAAGACGGCGGAAGATACGACACGTGCTTTGCAGACGAAATCGGCCTCCGCTTCCAGTTTACCCAAGCCGATTGGTGGCCCGACTGCATAAGCACGCACTGGAAGCGGCGCAAACAACGCCAAAAGGGCGAACTGACAAAGCAGGCAGCGCAACAGTGAATCTCTTTTCATATTGGATGAAATAATACTCTCAACCATCATCGCATCGCCTTGAACATTTCGTCATTAAGCAAAAAGAAATAATTGACCAGAAATGTTCTCGTTCATCAACGGGCTTTCCGGCCCTTCAAGAGTTATAACGTGTGAGGGGAGATTTTTATTAGAAGAAATGTTTCGGAAAATGCTTTGAAATTTTTTTTACCTGAAAGCGAATCGTGCGAATCGCCTCTGTTTATCCTAATTCTGCAAGTTTCGGAATGATTTTGAAAGAATCAGAACAGCGTCGATTACAAGTTGTCCGAAAAATAATGGTGCAGAATTTAACACGATCAATCGAGGCCAAGGCGGAGACGAATCAGGCCCATATTTTACAAGTCACCGCGCTTGACCTTTCATTTGAACAAGGCACATTACGCGGCTCGTTTAGAAATTAGATTTATGGAACACATTCGGAACATCGCAATTATCGCCCACGTCGATCACGGCAAAACCACGCTCGT
>JBDSYB010000381.1:0-41143 GCA_039925885.1 Verrucomicrobiota bacterium
GATCCGCCCATTCGTTCTCGAAAATCCGTTCCCGATTGCTGGCTTGGCTTGGAGTTGGTTGAAGGAAAAAATCGTCAAGTTCGTCGGATGACCGCTGCCATTGGACACCCCACGTTGCGTCTGATTCGTGTGCAGATCGGACAATTGTCGATAGGCCATCTCAAACCGGGCGAGTGGCGAACGCTCAACCCGGACGAGCGCGCGCTCGTCTTTAATTCACCGGATTGACTTCTTCATTTCCTTCAACCGGATCATCTCAAAAAACAAATGCGTTGCGCAGCCTGAGCAAATTGTGGCTTTATTTCCGGATGCGGTAATCGCGTATGAAGCGGCGAAGGATGATTATTTTTTATTCAGGCCGTGTGCAAAACGTTGGCTTTCGATATGCTGTCAAGGCGGTGGCCACTGGATTTGAAGTGACAGGGACGGTTCGCAATCTTGACGATGGCCGTGTAGAAATGATTGCGGAAGGAATGAAATCTGAATTGGAAGAGTTCCAGCGCGCCGTGCAGGATTCGGAAGTGGGCCGTTTTATTCGCGGGGAAGTAGTGACAATGCTTGATGCAAAAAATGATTTTCGCGGTTTTGAAATTATTAAGTAAACTGGGGACTGAATGAAGTACGCAATTATCGCCGATATTCACGCTAATCTTGAGGCGTTTCAAGTCGTGCTCGCCGACATTAAAGATCAAAAATGCACGCATGTGGCTTGCTTGGGCGACATCGTTGGTTACAACGCCAACCCAAAAGAATGTCTCGATATTGTTCGCGGCATGAACATTCCCTGCGTTAAAGGCAATCATGATCAATACTGTTCTTCGGAAGAAGATTTGGAGGGGTTCAGCCCAAACGCAGCCGCGGCGGCTCTTTGGACACGCCCCAGATTGACGGCTGATGATCGTCAGTGGTTGAGCGAACTAAAATATATTCGCATGGTCGCCAGTTTTTCAATCGTCCACGCCACGCTCGATGTGCCACAGCGCTGGGGCTACGTTTTTCGGGACGATAAACTCGCCGCAGCCGCCAGTTTCACTTATCAAAATACTTCCGTTTGTTTTTTTGGTCACACCCATGTGCCAGTCGCTTTTATTCGCGACAGCGTGGTGCGGGGCGGAACGTATTCAAAATTCAAAGTTGAACAGGGGAGAAAATATTTCGTCAATGTCGGGAGTGTTGGACAACCGCGTGACAATGACCCCAAAGCCAAATATGTGGTTTACGATATGGACGAAGGTTCCATCGAGTTGCGTAAGTTGGATTATGACATTCCTACGACGCAAAAGAAAATTTTGGAGGCTGGTCTTCCCTCCCGCCTGGCAGACCGCCTCGCCGTTGGAAAATAGTTTTTTCCACTTTGAAGGTGGATGGAATTGCGCTTGTTGAAAATCCTCATTCTCAAACCGAGTTCCCTCGGCGATGTCATCCAGGCAATGCCCGTTCTGCGTCTGCTCAAATTACATCATCCCAACAGTGAAATTTTTTGGTGGATAAATTCCAACCTCGCACCGCTACTGGCGAACGATCCGGATTTAAAAGGCATTTTTTCATTCCACCGCCGCCGTTGGTCATCGCTTTTTAACTGGAATGAACTTCTCGCCAGCATTCGGCAAATGCGCAGGAAAAATTTTGATCTGGTAATTGATTTGCAAGGCCTGGCCCGAAGCGGCAGTTTCGCCTGGCTGGCCAACGGCGGCCTCACGATTGGACTGGACGATGCGCGCGAAGGTGCGCGGGGGTTTTATGATGTGGCCATCCCCCGCCCTTCCTCTCATACACACGCCGTCGATTGGTATTTGCAGGTGCTGAAATTTTTAGATGTACCCGTGCATCACAATTTTCAATGGCTGGCTCCTCACCTCGAGAGCCAGAGAAAAGTTGAAGAAATCGCCGGGAGGGATGTCCGCTGGATTGCCATCAATCCCGGCGCGCGCTGGCTCAACAAGCGCTGGCCTGCGGAATATTTTTCTGAACTGGTGGGCCGGTTGGCCGTACAAAATAAAAACTCCCGCTTCGTCATTCTCGGAGGAAAAGACGACCAGCCCTTGGGTCAAATTATTTCGCGGTCCCACCAGAATAGCTGTTTGGATTTAACCGGAAAAACCTCGTTGCTCGAAATGATCGAGTGGATTCGGCGCAGCGAATTTATTGTAACCAACGATACCGGACCGATGCATGTCGCGGCCGCTTTGAAAAAACCCGTCATTGCTCTGTTCGGGCCAACCGCGCCTCAACGAACGGGACCCTACGGCCAGCTCGAAAAAACAGTGCGCATCCCTTTGCCTTGCAGCCCGTGCTTGAAAAATTTTTGCTCCTATCCAAAACCGCTGGAATGTTTGCGGGCAATCACACCCCAATTTGTGCACGATGAAATCCAGCGCCGCCCGGAAATTTCCACGCGATTCGAGTGAATACGCCCAGGGCCAGCAACGTCGATCCTTCCGCACGGTTGAAAATTTTTCAGGGCGGTTGAACTGGTTTTGCAGCTTGCTCCCAAGTGGTTCGACTCTAAAATCGTTTTAATGAAAATCATTACGTTCATCTTGATTCTTTGGGTGGCTATTTTGCCCAATGTTCGTGCACAAGTCGCGGCCGTGACCGTGAATGTGTCCCTCGATCAGGAACAATTTTTGTCCAATGAAGAGCTTCGCGTGGCGGTGCGAATCACCAATCGATCGGGCCAGACCTTGAAATTTGGAAAAGAAAATGACTGGCTGACATTCACCGTTGAAGCGCGAGATCAGTATGTCGTTTCTCAATTGAGCGATGTTCCGGTGGCGGGTGAGTTTTCCCTCGAATCTTCCGAAAGCGGCACCAAACGGGTGAACATCACACCTCATTTTGATTTTCGCCAATCGGGTCGCTACCAGATCACCGCCACCGTAAAAATTCCCCAGTGGGGCAAAGACATTGCGAGCCGTCCCGTCGTGTTTGACATTGTCACGCCCACGAAACTAAAAGAATTCGATTTTGGCGTTCCCACCACCGCCACCAATGCTGCGCCGGAAATGCGCAAGTATATTTTGCAGCAAGCGATTTATCTCAAACAAATGCGGTTGTATTTGCGGGTCACTGATTCCACCGGCACGACCGTTTTCCGCGTTTTTCCCATCGCGCCCATGATCTCGTTCAGCAAACCGGAGGCTCAAGTCGATAAGGAGAGCAATCTCCATGTCCTTCACCAGACTTACAGTCATTCCTTCAATTACAGCGTGATCAATCCTGACGGCAACGTGATCCAGCAACGAACTTATGATTACACCTCTACTCGCCCCCGCCTTGATACGGATTCCGACGGAAAAATCGCGGTTGTGGGTGGCGCACTGAGAATGACTGCCAACGATTTACAAAAAGCGACTGCCGCTCAATTGCCTGCCCAGGATGCGCCTTCTAAAAAACCATAAAAATTCGCCAGTGTTCAGGCTCTTGCATCTCGCTTGTCTTCTCTGGCTTTTAATTCCGTTCAATCTTTGCGGTCAAAGCATCGCTCTCAAACTGCGCAATGGTGATCGCCTCACCGGGAAAATTCTTTCCGAAACCACCAACCAGGTAAATTTAAGCACCACTTGGGCTAAGGAAATTTCCGTTCCTCTCACAGAAATTTTGTCGCGAGAAATAATCCCAATTACCCAGAATGTCGCGATTAATACCATTCTCTCCACCACGAACAACTCGACATCCACCAACTCCATCGCGGCCACCAATGCGATTGCCGCGACAAATGTGGTTTCTTCAACCAACGCTTCTGCCACAAATACGCTCGCTAAAACGCCGCCCGTCGTGGTTCCGACCAAGCCTCCCGTGAAACCCAAAAAACCTTCCTCGTGGCATGGAGATGCGCAAGTCGGCGTGGACGTAGGAATTAGCGCCACTAGACGCCAGCTTTACTACGGACGTTTCAAAATTACCTTTGCACCCGTCCACGAAGGTCCGCCCGGCACGAATTCCCGGGTCATCGAGCGGTTTCGCAATACGTTTGATTATAACGCCGCCTATGGAACCACTGACGGCCTTCTATCCGCCAACCGCATGGACGGCAGTTCCAAAACCGATTTTGATTTGGGAGCAAAAAAAAGGTTCTTCGTTTACAACCTCATCGGCGGGGGCTACGACGAAATTCGCAAAATCGATGCGCGCTACGAATTCGGTCCTGGTATCGGCTATCATGTATTCACTCGAACTAATTTCGTTTTGAACACCGAAGTTGGGTTGAATTATCAGGTGCAATATCTGGCGACAGGCGCGACGACCGAACGGTTCTACTATCGGTTTGCGGAAGATCTAACCTGGAAGATTTCAAAAACTTTGACGTTCGATGAAAAGTTAGAATTTTTCCCCGCGTTCAATTTGCAGGAGTATCGGCTGCGTTTCGAAAGCAACCTGAAGTATTTTCTGCTCGAGAATCTTACCTTCAACCTGACCGTCCTCGACATTTTTGACACGCAACCTGCGGCAAACGTGGGGGAGAACGATTTGCAAATTCGATCTTCAATCGGTCTTAAATTTTAAGCTTCACCTTTGTTCCGACCAACACGCCTATTTTTCTGCCGCGAACATTTTGCTGATGCAATAAGTTCTGGTCCGTCGTGACCAGCAGATTGAATCCGGCAGCTCCACCACAAGAAAATACGAGGTGAAAAAATACAATGACCGGCATTGCAAGTAACACTATCGCGAGATAAAATATCACCACGCCATGATCGCTTATATGCCTGCTATAAGAGTTTTATTGATTGGTTTAACTACGCTCACGAACGTGTCCGGTTTATTTGATTGTTATGCTATCGAACAAGCTCCTGTTCCTTCCGCCGCATTGGCCAGTAAATACAACAATGCGCACCAAGGGCGAACGGGTGATTGTTATCTGTTAAAAAATCCTAAGGCACTTATTCCCTTACGTTATGCGGACGGCACACCTCGAGGTTACTATGTGAGTGGCGAGTATCCTGTAACTAAACGTCAATCAACTAGTCGTGACGTGGAAAACCCCGATAGAAGCGCTTGTCCTCCGGGAACGACAGAAATTGACGCGCGTGAAATTGTTGATTCTCCCGCAGGAAAAATGGTTTTTCATCCCGGCGGAGGCAGTTACGCACATTATCCGGGAGGAGTAAATCAGTGGGGTCAGTATGGGCACATACTTCTTTCCGATTTTTCTAAATCCCAACTTTTGCCGGTCATTCATGAAGGCAAGCCGGTTGGAAACGGCGCGGAATGCGCCACCGCAAAACCGGGTCACCCAAATTACGGCGAATATTATATTAAACCGATCAGCATCGATGATGAAATGTGGTATAAGAAACCCCACGCAAAGATGACCGGAGCTCGTTACCTAAATTATGGCGATAGAGGTCACGGTGGAATGTATTTGGTATGGAATTGGGTTCAAAATGGAAACCCGAGCCTTGAGGAAAAAGATAATCACGTTCCAGGCGGTGGCTACGTTCGAGCTGTTCTGAAACGCAGCATGATATTTTATCGTTGCGACGTTGAACCACTCAAGACGGTTTCGTATGGATTAGACGACCAACAAAACGGATGGGTAACCGTTGTTTACGGCAAAACCTATACCGGGAAGCAATGGATTTATGGATGGACTATTCACTCCTACGAAAAATGGAATCACAATCCCAAAGGCCAGATTCAAAAAAAATATGTAGAAGTTCTGTGGCCTATTTCTAAAGGTCCTTTACCCAATTGATGAGTTGGTTCCGTGAATCAAAAATTTTACATATTTGCCGGCAACCAAGGACGCGGCCTTGTTCAAATTCTCAAACGGACTGAGATTCTTTTCATTTTTGCAGACGAAACGGGGGACAAGATGGAACTCATCTCTACCCATTGAGAAGAAGACTTTTTCGCCATGCGCGGAAAACTAGAGAGAAGGCGCGGGGTGGTCAATATTGACGGCACACGAATCAATTCAAAGATGTGGTTGATGTTCCCGTTTTCCTGACCTTCTCGCCGCGATTGTTTTTGCGCCCAAGGTTCGTTAAGATTTCCGACGATGCGTTTGCGAAATTTCACCACGCCCACTGCTCTACCGCTTCTCGCGGCGGGCTTTTTCCTCGCCGCTTTCGGGTCAATTTCCGGCAACACTTTTGCAAAATTAAAACCGGAAACTGCCACGCCAAAAACTTTTGAGCGCGACGTAAAACCTTTGCTCGAAAAATATTGTTACGGTTGTCACGGCGAGACCAAAAAAAAAGCAGACCTTTCGCTCGCGGTTTACGAAAATTTATCCTCCATCCTGAAAGACAAACCCGTTTGGGAAAAAGTTTTGCACAATGTGCAGACCCGTGAAATGCCGCCGGAAAACAAGCCTCAGCCCAGTGACGCGGAACGACTCCTCCTCGCCAAATGGATTGAAACCGAAGTTTTTCATTGCGATTGCGGGAATCCAGATCCCGGTCGGGTCACGCTCCATCGCCTTAACCGCACGGAATACAACAACTCCATCCGCGATTTGTTGGGCGTGAAATTTCGCCCGGCTGACGATTTTCCATCGGACGACACCGGTTACGGTTTCGATAATATTGGCGACGTTCTTTCGCTTTCTCCGATTCTCCTTGAAAAATACATGGCCGCAGCTGAAAAAATTTTACATAAAGCGATTGTCACGGATTTTTCCACCAATGGAATTACGAATCGATTCGAAGCAGAACAAATTCGTTCCACCGCGCCGGGAAACATTTACAAATCGACCGCTTTTCGTCTGGCGCGTGAAGGCGAGCTTGCGGTCACTTACGATTTTCCAAGAAACGGCGAATACATTTTTCGAGTGCGCGCCTTTGGAAAGCAAGCAGGCCCGGAGCCTGCCCGGATGGAGTTACGTCTCGACGGCGCGATTCTAAAAACAGTTGACGTCGTTGCGGTGGAAAATTCTCCGTCCATTTACGAAATTCATTTCAAAACCAGCGGCGGAGAAAAAAAGTTGTCCGCCGCTTTCATTAATAATTTTGTCGATGCGAAGGAATCGAATCCATCCCGCCGAGATCGCGATCTGGTCATTGATTACTTGGAAATCAACGGATCGATAGGAGTTCCTGTGCTGCCCGAATCTCACAAACGCATTTTTCCCAGAGCGGTTCCTTCATCAACGAGCGAGAGAAAACTTTATGCGCGAGAAATTCTGCAAAAGTTTACGCGTCTCGCTTACCGGCGACTTGTCACGCCGGAGGAAGTGGATCGCCTCGGCCAATTGGCACAAGTCGCACAGGATGAAGGAGAAAATTTTGAGTCAGGTATAAAACTGGCCCTGCAAGCGGTGCTGGTTTCCCCGCATTTTCTATTTCGCGGCGAGTTCCAAACAAACCCAGATAATTCGAAATCAATTCAGCCCATTGACGAGTTCGCCCTGGCGTCCCGTCTTTCCTTTTTTCTTTGGAGCAGCACGCCTGATGAAAAACTGCTCCGCTTGGCAGAACACGGGCAATTGCGGAAACAACTCGAATCCCAGGTCCGCAGAATGATGCGCGATGAAAAAGCTTTTGCCCTTGTGGAAAATTTTGCGGGGCAATGGTTGCAAATTCGCAACTTAAACCTCGTCATGCCGGATGCGGAAAACTTCCCCACATTCGACGAAGCCTTGCGCGTCGCCATGCGGAAGGAAACCGAGTTGTTCATGGAATCGCTCTTGAAAGAAAATCGCAGCGTCTTTGATTTGTTGAGCGCAAATTATACTTTTGTTAACGAACGTCTGGCACGGCATTACGGCATCCCGGGAGTTTCAGGCGAAAATTTTCGACGTGTTAGTTTGAAAGGAACTTCCCGCAGCGGAATTTTGACTCACGCTAGTATCCTGACTTTGACATCCAATCCAACACGCACCTCGCCTGTCAAACGTGGTAAATGGGTTCTGGAAAATATCCTCGGCACACCGCCGCCACCGCCACCGCCCAACGTACCCGATTTGCAGGAGAAAAAAGATCTGGCCCACGCCCAGACGCTCCGGGAACGAATGGAGCGGCATCGCTCCGACCCCGCTTGCGCCTCGTGCCACGCGCGCATGGATCCGATTGGTTTCGCGTTTGAAAATTTTGACGCCGTCGGTTCGTGGAGAAACAAAGATGGGAATGCGACAATTGATTCCTCCGGCCAATTAGTGAGCGGCGAAACTTTTCAGGACGCCGCGACGCTTCGGCAGATTCTCGTTTCGAAAAAGAAAGAGGAATTTCTCAATTGCCTTTCTGGAAAATTACTGACTTACGCGCTCGGCCGAGGATTGGAAATGTATGATCGCTGCGCCTTGGAGGAAATGGGAAAGCACCTGGCGAAAAACGGTTACAAATTTAACGAACTGATTCTGGAGGTCGGGAAAAGCGTTCCTTTTCAGAAACGCCGAGGGGATGATCAAGAAACCAGTGTGGTGTCAGGCAATTGATCGCTCCCCAATTGGCGCGACTAAACCGAAGTTTTTTTTTGCCGCCATTCCGTCTTTGCTGGCTCCGGCAACCCTTGCGCCCGTAGCGCCGTCCGAAAGTGCATCTTCGCTACAACCGGAAATTTTTCCAAACCGTGTTTGTTTAAAAATTCTTTGGCCGCCGCGTCCACCGCTGCCGATGCGCCTTTCGGGAACACCATCCCAAAACTTTTTCCCAAACCAGCTAATCGCGTAACAAATTCGTTCCGCGCCAAAATCGAAGCGGCCGCCACTGCGATGTCTTCTTCAGCTTTGTGTCGCTGCACCAGTTCAATGCCGCGCCCCAAAATCATAATCGCTTTACCCACGGTCGCTTTGTCCGCCGCGAACTGATCGCTGATCACGCGCACTGGCGGCGGCTTCATTCGATGTTGCTGCCCCATCAGATTTTCGATCACGCGCGCGTGGCCCCAGGCCAGCAGCGTGTTCACACTGCGCATTTTTGCGTAAAGCCGATTGTAAGATTCATTGCCAATCGGAACCACCGCCGTGACGCAACCGGGCGTTTCACGAATGAACTTCGCCAATTCAAAAATTCTTTTGTCGCTCGAAATATTTTTGGAATCACGAATGCCCGCCTCTTTCCATTCGTTGATTATTTTTTCGTTCACATAAACTCCGGCGACGCACAGCGGCCCGAAAAAATCGCCCTTGCCGCTTTCGTCAATGCCGAGCCTCGGCAACAACAACTCGGGGTTTAACACAGCTTCATAACCCAACTTCGCCTCGCCCAAAATTTGCGGTTCCAAAACAAACTCGACGAATTCCTGTGTCCCCTTCCCTTGCAGCACCAGTTTTCCGCTCTCGTAGAACACGATGTTTAATTTGTCTTTGCTGCCTGCAAACTTCGCATAGGGAACGTCGCGAAATTCAAATTGATTTTCCTGCAGATTTTTTTTTAACGACGCCGCTTGCGCCTCAGACAATTTGCAGGTGTATAAAGTGAGCGGTTTCAAAAAATTTAACTTCTAAAATCTTAGACACAATTATCAGAATGGATAAAATCGAAAAGTTAAAACCGCTTGCAGAAAATTTTGTGAATTCAGTTGAGCCTTCCAAAAACGTGTTCATCGTCCGAGCATTGCTTAAATGGTTTTCAGAAAACGCGCGCGATCTACCGTGGCGCAAAACCAGCGATCCTTACGCAATTTGGATTTCCGAAATCATGCTCCAACAAACCCAGGTTAAAACGGTGATTCCATATTGGGGACGCTGGCTTCTGGAACTCCCTTCGATACGGAATTTGGCGATGGCCAAACCAGAAACTGTTTTGAAATTATGGGAGGGTCTTGGTTATTACAGTCGAGCCCGCAATTTACAAAACGCCGCCAAAATTATTTTAAAAAAGCACGGCGGCCAATTTCCTGAGAATTTTGAGGACATCCTCGCGCTTCCGGGAATTGGACGCTACACCGCTGGCGCGATTTGCAGCATCGCGTTCAATCAGCCAAAGCCGATTCTCGATGGAAACGTCATTCGTGTTTTGACTCGTGTGTTTGGCATAGCGGGAAATCCGCACGAGACAAAAACCAACGCTCGTCTTTGGGAACTGGCGGAACAACTTGTTTCCAACTCAAAACTTAAAACGAAAAAGCGTTCTTGTTCTTTTCTCAACCAATCGCTGATGGAACTCGGCGCGCTAATTTGCACGCCCCGCCAACCGAAATGTTTGAGTTGCCCACTTAAAAAAAACTGTATCGCCTTTCAGGAAAACCGAATCACGGCTCTTCCCAATTTGGGAAAACGCGCCGAAATAACGAGACGGCGATTCGTAGCTTTCATCGTCAAAGAACGCGGCAAATTTCTAGTGCGTCAACGTCCTGCGGGAGTGCTGAACGCAAATTTGTGGGAGTTCCCCAATTTGGAAATGCGGGAAAACGAAACCTTCTCTCAACACAAATCTTTGAGGGTTCCGACCGGTGCCGCTCCCTTTTGCACGATCACACACTCCATCACTCGCTATCGCATAACGCTGGATGTCTTCATGGCCAAGCGAAGTGCCAGCGGACAAATGCCCGTTGGAACATGGCTGCAGCCCGCCGATCTGCGGAAACTTGCCTTCTCCAGCGCGCATCGAAGAATCCTCGATGCCCTGGAGAAATCCATTTTAGAGCGGGCGAATCCAGATATTGCGGAAGCGCACCGGGTTGTTGTGGTCTTGTAATTGCAACGGCTGCTTGAGCGGATGCGGTGTGTATTTTGGATCGCCGATGTGCGAGGTCGTTCCCAAAAGTTCAAAATTGTCCTGCACGAGAACGCCATTGTGCAAAAGTGTTATTCGGGCCGGCTTCACTAATTTGTCGTCTTCAAAGCGGGGTGCATGAAAAATGATGTCGTAGGTTTGCCACTCACCAGGCGGCTTGGAGACATTGACGAGCGGCGCGTTTTGTTTGTAAACGCCACCCGCTTGCCCATGAAAATAAGTTTTGTTTCCATAGGAGTCGAGCACCTGCACTTCGTAACGGTTCTGGATATAAAAACCACTGTTGCCGCGACCTTGTCCTTCTCCCTTTACTTCGGCGGGCGACGCCCATTCCGCGTGAATCTGGCAATCGCCAAATTGTTCTTTGGTAAAAATGCTGCCCGTGCCGTTCACCGTCATCACCCCGTCTTTCACGTCCCATCTCGCCGGCTTCCCATCTTTGTCCACCCACTTGGACAAATCCTTGCCATCGAAAAGAACAATCGCGTCGGACGGCGGTGGCCCGGGATTGATGACTTTTGGCTCGTCTTTGGGCGGCGGAATTTCGGCGACCAAAACGGACGTGGCGCCGAAGTGCGTGATAACGGCGGCGGCAAAAAACAATTTCATTTTTTTCATAGCAATTGAAGGCATTGAAAAGACTTTAAAGAAAATCGCAACGCAAAATTTGAAGAATACATTTCACGCGCTACTGTGACTTCAGAATAATTATCATGAATATAAATAAAGAATCCCTTGAACCACTGACCAAAGATTTACGCAAAGAAGAGCCGCGCGATGCCTCGGAAAAATTAGCGGGTTACGCGATGGGAGCGCGTTGTTTGGATAAATGCCGCGCTACACTTTTGGGTCGTCAAGGCGATTTCATGTATGGTTGTCCGATGGACCGCCAGTTTTTAAGCAAAGCTGGATTGGATGCGAATGATTTTAAAGAGTTTGTCGCGGGCGGCGCCGCAGACGAAGAAGTTGCTCAATGGATTGAGGAACACGCTAAGGCCGCGCGCTGATTATTTTCGGCGAATGATGGTATCGCGTTGCGCAAAGTCTGGGTTGGCGTTTGGAAAATCGAGGTTGAAATTTAGTCCACGACTTTCAGGGCGTTGCAGCGCAGAATGAATAATCAAATCGGCAACCGTGGCGATGTTGCGAAGTTCCAGTAAATCGCTGCTGACGGTGAAGTCCCAGTAATACTCCTGAATTTCTTCCTGTAAATTCGCGATGCGCTTGGCGGCGCGTTCCAGTCGTTTGTTGGTGCGGACAATGCCGACGTAATCCCACATCAAGCGGCGAATTTCATCCCAGTTGTGGGAGACAACGACCAGTTCATCCGGGTTGCTGGCGTTAGTGGATTGCCAAGCAGGAATCGTAACGTCAGGCATCCTGCCTGACATTGAGCCGGGCGTCTCGCCCGGCGGATGCGTGCCGCTAGTTTCTTGAGCGTATGGAATACTTCGGCTGCTTCCGGGCCGCAGGATGCCGACCTCTACCGCAGGCGAGACGCCTGCCGCTACTTTTTCAGCAGCGCGATTCGCGCAAACTAACGCTTCCAACAATGAATTGCTTGCGAGGCGATTGGCTCCATGCAAACCAGTGCAGGCCACTTCCCCGACCGCGAACAAGCCGGGAATTTCCGTTTCGCCATCGATGGTCGTCAACACACCTCCGCACTGATAATGTGCCGCAGGGACGACGGGGATCGGCTCCTTCGTTATGTCGATGCCATATTGCAAACACGTTTTGTAAATATTGGGAAAGCGCTCGATTAAAAATTTTGCGGGTTTGCTCGTGATGTCCAGCAAAACATGGGGTGCACCGGTGCGCTTCATTTCGCTGTCAATGGCACGCGCCACAATATCGCGAGGCGCCAGTGATTTGAGCGCGTGATATTTGTCCATGAATTCGACGCCGCTAAAATCTTTCAGCACGCCGCCTTCGCCCCGCACCGCTTCGCTGATCAAAAATGATTTTGCTTTGGGATGAAAAAGACAGGTCGGATGAAATTGAATGAACTCCAAATTGGCAATAGCGGCTCCTGCGCGATAAGCCATTGCCACTCCATCGCCGGTCGCAATATCGGGATTGGTGGTGTAGAGATAAACTTTTCCGCAACCGCCCGTCGCCAGCAAAATTGTGTTGGCCGCAAAGGTCTCGACTGCGCCAGTTTTATTCTCAAGGACGTGAACACCGAGGCAGCGATTTTCGCCCACGTAACCGAGTTTCTGGCTGGTGATCAGGTCGATGGCAAAATGATTTTCGAAAACTTCAATGTTCGGTTGCGCGGCGACCGCGGCGAGCAAGGCGCGCTCAATTTCGCGTCCGGTGACGTCTTTTGCGTGAAGGATTCTCCGTTGTGAATGGCCGCCTTCCATACCCAGATCAAGTTCAGTTGCGCCGCCCGACTTCGGAATTTCACGCTCCGAAAAACGCATTCCCAGTTCGATCAACTCAGCAATCCGAGCCGGGCCTTCCTCGACAATCGTGCGCACGACCTCCTCGTTGCACAAACCAGCGCCCGCTTCCAACGTATCGCGAACATGCGCTTCGACTGAATCTTCTTTGCTCGTTACGGCTGCAATCCCGCCCTGCGCATAATTCGTGTTTGATTCCGCGCGAGATTTTTTTGTAACGATAGCGACGCGCCCATGCCGCGCGACTTTCAAAGCAAAAGAAAGTCCCGCGATGCCGCTGCCGAGAACGAGGAAATCAAACTTTCTCAAGAGGGCCTTTCTTTGAATTTTGTTTTTCGCGATGCAACCGACAAGCGAGGTAAATCACGATTGCAAGGTTAGCGATCAGGACGACAATTTTTACAGCGCTGAATCCCTTGACTATCTCGTAGATTTCGAAGGGTAAAAATGAGGATGTGATGATAATCGTCAACCATTCTGCCCATGTCTTTTGCAACAATAAGCCAACCCCTTCCGTAAAGAACATTGCTGAATAAATAAAAGTGCCGATGCTTAACAATGGCAATTTCTTTTCGTCGATGCCGGAAACTTTTTCCACAGCTTTTTGAAAGTAATGGTTCTTTGGGTCGAAGAAAAATTGTTCCGATAAGCGTTGTAGAACGTCCGTGAGATTTTTTCCGATTAATTTAAAAGCCGCCACTGCCAACGCCAAAAGGAGAAGCCCTTTCAGAATTTTTAAAATCCCGATAAGATACAGCATCTTGCTCGATTTTTTTTTGGATTTATTCATTCGATTCAGAGCGTTGCGTTATCAATCAAGCGCGTCTTTCCCACGAAAACTGCCAGAGCCATCTGTGTTCCGGGTCGCGCGTGTGAAATTATCTCCAAGGTTCGTGGATCGAAAAACTCCAGATAATCCAAACGCGCTTCCGATTGATTTGAAATCACAATGGCAATCTCATTTTTCAGTTTCCGCGCCGTGAAGGAACCTCTTCTCACCTCTTTTTTGGCATATTGAATTGTTCGCCAGAGGATCGTGGCCTGTTCGCGTTGCCTTGGCGAAAGATATTTGTTGCGCGAACTCATCGCCAATCCATCCGCTTCGCGACACGTCGCAGCAATTACGACCTTCACCGGGAAATTCAGGTCGCGCCCCATTCGCTGCACAACCGCAGCTTGTTGGAAATCTTTCGCGCCGAAAACAGCGACGCCCGGCAAGATGATGTTAAACAATTTTGCAACAACCGTTGTCACGCCTCGAAAATGCGTTGGCCGCGAACCGCCTTCCATTCCGCAAGAAAGCTTTTCTTCAATAACGTAGGTGCTGAAATCGGCGGGATACATCTCGCGATTACTTGGCACAAACAAAATATCCACACCGGCTTCGCGGCACAATTTTTTGTCATGTTTCAAATCGCGCGGATATTTTGTGAGGTCTTCGTGCGGCGCAAATTGCGTTGGGTTGACGTAAATGCTGACGACGACTTGTCCCTGTTTGCCGACGAGCTTGCGCGCGCCTGCGACCAGGCTCATGTGACCCGCGTGCAAAAATCCCATCGTCGGCACAAAACCGACGCGAACATTTTCAGATTTCCATCGGCGGGCTAGCCGTTGCATGGCGCTCACCGATTCGACAATTCGCATTGAGAAAAATTGGTGTGCGCCGCGCGAAGTATCAATACTATTGTCAATGGATTGATTGCCGATTAAAAGAGTCCCCTCATTTATGATAAAAAAATTAATTGGATTCCGTTTTTTCTGCACTGGTTTTGCATTAGTTGTTGCGACGATTTTTTGTGCGGGCTGTCGAACCCCGCAAGCCGTGGCCGCAAAGTCTTCCGTCCGTGTCGTGGTTTGGGATGAGCGGCAACCTGCGCAGAAAGATGTTTACGGGGATTTTCTGGGCAACAGCATTGCCGAATATCTTTCAAAAAAACCGGGCTTAACTGTGAAGTCAGTCGGTCTGAATGATCCCGACCAGGGTTTGTCCGATGCGATCCTGAATCAATGCGACGTTTTAATCTGGTGGGGACACCAACGTCACGCCGAAGTCACGGATGAACACGTCAAGGCCGTCGTTGATCGGTTGCAAGCCGGAAAACTTTCGCTCGTCGCATTGCATTCCGCCCATTGGTCAAAACCTTTTATCGAAGCGATGAATTTGCGTTCAATTGAAGACGCGCTGCAATCAGTGCCAAAAGCGGAACTCAATAAAGTAAAAGTTATCACCATTCCTTCTCCGGGCGGCTTGCCGAAGAGTGACGCTCCGATGACGCCGTCGTTCAAACGCGTGAAAAGAGATGATGGCTCCGATACGCTGACGGTTCAATTGCCGAGATGTGTTTTTCCTATTGTGCGCAATGACGGGAAGCCCAGCCGCATCGTCACGTTGCTGCCGAAACATCCAATCGCGTACGGCGTTCCCGCCACCTTCGAGATTCCGCAAACAGAAGTTTACGCCGGACCGTTTCATGTGCCGAAGCCCGACGCAATGATTTTTGAAGAACATTGGGGCGAAACCGAATCGTTCACCAGCGGTTGCGCGTGGCAGGTCGGCAAAGGACGAGTTTTTTACTTTCGTCCCGGCCACGAAACTTACGCGATTTTCAAACAGGAAGTTCCGTTGAAAATTGTGGAAAACGCCGTGCATTGGGTTCACAACCGGCATTGAACTGCTTACGGGACAAAAAAACGCGAAGGTTTAACCTTCGCGTTTTTTTATTTTTAAAATTTGTTAGCGACGAAATTCCAGCGGAGAAGCCTGCGGCATTTCGTGAGCGCAAGGTTGATTGGTCGGTGCGTCAGGCGTGAGATTATTTTCGCCAACGAGCCGGTTCGTTAAAAGAAAATTTTCCACTTCCTCGCCGCTGACGTCCGGTAGCATTTGGCCATTCACTTCGACACAAGGACTGAGCATCTGCCCGCTTTTTTGAATCATCTCCTGCCGTTGAGCGGCATCGTTGATGATGTCGCGATCTTCGAACGGAAGATCGTATTTTTTCATAATGGCGCGCACGCCCTGACTCCAACCACATGACGGTTTCAAATAAGCAATAATTGTCGGTTTGTTCATAAATTAAATCTGTCGCAAGTTGCCACATCGACGGTCAAATTCAAGCTATTTGCGACGGTCGTTACTTCGCGTGTTCTTCTCTCATCGCGTTGTCCGCGACGAGGAAGTTGTTTTTCTATCCGAAGCGCGGGATACTCGCCAAGGAGAATAATCCCGATGAATATTTACATTTTGCGACACGCCAAGGCTGGAGAAACGAGTCCGCGTTTTCGTGACGACAGAAAACGTCCACTGACGCCAGGCGGCGAAAAGGAAATGGTTCGCGTCGCCAAAGGAATGCGCGCGATGAAACTGCGTTTTGGTTTAATTCTCAGCAGCCCATTTGTGCGCGCCAAACAAACCGCCGAAATCGTCGCAGAAGTTTTCAAATCCAACAAATTGCAACTCTCAAGAAATCTGGCGAGTGGTGCGGACGCGCGAAATTTAATCGCCGAACTGAATCATGATTACTCCTCGCTGAAAAATATTTTATTGGTCGGGCACGAGCCTGATTTGAGCAAGCTGATTTCGCGATTAAGCGCAGGCGACGAAAAAATTTCACTGCATTTCAAAAAAGCCGGACTGTGCAAATTGACAGTTGAAAAATTGCGTTTTGGCCGGTGCGCCACATTGGAGTGGTTACTTTCCCCCGGCCAACTTGAACGGATGAGAAAAATCTAACTCTTGAAACCTATCGTTCAGAAAGCTTCCGTCGCCAGTGCGCTACTTCAACGCAAATCAAACCCGCCAGGAGCATTGAGTCATTTTTCTGTCGAGTTCCGTCGAACCTATTTCTCGACCGTCACGTCGCCGCCGATAATTCGTTCGAGCCGACCATGTTGCGTGCGCACTAAAAGAGCGCCGTCAGAATCCAGCGACTCCGCTCGTCCTTGCACCGATCGGTCGCCGATTCGAATTGTCACATTGTTCCCTATTGTTGTGCAGTTTTCCTCCCATTCGTTGCCAACGCTCTCAAATTGTCCCTCGCCAATTCTCGCATAATCAGAATCTAGTTCGGTGAGAATCGCCGCCGCAAGTTCCGCCCGGTTAATCATCCGCGCTGTTTCGATTTTCAAAGACGTGGCCAACTTGCGGACATCCAATGGAAATTCACCGGCCTTCAGATTCACATCGACACCAATTCCGAGAATCAAATATTTGACGTGATCCAGTTCGGCGGAAAGTTCAGTCAAAATTCCCGCGACTTTTTTTCCGCGAATTAAAATGTCATTCGGCCATTTTATTTCCGGCACAAGATTTGTCTGGGAACGAATGGCGCGCGCCAAAGCGATTGCAGCCGCGACCGTCAATTGCGTCGCTGCCTGCGGCCGCAAATCAGGGCGCAGTAGAATAGAAAACCAAAGACCCTTTCCCGAAGGCGAAACCCATTTGCGCCCGAGGCGTCCCCTACCCTTGGTCTGCGATTCGGCGAAAACGACGACTCCTTCTTTTACTCCGTCGCGCGCCAATTTCTCAACGACGTCATTCGTCGAAGTTGTTTCCTGAAACACACGAATATCGCGCCCGACCACTTTTGTTTTTAAGCGAGATCGCAAATCATCAGCGTGCAAAACATCCGGCACGCTCACGAGGCGGTAACCAAGATGCGGGCTGGCCTCGATGTCGTAACCGAGCGAGCGTAACTCCTCGATGCGCGCCCAGATTGCTGTGCGACTCACGCCCAGTTTTTGCGAAAGTTCCGATCCGGAAACAGAACAATTTTTATTCGTTCGCAGCGCCGTTAAAATTTTTGCGTCAAGAGACATTTAAAATTCAAAATCCAACCCAATATCCACTGAAGGAGCGGAATGCGTGATTGCTCCTACGGAAATAAAATCGACCCCCGTCCCGGCAATAGCACGAACCGTTTTCAAATTCACATTGCCACTAGCTTCAAGCTTTGCACGGCCCGCAACCCATTTCACGAGCGAACGCATTTCGGCGAGGCTCATGTTGTCCAAAAGGATTATGTCCGCGCCAGCGTCAACCGCTTCACGAACTTGCGCGGCGGTGTCGGCCTCCACTTCCACTTTGAGGTTGGGAAATTTTTTCCGTGCGCGACGAACGGCGGCTTCAATCGCGTTTGGCTTTTCGTTTCGCAATGCAACGAGATGATTGTCCTTGATCAAAATCATGTCGAACAAACCGATGCGATGATTTTGTCCGCCACCGCAAGCGACCGCATATTTTTCCAGCAATCGCAAACCGGGAGTCGTCTTGCGCGTGTCCAGAATTTTCGCGTGCGTTCCTTTGATCGCCTCGACAAATTGCGCGGTCAAAGTTGCGATGCCGGAAAGTCGTTGCACGAAATTCAGCGCCACACGTTCCGCCGTGAGAATTCCGCGTGCCGATCCTTTGATTTCCAAAAGCGTTCGACCCCTTTTTATTTTTTGCCCGTCAGCAGCGAATTTCTCCAACCGCATTTTTGGCGACACTTCGCGAAACGCCGCTTCCGCCAAACTCAATCCAGAAACCACCAGATTTTCCCGCGCAACCATTTTCGCGACGGCTGGCGTTTTTTCTGGAACGGTCGCGAGCGTCGTCACATCGCCGCGCCCAATGTCTTCGGCCAAAGCTGCGCGCACCACGTGAAGAATTTGAGATTTCGGCGGCAACTGCATGACGCGAAGTTAAAGTGGCCTACACAATTGGAAACAAAAAGTTTCCTAGACAAAAACTCATTTCGCCAGCGTCATTCTTCAAAGCATGGCCGCGCCACTTAATCTGGAACGTCTTTACGACGAACATTCGCAGGCGCTGTTTGCTTTCCTGCTGAACTTCACCCGCAACGAAGCCGACACGCGCGATCTGCTCCAGGAAATTTTTGTGAAGCTTGCGCGTCATCCTGATTTGCTTCAAACCGCTCGCGACGAAAGAGCTTTTCTCATTCGACTCGCGCACAATGCGGCCATCGACCTGATGCGGCGACGCGGCACGCGTGAAAAAAATTATTCCCAGCTCGCCGCCCAATCTGAATTGATTTTTGCGAACAGCGAAAATCCCGATGAATCAGAATTTCGCCACGCGTTGTCCGAAGCTTTGGCGGATTTGCCGTTCGAACAACGCAGCGTCGTTCATCTGAAACTCTGGGAAGGTTTGACATTCGAGGCGATTGCCGACGCGTTGGAAATTCCGCCAAACACCGCCGCGAGCCGGTTTCGCTACGGGTTAGACAAAATGCGCGAACGGCTGCGTCCACTTTACGAGGAAATAAAATGAAACGCTTCATTCGCGAACGAACAGGAAACGGAACCGGCTTAACGCAGAGGGCGCAAAGGTCAGCGCAAAGGACGCAAAGTTGTTTTCTGTTTTCTCTGCGCACCTCTGCGAGAACCTTTGCGTCCTCTGCGTTAAGATCTGGATTCCCCATCCCGCAACGTTTTCACAACTATGAACTCCGACGATTTTGAAAAACGACTTGAGCGGCAAACCTTTCGTCCAATTCCCGGCGAATGGCGGCGAAAGATTCTGCAAGCGGCCGAAATTTCCGTTGCCGCTCCGCAGAGGAATGGTGCAAAGATCGTTCGGCTCTTTCAGCCGCATCCCGGGTGGGCTGCATTGGCGGCAGTTTGGCTCGTGATCGTCGCGCTGAACTTTTCACAAAAGGAGTCCGTTCCCGCAGAATCGCGAATTGCAGCAAAGCCTGAGGACGTTCAGTTCGCGATTCACCAACGCCAACTGCTTTTCGCAGAATTGAACAGTTCGCAATCAATTCCGGCAGCGGAACCGCCGAAAGATTCACAACCACGTCCGCACAGCGCGTTGCGGCCAAACATTTGCGCCGCATGAACGAGAATACAAAAAAACTTTTCCATCTTGCGTGGAATGAGCCACGTCGATTTTTCTTTTACCTGATGGCCTTGGCCATCTTCGGCGTCGCGGCGATGTATGCAATGAGTGTGCTGACGGTGGAACCAGTAGGTTCCAGTTTGCACAAGGCAACGCTGATCTCTTTCGCTGTCTTCATTCTGACTGCGGTTTTCAGCGCCTTACTTTTCGTGCTCGCGTGGATTCCGCCGATTAGCCGTTTGCTGACGTGGATATTGCAGCGCCGTTTTTTTGCGCTCGTTTGCGTGCTGACCCTGGTTGCGCTTTTTTACGCGGTGGAAAACTGGCGCGGGCGTCACGCCTGGCAAAGTTTTCGCAAAGCTGAAGAAGCGCGGGGGGAAATTTTTGATCTCCTTAAGTTGGTGCCGCCGCCGGTGCCGGATGATCAAAACTTTGCCATGGCCGACATTTGGGTGCGCGAAATTACTTTGCAAATCGGGCGGGAGCGCGCCCGACGTTGGTACGGCGACCGCGTTGATCTCGTGAACACAAATGCGACGCGACCACTGGAAATGCCCGTTGATCTTTCAGTTCTGGATTTAACCAATGGCGCAGGGAATTTTCAAAAAGGCATAAAAACAGATTTGGCTGCATGGCAAAATTATTATCGACAGCTTGCTGAAAAAACGAATTTTTTTCCTGTGCCCGCGACCCCTTCTGCGCCAGCCGATGACATTTTGATTTCTTTAAGCCGTTACGATAAAACAATCGAAGAACTGCGTCGCGCCGCCTCGCTGCCGTATTCTCGGTTCCCCCTCATTTATGACGATCCCAATCCTATGTCGATTTTGCTTCCGCATCTTGCCCCGCTCAAAACCGTCGTTCGAACACTGCAATTGCGCGCCATTGCAGAACTTGGCGCAGGCAAGGAGGACGAGGCATTGGACGACGTCGAATTGATGTTGCGAGTACTTAACGCAAATCATGGTGAACCACTTGCGATAGCGCCACTGGTTCAAATTTCTGAATTGCACCTTATCCTTCAACCAATCTGGGAAGGCCTGGTTGCGCATCAGTGGAAAGAATCGCACTTGGCCAAACTGGAAGCCGAGTTTTCAAAGTTGGATTTTCTTTCTGACTCTACCCACTCGATGCGAGGCGAACGCGCATTTGCTATAACGGGCATTGATTATTGGGAACAACATCGCCAAGAGATGGGCGGGTTAATGGAAACTAAAGACTATACATCGGCGCTTTCGTTTGAAGACGTTTGCAATGACGCCTTCGGCCAAATCTGGCCGCGCGGCTGGTTCGATCAAAACAAACTTTCCATTGCGCGAACGTACGGCGATTTACTGCTGCCGGTCATCGAACCACAAAATCACCGCGTTTTTCTGGCCAGACAGCGAGAATTAAGTCGTGTGTTGGATACTCCTTTTCCACACCCCGTTTACGATTGGTTTTCACGAGTGTTCATCCCCGCGCTTCAAGGTTTCTCCAGGAAAGCTGCGCGCGCTGAATCGTTGGTTGATCTCGCCCGCGTCGCTATTGCGCTAGAACGCTATCACCTGGCACACGGAAATTTCCCCCAGACCCTCGACGCTCTTGCTCCGCAGTTCCTTGCCAAAGTGCCGCACGATCTCATCACCGGAGAACCGTTGAAGTATAGCATCGCCCCGGATGGAAATTATTCGCTTTATTCCGTTGGCTGGAACGAGCGGGACGACGGCGGCAAAATTGTGCTTGGGAAAGGAAAGGCACCCTCAATTGACATAGTGCAAGGCGATTGGGTTTGGTTCTCTGCCGCGCAAGAGGGTACCGCAACGCATTAAATTTGTCGTGAAGGAGCAGACGCGCGGCGCAACAATCTCGTGCCGACTTTTCTCCACAGAAATATCACGCCCAGAATGAACAACACAACCGCCGCCACTGGAACCAGCACGGCAAGGACGCTCATAAAAATCGATCCCACCAATTCCAGCGTCGCCACGATAGGGTTGCCCAATCCGCCAGTCGTCGCTCCCGATGCGGCGCGCGTTACCACAGTCGCGCCTTGAACTAAACCCGCCGCGCCGCCGCCAGCAATTACCGCCAGCGTCCATTTCAAAAACGGACTCATGCCGCCTACCATTGACGCGGTCACAATAGTTCCAGCAACAATTGCGGTCGGCGTAGCAATGGTGTCCATCAAATGATCGAACCACGGGATGTAATACGCCGCGATTTCCAGACAGGTCGCCACGGCGAACGCGATGAGAGCCGTATCGCTGCCGACCCATTGAAATGCGGAAACCATTTCCAGATGGCCGGCTTTGACGGCGATACTCATCACCAACATGGGCACAAAGATGCGAAACCCACAGGCGGCGCTCAGGCCGATTCCAGCTAAAACACTTAAAAATGGGTCCATAATTTCTCCGGCAATATTGCAGAAATTTTGCTTTTGTCAGCTAAGAGGTTTTAAATTATTTGCTCAAATTATTTTCATTCCCAACTGCGAGGAGTTTGTCATGAATGCCCCCGACGACGCTTTTCGGCTTGTTTAGCACCAGAACGTATGTCATAAACTCGGTAAATAAAAGTAGCCCTCCGAACTAATTACGTGTGGCTCTTTTAGGGAAATGACGATTATGAAGTTAAGCTTATGGGAGATTTTAGTCGTCTGTCGTATCGCCGCACTTACGCTTGTATCGCGCACAGGTTTCGCCGCCCCTTCACCCAGTATCACGACCCAGCCACAGAGCCAGAGCGTGGTGACGGGAACGAACACGACTTTTTCCGTCGTCGCCAGCGGACAAACACCATTGGCCTATCAATGGTCATTCAACGGAACAAATCTGACGAACAGTGCGCGCATCAGCGGTGCGACCACCAATATTCTGACCGTCAGCAATATTGGCGCAGGTGATGCAGGAAATTATCGCGCCATCGTCAGTAACAGCCACGGCACGGCAACCAGTTCAAACGCGACTCTCACGGTTTTAATTCCGGCTGCGATCACAGGTCAACCCGCGAACCAATCCGTTCTCATCAACAGCAATGTTATTTTTTCCGCAACGGCCACAGGAACCGCTCCGTTGAATTACCGATGGTATTTCAATGGAACGCCGTTGAACGACGACGCGAACGTGAGTGGTTCAACCACAACAAATTTAAATATTTCCAACGTTCAAACCAATCACGGCGGTTCTTATCAACTAGTGGTCACGAACAATTATGGTTCAGCCACGAGCGAGGTCGCGGGTTTGACGGTTCTGATTCCAGTCGCAATCACAGTGCAGCCTTCAAATCAATTGATCCTGTTAAACAGCAATGCAACATTCACAACGGACGCGAGCGGCACCGGGCCTTTGAATTTTCGATGGTTTTTCAACGATGCACCGCTCGCAGGACAGACCAGTAATTTGCTGGTATTAAATTCTGTCCAAACAAACCAGGCGGGGAATTATTATTTCATCGTCACGAATAGCTACGGCGCGGCGACCAGTTCCGTGGCGACACTCACGGTCTTGGTTCCTGCTACAATTACAGCGCAACCATCCAACCAGTCCGTGATATTAAACAGCAACGCAACCTTCACAGTGGCGGCGACTGGAACCGGCTCTATCTTTTACCAATGGCTTCAAAACGGAACGGCATTAACCAACAGTGGAAAATTCATCGGCACCGCAACTTCAACTCTAACCATTTCCGGAGTTCAAACCAACGACACTGCGTCCTATCAAGTCGTAGTCACCAACAACTACGGTGCGGTCACCAGTTCGATAGCTACGCTGACAGTTTTGATTCCGGCTAACATCACAGCGCAACCAACGAACAAGTCGGTGTTGTTAAACAGCAATGCTACCTTCAACGTGACTGCCATCGGCACAGAGACGCTCTCTTACAAATGGCTGCAAAATGGCATGACGATAACTAATGGCGGATGGTTCAGCGGCGCGACCACTTCAACGCTGTCTATTTCAGGCGCTCAAACCAATGACAGCGCTCCGTATCAAGTAATCGTTACCAACAGTTACGGCGCGGCCACAAGTTCAGTGATCACCCTGACGGTCTATGTTCCTGTCCTGATTATGGGACAACCGTCTAGTGCATCAGTGTTGTTGGGCAGCAACGCCAGCTTCACGGTTTCAGCAACCGGCACATTTTTAGGCTATCAATGGTATTTCAGCGGGACGCCTCTTTCCGATGGGGGACGCATCACCGGCAGCAGCACCCCGACATTGAATATCGCCGATGTTCAAACCAGCGATGCAGGGGGCTATGTCGTCGTAGTGACTAATCTCTTTAGTGCGGTTACGAGTCGGACGGCTTCGCTGACACCCTTGGTCGGCCCGACGACATCAGTGCGTTACGTGAATTTGAACAGCGCAAATCCTTTGACTCCCTATCTAGGTTGGAATACCGCTGCCACAAATATCCAGGATGCGATTGATGCGGCTGTAAATGGTGATCAAATCCTCGTCACCAATGGAACTTACAATACCGGAGGTCGGGTTTTTTACGGATCTTCCAGCAATCGGGTTGTGGTGGATAAAGCCGTTATAGTTAAAGGTGTAAGTGGATCTGACTTTACCACAATTGCGGGTTTTCAAGGTGGACCTGCTCCTTACGGCATGCGCTGTGTGTATCTGACCAACGGCGCAACTTTGATTGGTTTCACTGTAATGACCGGAGGTTCTGCCGGTTCAGGTGATCCATTGAAGGAAAAAAGTGGAGGTGGCGTTTGGTGTGAGTCGTCCACTTCGGTCGTTTCGAACTGTGTTTTAAGGAGCAACTATGCGGCACAAGGTGGCGGAGGAGTTTATCAAGGCACGTTGTTGAATTGCCTTTTTACTAACAACATCGCGGGTCAGGGTGGAGGCGCATACTCTTGCACTTTAATTAATTGCACGCTGGCGAACAATTCCTCAAGTTTTCAAGGATTGAACAGTGGTGGTGGCGCGAACTCCTGCAACTTGAGCAATTGCCTTTTGGTTTCCAATAGAGCAGGGACTGGTGGTGGCGGCGGCGGCGGAGCTTACTTTTCCACACTGAACAATTGTGTATTGAGCAATAATACGGCTATTTATGGCGGGGGTCTTTGCCTTGGGGTGGCGAATAGCTCCCTCATTTCTAGCAACCGAGCGTCCAGTTCCGGGGGCGGAAGCTATTCAAACGTTCTAAACAACTGTGTGCTGAAAAATAATTTGGCTGTCACAGATGGTGGAGGGGCTTATGGAAGTGCATTAGTCAATTGCACGATTGTAGGCAACAGCGCATCAAGCCACTCGGGAGGATTGTTCAGAGGAAGTGCAAATAATTGCATCATCTATTATAATTCCTCCACTAAGGGCGACAACTTTAATGAAGACTTCTTCCCCGTCATAAATAACTCTTGCACCACACCTCTCCCAATTCGCGGCATGGGGAATTTCATCTATGACCCTACCTTCGTAAATACATCAAGCGGCGACTTCCACCTTCAGGCCAACTCCCCTTGCATCAACGCGGGGAATAATTCCTACATCACAAACACAACTGACTTCGACGTCAACCCGCGCACTGTTGGTGGAACCGTCGATGTAGGAGCGTATGAATTTCAAACGCCTAGCTCGGTTCTCTCCTACGCCTTTGCCCAGCAATTCGGTTTGCCCACGGACGGCTCGGCGGATTTCAGCGACGCGGATAGCGATGGCTTGAACAACTGGCAGGAATGGCGTGCAGGAACCAACCCGACCAATGCGTTCTCGGTTTTGCAAATGCTCTCACCGACGAACAGCATTTCGGGAGTAGTTGTAAAATGGGCCAGCGTGAGCAACATAACTTATTTCCTCGAGCGCAGCACCAACCTCGCTTCGCAACCGCCCTTCTCACTCTTGAAAAGCAACGTTCTAGGACAATCTGCAATGACTACTTATACGGACACAAACGCAGTCGGTAACGGACCCTTCTTTTATCGTGTTGGCATCCAGCCCTGATTTCCCCGGTCACGAAATACAATTTATTTTCGCCCTAATTGCGTCAGCAACTTATTGTGAATGTCACCAAAACCGCCATTGCTGAAGACGCAAACCACGTCACCGCCGCAGACGTCTTTTTTAAGGTGCGCGATAATTGAATCAACATCCGGCAAATAGGCTGCGGGCTTGCCGCCCGTTTGCAAATCCTTCATCAATTGCGCGGGATCAAGGCGCTCTTCGGGTTTGAGTAAATCCAAACGCGCAATTTGCGAGAGCACAATCGCATCTGCTTCGGTGAAGGCATCCGCCAGTTCCTTTTGAAAAATATTCCGGCGCGTGGTGTTAGTGCGCGGCTCGAAGATGGCCCAGAGTTTTTGCGTGGGATATTTGAAACGCAACGCGCGCAATGTCTCGCGAATCGCCGTGGGATGATGCCCGAAGTCGTCCACCACCGTCACGCCGCCCGCGATTCCGCGCACTTCCATGCGACGTTTGATTCCTTTGAACGTATCGAACGCAGATTGAATTTGTTTGTTAGAAAGCCCGCAATGTTTTGCCGCCGCCACAACCGCGAGCGCATTTCGCACATTCAATTCGCCGAGGAGATTTAGATGAAATTTAAAACTGGGAATTTCAAATTCAGTTGCCGTCGCGCCGAATTTCAAATTGAACGCGCGAAATTTATTGTCGTCACCGAGGCCGAATCGTTGCACCGGGCAATGCGTGACGTTCAGCAATGGCGCAAGATTTTCGTCGTCTCCATTTGCCAGCAACAAACCGTTGCGCGGAATCAGATTGATGAAGCGTTTGAATTGAAGCTGGATCGCGGCGAGATTTTCAAAAATATCGGCGTGATCGAATTCGACGTTGTTGATGATTGCAACTTCGGGAAGGTAATGGACGAACTTGCTGCGTTTGTCGAAAAACGCGGTGTCGTATTCGTCACCTTCGATGATGAACCATTCGCTGTCGGTGAAACGCGCGCCTTGTTTTAAATTTTCTGGAATGCCGCCGATGAGAAAACTTGGATTCAATCCGTTGTGTTCAAAAACCCAGGTGAGCAAAGAAGTCGTCGTCGTCTTTCCATGGGTACCAGTGACAACAATCGAACGTTTGCCACGAATAAAAAATTCCTTGAGCAATTCCGGCAGTGAACAGTAGCGCAATTTTTTCTCCAACACGGCTTCGGCTTCAGGATTGCCGCGTGAAATGGCGTTGCCGATGACAACGAGATCCGGTTTGTGCGCGAGATTTTTTTCAGCGTATGTCGGCATGACTTCTATCTTGCGCTGCGCCAAAAACGTGGACATCGGCGGATAGGTATTCGGGTCTGAACCGGTGACGTGAAAACCTTTTTCAACTAGAGCAGCGGCAGCAGCACCCATCGCCGTGCCGCAGATTCCCACAAAGTGAATCGATTTTATCTCCGAAGAAAACATGGGGTGGAGACTAACTACAGAGTCACCGAGACACAAAGTTTTTCAAACTCAAGCTTCTGAAATTTAGCTTTTCGCTTCTTGGAGCCGTGGAGTTTTGGCGGCCGATTTGCGTTTGGGCCGCTGGCTTTTTGGGGTGAAGCCGCCGGGTTCCCACATGTCCACCGGCAACCATGTTTCTTCACCGTCTTGATGGTGGCACACGACAACGGAGCCGGATTGCCCTAATGAAAACGAACTGATCGGACTTCCAGATTCAAAGTCGTGGTCGGGCATCAAACTAATATTAATTCCATTCACGAAATCTTTTGCCCGAATGAAAAGCTTTCCGCAGGAAGCGTCGAACCAAACTCGATCAGCGACATCAATCTCGATGGAAAAATCCACGTTCATTTAATTTGACGCTAAAACTCTCGATGCCTTCTTGCAAATTCTTATTCTATATGAGTTCCAAATCGCGAATCGCTCCATTATTTCTATCGTAAACACCTATCAATTTATTACCTCGAAACACGTGAATGTGTTTCCCGTCATGATCACTGCTCCGAAACTCGAAGATGTGACCTTTGTATTTAAAAGCGCATCGCGAAAATAAGTCACCTCTGTATCCGCGCGCTGCCACCTTTGGCGAACGCTTCGACCTGTTCCACCGTGGACATCGTGGTGTCGCCCGGAAAAGTCGTGAGCAATGCGCCGTGCGCCCATCCGAGATTGACGGCGTCTTGCGGTGAAACACCTTTGAGCAATCCGTAAAAAAATCCAGCCGCGTAACCATCTCCGCCACCAACACGATCAATCACGTCGAGTTCGCACGTTGGCGACACAAATGTTTTTCCATCAATCCACGCCACCGCGCCCCAACTGTGACGGTTCGTCGAATGCACTTCTCGCAAAGTTGTCGCCACGATTTTGATGTGCGGATGTTTTTTGGTAACGTTGCCCATCATGCTGAAGAACGCGCTCGGATCGAGTTTGTCTTTGGCGGCGACTTCGGGTCCGGGAATTCCCAAGCCGAGTTGCAAATCTTCTTCGTTACCGACAAGCACATCGACGTTCTTTACAATTTTATCGAGGACGGAAACCGCGTGTTTATTTCCGCCAATGATATTCCAAAGTTTCGCGCGGTAATTTAAATCGAACGATGTCACCGCGCCCGCAGCTTTCGCAGCTTGCATCGCTTCGATGATGACTTCCGCTGTCGTCGGTGAAAGCGCTGCGAAAATTCCACCGCTGTGAAACCACCTCACGCCCTGAGAAAAAATTTCCTTCCAATTGAAATCGCCCGGCTTCAATTGCGCGGCGGCTTCGTTACAGCGATTGTAAAAAACCACAGGTGCTCGAAGACCTTGGCCGCGATCGCTGTAAACCGTCGCCATGTTTGGCCCGTGCACGCCATCGTGTTTGAAATTTTTGTAGAACGGTTTCACACCCATTCCGCGAATGCGTTCGCCAATCAAATCGCCAATCGGATAATCCACCATCGCGCTTGCCACGCCACAATTGAGCCGGAAACAATCGGATAAATTTCCCGCGACATTAAATTCCCCGCCGCTGACGTGGATGTCGCAATGCGTCGCTTTGCGGAATGGGATGACGCCCGGATCAAGTCGATGGACGAGTGCGCCAAGGGAAAGAAAATCCAACGCGCCTTTTTGAAAAATGTTCAAGCCGTAATTCATTGATTCGATTTTGTAGCAATGATGTTTGCAGAGTAAATGGAAAAGAAAGGAGTCGCGCGAAGAACGCGAAGGTTGCGAAGGAAAAAAACTTCGCCGCTTAATTGATTTAGACTTGAGTCAACTTTGCCTTTCCACTTCGCAACGTTCGCCTCCTTCGCGCGCATCCCAAAAATTCTCTCCTTAGCGCAAAATCGAATTTGTGCTTTAGTGTGAACAACCGCAAAGTGGCGGCGAATTTATGGCTGTCGAATTTAAGGATTATTACAAAACGTTGAGCGTCTCACGCACGGCGAGTGAAGACGAAATCCGCAAAGCCTTTCGCAAACTGGCGCGGCAATATCATCCCGACGTAGCGAAGGACAAGGTGCAGGCCGAAAATAAATTCAAGGAAATCAACGAGGCTTACGAAGTTCTCAGCGATAAAGATAAACGAAAAAAATACGACACACTCGGCGCGGATTGGAAAGGCGGCTTCGCGCCACCCCCGGGTGGCGGACAAAGTTATCGAACCAACACCTGGCGCTCCGGTGCACCGGGACAAAGCGCCGAGGATTTTGAATTTGGCGGGACGGGTTTCAGCGATTTCTTTGAACAATTTTTTGGCGGCGGACGAGAAGGCGGTTTTCGACGAGGCAACGGATTTGATCGCGGCAAAACGGCGCAACGCGGGCAGGACATGGAGGCGGATATTTTAGTTACGCTGGCTGAAGCGATGAGCGGATCAGTGAGGCCCATTTCATTGCGACGGAACGGACGGTGTGATCGTTGTCAAGGGACCGGTGTGCTGCAAAATCGGCCGTGCCCGACATGCGGCGGTTCGGGCGAAATCGCGCGCACAGAAAAATATCAGGTGAAAATTCCTGCTGGGGTGCGTGAAGGTCAGAAACTGCGATTGGCCGGACAAGGCCAAACGGGCACCGGCAGCGCGCCACGCGGCGATTTATTTTTGCGGGTAAAATTCGCCGCCAACCCTGATTTTCGAGTGGAAGGTGGAAATATTTATTATGACCTGGATCTCGCTCCATGGGAGGCAGCGTTGGGCACGAACGTAGTAATACCGACGGTCATTGCGCCCGTGAATATTAAAATTCCCGGAGGAACCCAAAGCGGACAGCGGTTGCGAATCAAGGGAAGAGGTCTTCCCTCGCGTGACGGAGAGGCGGGAGATTTATTTGTTGTGGCGCGAATCGCCATGCCCCGGGAAGTGTCCGCCAGCGAAAAAGAGCTTTGGGAAAAACTGGCGCGCGAATCCAATTTTAATCCTAGGGATTGAAAAGCTTTTTTTAATCGAGCTGCTTTTGAAAAAAACCTTTGAAACAAAAATCGTGCGTCGTTACTCTTGAATATGCCGAAATCGTCCGCCAAAAAGAAAAAGTCCCCCGTGCTTCTGGGTCTGGGATTGGATGGCGACGGACACAAGCGCATTACAACCGGACCCAACTTTGCGCTGTTCGGCGGCTCAGAAGAAACGCACGAAATCATGACTGAAAAAGTTATAAAAATTTCTGAGAAACTCGACGCCAAAGGAAAGCAACTCGGCGAAGTCAGTTCCGAAGAATTTGACGAAATCGCTTTGTCAGTCGGCCTGCAACGAAAGAACTTTCCTGTGCGATGAAAAAAACGCTGACCAAGCTCGTGTTCACAATCTGGATAACGGGGGTTTTTTGCCAGGGAATTTATGCTCAGCCCGCGCCTGACGTGGAGACCAGCCCGACTTCCGAAATTTCCAATGCAGAAAACAATGTTCGATCCAATTTATATCTTCAAGAACAGCTTCACACCGCGCTCCGTGCCATCGAACAGGCGCGGCAAGATGCTGATCTTGCCGCGAAGAAAAATGCAGAATTATTTACCGAACGTTTGAACTCAGTGGAAAAAAACCTCGCTTTGCAACGGGAACACGATCTGGAAAATATCATTTCGTTGCGTCAGTCAAATCATTCGGTGTTGATGGCTGTGGCATTTCTCGGCGGCATCGGGTTTCTGGCATTGCTCGGCACGGGTTACTTCCAGATCCGCGCCATGAATCGCGTGGCGGAAATCGGTTTGCTTTTTTCTTCCGGCAATCCTTTCGATTCCGATCGATCTCTTTCCGAGGGACATCAGTCAATTCCAGCCCGATTGAATTCTGCGGAACATTCCAATTCCCGTTTATTGGAAACCATCGAGCAGCTTGAAAAACGTATTCGCGATTTGGATCTTGCGAGCGGGCCGTCTCCTCTGGTGTCTCTCTCTGCCAAAACAACCGCTGAATCCTCCGGTTTTTCTCTGCATCAAGCTTTTCCAAAAACCTCGGCTGAAACCGACGCACTCTTGAGCAAAGGCCAAACTGCACTCGATAGCGGTGACGCCGAAATCGCCCTGACGTCCTTCGAACAAGCATTGGAAATTGATCCAGCCAATTCCGAAGCGCTTTTGAAAAAAGGCGCCGCGCTGGAAGCTCTTCGCCGAATGCCGGAGGCCATCGCCGCGTATGATCAAGCCATCGGCTCAGACCAATCGTTGACGGTGGCCTACCTTTACAAGGGCGGCGCGCTCAACCGTTTGCAACGCTTCGACGAAGCGATGGAATGTTACGAGCGCGCACTTAAGACTCATCCAAAAGCGGTCGCGTGAAAAAACGGCGTGATGTTTCGATAACTCACAATGTTTAAGTATTCCCCGGGGATCGCATTTTAACGACGGCAGCGTGGGCCAGAACCACATCAGGATCGCGTTGCAACGCATCGAAATAATGTTTGGAAAAAGCGTGCCCGCTTTCCGCAGGAGTCAGCAGCAGAAAAGTTTCTCGGATCAGCGCCTCAATACCCGCCGTGGTCAAAGGCTCTTTTCCATCCAACGTTTCATCCATCTGGACAATCAAGTGGGAGAGCGGCTTCAACCAGACAAACCAGGGATCATCCGTGAGGAGTTGAAGGAAATGATGGGGCGATTGGATCGCGCCGATAGTTTGCTCGTAACCAATCCGTTCCGAATCAATCAGAGTTTTGTGCAGGGCGAGCAGAGCGTTGCGCAACTCATCCAAACGCTGTCGAATTCCCTTCGGTTCCAGTGCACGCGTTTCCTCTTTCATTAAACTTAAAATAACATAGTTGCAGAATTTCCCTGAAAAATTTCCTCAACGTTTCCGGTCAAGGCGAAAAATTTCCCTTCGCAATCCGCTCGTCTGTCGCGTCATGTTCGTTTTGGCGCGGTTTGATGGAAATATCTCTTTGCGCTTCCATAAGACTATCGAATAGCAAAGGGACTGCATTCACTTTACCACCTTCAAGACGATAAAGATGAATTGGTTTTTGAAGACCATTTTCCGTAATCCAGCAGACGGCGTTTGCATGAATCGTTGTCAGGAGATCGTGCTGGTTTAGGATTTCCTCGAAAGAGCATCCGATGATCGCGACAAGAATCAGGACTCGTTGTTGCTCATACCACACGCCCATTTGATACATTTTCTTTTTGCAGGTAAGTTGCGGCGTTAATTTCCGATCCGCTTGAGCAAAGAGTCTTTTGACTATCGGTTGGATTTTGGCGGTGTAAATTTCATCTAATATCTTTCCGCCTATCCGAGCGCCAACAAACAGAATGACGCCAACGATGCCCGCAATCAAGACTGGCGCATTCTGAACATTTTCATTCGTTTTAAGACAGTCGTCTAAAGGATTATCCTTCCGGTGAATGCCATTGGAAAAAAGATCATTTTCGATTGCATCTACAAAAGGAACAACGACAGCACGGTAAAATGGGGCGTCACCTCCTGCGAGCGTAAAGTATTTACATTCAATTGGATTGTTAGGTTCCGTCATGTTGATTTTGAAACAATTTTTTGAACAATTGTTTTAGAATGCCTGGCTTGTTTCGCTCCTCCAAAATCTTTGCTATCAAGTCGCTCGCTTGTTTGACCCCAAGATTTGCGAGAGCAAATTCATCACGGACGCCCAAGTCTCGAAGGTATTTTATTTGAGGTTCAGTCGCTTTTCTTTCGCTCTCCGATTTGGAAGGCAGTTTTTTTATTGTGACCAAAGGCGCAAACTCTTTCACCTTATTGTCTTTATTATATTCAGATTCGTCTTTCGCCCGTTCGATTTTCTCCTCTTGCAATCGCTGCTTCCCTTTTTTTGTCAGCAAGTCTGGAAAGTTTTCGACAACCAAATCAAAAACACAGCTGTAACCGCTATCGGCTTGGGCCTTAAGCATCTCCTTTTTCTTGGCTTCCGAAATACGTTTTAAGAGGATTCCCTCTTGCTGTTCTTCCAACAGATCGCCTTCGAGCCACTCGCGATCTTGCTCAGGGTCGACTTTTTCATCATCGGGAATAGCTTTGATTTTTGTTTGGCAAGTGGGACAAGTGATCTCTTCGTCGTAAAGTTCATCGGGGAATTCGATCGGTTGCTTACAGTTGTCGCAAGTCGTTTTGAAATATTCTATTTTTTCAGATTCCATAGACGCTTTGGTTTTCCAAATTTTCGATGCGGATAATGTGGATGATGGCGCAGCGACGAATTTTGGGTCTCATGTTTGTGACCGTAAATCTTGGGGCGGGGGTTTGTCGAGCGGTTTGGTGAGCGGCGGGGGCAATCGCCCGTTGACCGGACGGATTGCGCGCCAGCGTTCTGGAGCGGCAGTCCTCTGCCGCTTTTCCAACGTGAGGCGGAACGAAGCCAAAGCGGCAGAGGGCTGCCGCACTCCAAAACCTTGCGGAATTTCCAGCCACCTTTCTGAATTCGCGCTTCAACCCGCACTCATCGGTTTTGTGGAGCGGCGGGGCAGTTTGGGTCGTCGTTCGGGGTTTTGGCGGACGTGAGGAATCAGGCACCAGCTTTCTTCCAACGGCTTTTAGTTGAAAGGGCGAGTCGCTCCGTTGACCGGAAAGTTGTGCCTGAAAACAAAAAAAGCGATTCGGGAAAACCCGAATCGTTTTACGAAATTTTATTTGCGACGACTAGGCGTGCTCGAGACTTTGCCTTCCTTTATATCCTGCGGAGACGTAACGGGTGCGGTCCCAATTTCTAATTTTAGGCGCAGTCACTGGAGCGTAATTCAAAAGAGTCTTGACGCTGAAATCCGACACGCCCACCAGTTCAACGCCGATGACTTCATTCGCTTTATCAAAATCAATGGCAATGATAATTCCGGATTTATCAACCGACTTCGTCCGAAACACCGCCTTCCTCGAAAAACGGACGTAGGCCGATTTGGCCTGACTGTCAATCTCAACCGTGGGCGGGTTGCTGCTCCCAATCTTAATCATTTGAGAAACTGTTTTTCCTTTACTCATCAAAAAAAGCTTTCAAGAGCCAGCATTCGGCGTCCTTAATTTCTGCCGCCACTACCAAGAGTCTGCCTTCAATGCTCTTCTCGCAACGATAAACTATTCCGCCATTTCGCCCTTGCGCTGCCGCACACAAAATTCTGCATATTTGACCGTGTCTTTAATCGCCTGTTCGGATAATCCGCGCTCAAACATGCGTTGAATGGAATGTCCGGAGTGGTGAAATCGTTTGATATTGCGCAAGCGTTTGACAGGGATGGATAAATTTTATTTTCATTACCAACAAAAAGTTATCGCTTATTCGTTGGCTGGTCACTGTGATGCGATTGACGAACTTTGTATAAGCCAGGTGCGCAGTTGGCAATGTGTTTTCTCGGGTGCAAAAAAGCGATTCGGATTATCCCGAATCGCTTTTGCGAAAGTTCATTTGCGGCGGTCACAAACACGCCGCTACAAAGCTAGGTCAAAACAATTTTGTCGCCCTCTTTCAAGGTGACAATCGCCTTTTTCCAGGAGGGAGTCGTGCCGGATGCAGCGGTGCGTTTCCGGCGGGCTTTGCCACGAACGTTCATGGTGTTGACGCCGATGACTTTGACTTTGAAAAGTTCCTGCACGGCCTGACGGATCTGAATTTTATTGGCGCGACGGTCAGCGACCACCGTGTATTGATTCAACTTGTCGGATTGGCGCGTGCCTTTTTCGGTGACGCGCACGGTCTTGATGATTTCAAAAGTGTTCATGGATTAAATCTTGGCTAAACGTTGTTCGACTTTTTCAAACGCGCCTTTGGTAAAAACCAATTTATCGCTGCGCAATACTTGATACGTGTTCAAGTCTTCACCCGTGGTCACTTCCACGTAAGAAACATTGCGCGAAGAACGAATCAAATTTTCATCGGAACTTTCCGCCACAATCAAAGTGGTTCCATCGATCTCCAAAGCGTTCAATACATTCAGGAAATCTTTGGTCTTCGCTGCGCCCAATTTGAAATCGGAAACAATGGTGACATCGCCCATCTTGATGCGTTCGCCGAGCGCTTTGCGCAACGCGAGTTTCTTGGTGGAGCCGTTGACTTTCTTGCTGAAATCGCGCGGCTTCGGACCGAACACCACACCACCGCCGCGCCACAACGGGGAGCGGAACGACCCAGCGCGAGCGCGACCCGTGCCTTTTTGTTTCCAAGGTTTTTTGTTGGTGCCTTGCACTTCGCCAGCAGTTTTGGTGCAAGCGGTGCCGCTGCGTTGAGCGGCGCGATAAGCGGTGACGGCGTCGTGAACGGCTTGCGTGCCTTTGCCATCTTCGATCATCTCGAACTTCACTTCGAGTTCGCCGGCGCTTTTGCCTTTGATATCTTTTACAGTCAGCTTCATAAATTTTTCTTTTTGTAGCAGCCGATGTGAATCGGCTCTAACTTTTTTATATTTAGAGCCGATTCACATCGGCTGCTACGAGTAAATTATTTCTTGGCCGCAGGTTTGGGAGCGGCAGCTTTGGCCGCGCCTTTGGCGGCTTTGCCAGACAATTTGGGTTCTTTGCGCAACTTCGCGGCCTCGGAACCTTTGGGTAATTTCTTGGATTCGCGGATGACAACGTAGCTGTTGTTGCTTCCCGGAATCGCGCCTTTGATTAACAAAAGATTGTCATCTTCGCGCACTTGAATCACTTCCAGATTTTGAGTCGTGACGCGAACTTGTCCCATGTGACCGGGCATCCGCATTCCGCGCATAACCGTGCCTGGAAACAAACGTTGTCCAATCGCGCCGGGGCGGCGTCTAAAACCTTTGGAACCGTGCGACGCATCACCACCACGGAAATTATGACGCTTCATGACGCCTTCAAAACCTTTTCCCTTTGTGATGCCGATAGCATCCACGAAATCGCCCGCCGCAAAAATATTTGCGCCGACGGTGTCGCCGGGTTTCACGGTTAAAGTGAAATCACGAAATTCTCTAATGCGCTTCACTGCCGTTGCATTGTGCTTTTTGATGTGACCGAGCAGCGGCTTGGTGAGTCGATGTTCTTTTTGTTCATCGAAACCAAGTTGCACTGCGTTGTAGCCGTCGGTTTCCTGAGTTTTAACCTGGATAACGCGGTTGGGGCCGACAGCAACAACCGTCACCGAGTGGACGACACCTTTGGTGTCATAGACGCGAGTCTGGCCCAGTTTTTTTCCTAAAATTCCTAGCATAAAATCAAATTTTAATGGTGATATCGACGCCTGCGGGCAAGTTCAACTTCTTCAATTCATCCACGGTTTTTGCGGTGGGATCGATGATGTCGAGAAGTCTTTTGTGGGTCCGTTGCTCAAAAGTTTCCTGCGATTTTTTGTCAGAATGCGGCGAGCGCAAAACCGTCCATTTTTCAACTCGCGTTGGAAGTGGGATTGGCCCGGCAACCCGCGCGCCAGTGCGTTTGACGGTTTCGACGATGTCATGAGCCGATTGGTCAATGACGCGGTGATCGTAAGCTTTCAGTCGGATGCGAATGCGTTGGGCCATATAAAAAGAACAAGGTTAATAGTTTAAGTTTAAGTGCGTGCTGCCGGTCGAGACTTTGCCGAATCCAAAATGGTATTCAAGACACTGTTTGGAACTTGTTCGAACGTGAGCGGCTCCATTGAATACGAAGCGCGCCCTTTCGAGAGGGAACGAATCGCCGTGGCGTATCCGAACATTTCCGCCAACGGCACGTTCGCGTTAAGAACGGTCTGCCCGTTTTTAGCCTCGATACTGATAATTTTTCCACGACGCCGATTGACATCGCCAAGGAGGTCGCCCTGATATTCATCCGGCGTGGTGACTTCCACTTTCATGATGGGTTCAAGCAGAACCGGCCCGGCGGATTTTACCGCATCTTTGAAAGCAAAAATACCCGCCATTTTGAAAGCGAGTTCGTTTGAATCCACTTCGTGAAATGATCCATCAACGACCTGCGCTTTGACATCGATCATTTGATAACCAGCGTAAACACCGCTCCGAATCGCTTCTTCGATGCCATCGATAACCGCTGGAATATATTCTTTGGGAATCGTGCCGCCGACAATTTTGTTTTCAATTTCCAGGCCTTTGCCTTTTTCGTTCGGCTGGATTCTGACAACGGCGTGGCCGTATTGTCCGCGACCACCCGATTGACGAATGAATTTTCCTTCGCCTTCCGCATCTTTCGTGATCGTCTCGCGATAAGCAATTTGCGGCGCGCCGGAATTGGCTTCAACCTTGAATTCGCGTTTCAGACGGTCGCAAATAATTTCCAAATGCAACTCACCCATTCCGGCGATAATAAGCTGGCTGGTTTCTTCATTGGTGAAGCAACGGAAAGTTGGATCTTCTTCCGCGAGCCGTTGTAAGCCTTCCGACATTTTGTCCCGGTCGCCTTTAGTTTTGGGCTCAATCGCCATGCTGATGACCGGCTCGGGAAAAGTAGGCGGTTCGAGCGTGACATCAAAATCTTCATCGCACAGCGTGTCGCCGGTCGTGATGTTCCGCAAACCAACGAGTGCCGCGATGTCACCGGAATAAACTGCGTCGATATCTTTGCGTTCGCTGCCTTGAATGACCATGAGACGGCTGACGCGTTCGCGCTTGCGCGTGCGTGGATTGTAAATCGTGTCGCCCTTTTTCAAATGGCCGGAATACACGCGAAAGAAAACCAACTTGCCAGCGTAAGGATCCGTCCAAAGTTTGAAAGCAAGCGAACAAAATTTGGCGCTGTCGTCAGAGGCTACTTCGATTTTATTGTCCGTTCCTGGCTCGAGACCTTCAGCCTGTGGAATATCCAGCGGGCCGGGTAAGTAATCCACCACTGCGTCGATCAAAACTTGCACGCCTTTTTTCTTGAAAGCTGAACCGCACAGAACAGGCACCAATTCGATTCTGCAAGTTAAGCGGCGAATGGCGGCCTTCAACGTCAAGACATCAATCGGCTTCTCTTCCAACACCAGTTCAGCCAAAGCATCGTCCTTGTTGGAAACCGCCTCGATCAATTCCTGCAGAGCCTTCTTGGCTTTTTCTTTGTAGGCGTCGGGAATGTCTTTGATTTCGTATTTGAGGCCTTCCGTCGTCAAATCCCCTGCTCCCCAAACAATTGCTTTTTGATTTACGATGTCGATGACACCTTCGAAATTTTCTTCCGCGCCGATTGGCAAATGAATCGGAAACGCATACGCCTTGAGCTTGTTGCGCATGTCGGCCAGCGCATTCTCAAAATTCGCTCCGGTTCGATCCATTTTGTTGACGAAAGCAATCCGGGGAACTCTATATTTTGTTGCTTGACGCCAAACCGTTTCGGATTGCGGCTGAACACCGGCAACTCCACAGAAAACGGCCACAGCCCCATCAAGAACACGCATGGAACGCTCAACTTCAGCGGTGAAATCGACGTGGCCAGGTGTGTCGATGATATTGATGCGGTGCGGGATAGTGGCAAAAGATTTTTGGAGGCCCTCTTCTTGTTTCTGGGTCCAGAAGCAAGTCACAGCAGCAGAAGTGATCGTAATGCCGCGTTCTTTTTCCTGCTCCATCCAGTCAGTGACAGTATTGCCGTCATCGACATCACCAATCTTGTGAATCAACCCCGTGTAAAACAGAATTCGCTCCGTCGTCGTCGTTTTTCCAGCGTCGATGTGCGCGGCAATGCCAATGTTGCGCGTGCGCTCCAATGTATATTGACGATTAGGCGAGTTGACCGGTTTATTTTCTATAACTGCACTCATTGCAAAATCCTAAAGACTAAAACGCCCCGACGATTAGTTCGGGGCGCGATTTAAATTTTAAACTGTTACCAGCGAAAATGCGCAAAGGCTTTATTTGCCTGCGCCATCTTATGAACATCGTCGCGTTTGCGAATCGCGTTTCCCTGACCCTGAAACGCTTCCATGATCTCGGCGGCCAAAGCTTCTTTCATCGTGATACCCTTGCGCGCATCCGCAAAATCCACCAGCCAGCGCATCGCCAAAGCGAGTTGACGGTCGCCCGGAACTTCCATCGGCACTTGATAAGTCGCGCCACCCACGCGGCGGGCTTTGACTTCTAAACGCGGCTTGGCGTTGTCCACCGCGCGCTGCAAAATTTCCAGCGGAGTCGATTGCGGATTTTTCTCCGCAAGTTGATCGAACGCACCGTAAACAATCCGTTGAGCAAGACTTTTCTTGCCGGACTGCATGACAGTATTCACGAGGCGCGAAACCAACGTGCTCTTATATTTGCCATCCTGGACCAATGGTCTTTTGTCTGCTTGACGACGTCTCGACATAAAATTATTTCTTGGCTTCTCCTGCTTTAGGCGCTTTCGGGCGTTTCACTCCGTATTTGGATCGACTCACACGACGCTTCTCCACACCTGCCGCGTCCAGAGTTCCGCGCACAATATGATAACGCACCCCGGGCAAATCTTTCACCTTGCCACCGCGAATTAACACAATGGAATGTTCCTGCAAATTGTGGCCTTCGTCCGGGATGTAGGCGATAACTTCCTGGCCATTCGTCAAACGAATTTTTGCCACTTTGCGCATCGCGGAGTTGGGTTTCTTCGGCGTGCGAGTCATCACTTGAAGACAAACGCCGCGACGAAACGGCGAATTTTGCAAAGCCGGTGACTTCGACTTTCTTCGTATTTTAGTACGTCCTTTTCGGACGAGTTGATTAATAGTTGGCATTGCAGCTAAACCTTTTTGCTCACTCCCATCTGGGCAGCGGAGCGCGGAATATAGCAAAGGAATTTTGCCTTGCAATAGGTAATTTGCAGAAACTTCCTTCGCAGGTTGATTTCGGTAAAAAATGACAACGTTTGTACCGTGGCTCCAAAATTTCAAAACGTCGTTTTCTTTTTTGCGAAGGAAACTTTCGGGGCACAAGCAAGCTCAAATCAATTGCAGACTGACCTTGAAAAAATAGTTCGTGGCTGAGAAAAACAGCGGACTATTTCTCCACGGGCTTGCCCGCTTTTTTCCAGCCGTCAAAGCCGGGCTTGAAATCATAAAGATGATTGAATCCCATCTCCTCCATTTTTTGGCAGGCTTTGGCGCTGCGCATTCCCACCGCACAATTGACCAGGTACGTTTTATTGGTATCGAGGGCGGAAATTTTTTCCGTAAAGTTACTGGAATTAACATCAATGTTGACCGCTCCAGGAATCCGGCCTTTCTCAAATTCCGCAGCGCTGCGCACATCTAAAATCACGTTGTTGGTGTTGGCGCGCAACGTTTCATATTCCCCAATCTCAATGTGTTTGACCGTCGCCACGGGCGTAACCGCCGCATCTTCCGCGCGCGCTCCGAAAAAACCAAAGGAGAGCAGAGCGGATGACATCAGAATAAATTTCAAGTGCATTTTCATAAGCTGGTTCGATTTTTACTATCCTCTTTTAAGTCGCCAATTACAACTCCCCGAAAACGAGGAAAATAAAATTCAATTGTGCGCGTGAAGTTGCGGAGCCTTATCAAGGTTGGGACTTCGGCAATTGCGCCGCATTGGTGGCCGTGACGATTTGGTATCTTTTGTTAAACCAATTGTTCGAAAACGTTTAACGATCTCCGCCATCTTGCGGGAGAAAAATCAGCGCGTGCTTAATGCGCTCGCAAATAAATTCCGTTTCCTCAGCTCACCCGTCCTATGGGCTGCTTTTTTTCCGCCATTAAATTGCTTTTCTTTTCCAACAACTCGCGTTGCTGCGCCTCGGTCAAATTGGGATGCGCCATTTCCTGATTCAAAATTGCCGCGCGCCGCTCAATCGACTTGTCGCGCAGAAATTCCACCACGCCCTGTTTTCCAAGATAACCTTTGAGAATTTTTTCAGGCTCGTTGAGCGGTCGATCTTCCGCGAGCGCCTGGCTCACCAACGTCCTCGCTTGAGCGTTTTCCAGTTGAGTCAGAAATGCAGCCGCACCTGTCCACTCGCCTTTGTTTTGCAGTTCAAAGCGGCGCGCCACTATTTCACGGACATCTCCATGAGGGATCCAATCCAACTGCAAAAC
>JBDSYB010000382.1:0-3968 GCA_039925885.1 Verrucomicrobiota bacterium
TTTTATCCAGATCAACGCAACGAGAAAGAACGGGAAAAATCCCACCATCGCCCAGTTGTTGGTCACGGCTAATCCATAAACCAATGACATTTTGAGCAACCAGCTTTCGCGGTTGCTGACGCGAAATTCCAAGAGACAACGAATCACATACGCGAACAACAGCAGGTCGAGCATTTCGCCGGTGGCTGCAATCGCATTTTCCCAAAATGACAATTGCAGTCCGCAAACCAACACAGCCGTCAACGGAGCCAGCCAGGGAAATCGCGCGTTGTAGAGCGCATCGCTGCTTGTCTGACGCTGGCGTTGATCCGGTGAGCGATCCTGCGGCATCAGCGAGACCGATCGCGCGAGTAACGCCAGAGTGAGTGCCGCGCAGACTGCGGAAAAAAGATTTAAGCCGACGAAGCGCGCGTTTCCTGACAGCCAATGAAAGGGGTAAGTCAGTAAAAAATGAAGGGGAGCTGTGGTTGCGGGATGCCAGTCCCACCCCGAAATTTTCGCGATCACGGGCAGACTTTTGAGCGTGACCCAATGATTTAAGGTCACGACGTAAAGCAGAAAAACACCGGCGGCAATGATCCACGGTAAATTGCGCACGGTGAAAGGGCGGGAGGCGGGTTCGTTCGAGGGTCGGGCGGTTTGTTCTGTCGTCATGGCTGATTTAGTTGAAACGATGCTGGAATTATTGGCAAGTCTTTGCGCGCCGATTAATTGGCCCGCAAATCAGCCACGCACTCCACATGCTGGGTCTGGGGAAACATGTCGAGCGGCACCACTTTCGCCAGTTTAAAGACACCGCTCGCGCAGAGGATGTTTAAGTCGCGGGCCAGAGTTGCCGGGTGGCAGGAAACGTAAATTATTTGAGACGGCCGAACTTTCTCGAGCAATTGCATCGTTTCGGGCGGGCACCCGGTGCGAGGCGGATCAAGAATGATGGTGGTCGCGCTCCGATCAAAACGCCCAATCAAACCGGGAAGAAGTTCCTCGGTGCGGCCGCCAATAAATTCGCCGTTTGTCAGCCCGCGACGCGCCGCATTTTTTCGCGCCGCCAAAATTGCCGGCATGTCCACCTCGATACCGACGAATTTTTCCACGAGGTCTCCCAGTTCAACACTAAAAAAACCCACGCCACAATAAGTGTCGATGAGAAAACGTGATTTGCTCTCGCGCAGCCGATCACGAACCGCCTCCACCAACCTGGGCAGCAAAAAAAAATTGTTCTGAAAAAAAGAATCGCGCGGCAGGTCCCAATCTTTGGGCGGCACGCGCAATACGACTTTGATTCCACCTTTGGGCGGCGGATTTCTGCGAACCTGTTGGATTTGCTCGTTCAACGCCAATTCAGCAATTTTGCATTCCTCGATATCGACTACGAGACGGCTTTCCGCGCGAAGGAATCCGATGTTCAAAGCCTGTTTGAACTTATCCCATTGGCTGCGAATCATGATTCGATTGCGATAACCATACGGTTGAGGGCAGGGGACAACCGGATCAATCAGCGCCTCGGGAAATTTCCCGACCCGATCAAAAAGATCGACGATCTGTTTGTGTTTAATACGGAGTTGAGCCGAGTAATCAAGGTGTTGATATTGGCAGCCGCCGCAATCGCTAAAATAAGGGCAGGGTGGCGTAACGCGATCCGGCGAGATTGAAACGACTTTCAGCAAGCGGCCCCGGGCAAAGCGTTTTTTCACCTCCGTGATTTCAATTTCAACAGTTTCGCCCAAAGCAACGAACGGAACAAAAATCACAAAATCCTCGAGGCGGGCCACGCCTTCTCCGCCAAATGCGATGTCGGAAATATTCGCTGAGATCGTTGCGCCAACAGATAAATTCACGCGTGCAATTTATGGGTGGGTTGAGATATGGAAAAGATTTTTGTCGCTGAAGCATTTGCGCAGCAATCCAAGGCATTTTTTTTTCCCCTCGCTGAACGCATCGCCAGCGGGTAACGAATTGAGACATGAAAATTTTTGGAATCGCATTTCCAATTTTGGCGGGAATGTTTTGGTGCGGGTGCATTCATTCAGAAAGAATCCCGCCTGCAGATTTTGTTTTCCACAACGCCCACATTATCACTGGATTCGCGAACAAATTTCAAAAAAGCCGCCAGGAAGTTGGATTGTTTTGGAGCGCGTTTATGCGACGAGGTTGGCGGAAGAACATTAGGTAAAATTGTTTGGCAACAAAGTGCGAGTGAGAAATAATTTTCACTGCTCGGGTCTCAAAAAACAGCAGCTTATGAAAAATAATTTGGCCACACGAGAAACGAGCGCGGCAAAAAAGTGGAGAAATTTCGCGTTGGTTGCGCTGCTAATTTTTTCTTCGGTGATCGGAGTTTTATTTTTTCTGAAAGCGACAGACCATCGAAGCGAATTGCGGAACGCGCTCGCCTCGCAAGACAATCCACGTCTGGAACAACTGTTGAAGACACATCCCGGCTTGGTCAATGCGAAATTGACAAATCGCGGAGCAAAGGATTTATGGGAACCTCTGCACATGGCGGCCTATTCCGGCAACACTAATGCGATTGAAATTCTTCTCAAATATAAAGCGAAGGTTAATGTGCGCGACGACAACGGATTGACGCCACTTCATTACTCCGTCGCGCGGGGCGGTTATGAGAGCGCTCAATTGTTGATTAACAAAGGGGCTGACATGAACGCCAAGGGAAGGGATGGACACACCCCGATCGAATTGGCGAAAAATCTGCGCGATCTTCGCATGATTGAACTGTTCAGGATTCGCGGCGCCAAAGAATAACCGGGCGGAAGGGAGAGCGCTGTCCCTGACATTCCTCTTTGTTTCTCGTTTGAAAGCTGTTTAATTCCGCGCGATGAAAAACAGGGCCGCGAAAATAAAGCGTGCAACAAAGGAAACGCAGATTTCGGTGGAGTTGCAAATTGACGGAGCGGGGAAGTCATCGATCAAAACGGGCATTCCATTTTTCGACCACATGCTCACTCTTTTCGCCAAACATTCCACGGTGAATTTGATTCTGAAGTGCAAAGGCGATTTGGAAGTTGATGCGCATCATACGGTTGAAGACTGCGGAATCGCCTTGGGGCAGGCATTTCTTGCGGCGCTCGGCGACAAGAAGGGAATTCGCCGCTACGGAACAGGTTTTGATCCGCGAAATCCATTCACCGGCGAAGCGTTTGTAACCATGGACGAATGTCTGGCGCGTTGTGTCGTCGATTTTAGCGGCCGCCCCTATGTGGTGTGGCGTGGGCTTGAAAAAATGTCCTTCAAGAAACTCAGCGACGCAGAAAAAAATCAGGACATGTCATCGGTTTTTCGCTTTGGGCTGGCACGAGAATTTTTTCAAGGGTTTGCCAACGAAGCCCGTTGCAACCTGCATCTCGAATTGTTGTATGGCGAAGAACCGCATCACGTTGTCGAGGCGTTGTTTAAGTCGTTTGCGCGTGCGGCGGATTTCGCTTGCCAGCGCGATCCACGCATCGCCGGTCAATTGCCAAGCACGAAAGGTCGGTTGTAAATCGCAACTGAATATTTCCTCTAATTACCCCGTCAAAACCATGTCGATGCGTCAGGATTATACGACCCAACCGGATGAAAGCCTGGTGAAGTCGGCCCAAAAAGGCGATATGCAAGCCTTTGAGGAAATGGTCAGACGGCATCGCGACAAAATTTACGGGCGCGCATTCAGCATGATGCGCAATGAAGAAGAAGCGGTTGATCTTTCTCAGGAAGCGTGGGTGAAAGCATGGCAAAGGCTCGTGCAATTTCAGGGCGACTCAAGTTTTGCCACGTGGATAACGCGCATTGTTATCAATCTTTGCCTGGACCAGATGCGGAAAAACAAGCGGACTCGAGCGGAATCCATTGAGGCGTTGAATGAAGAATCCGGCGGCGTGGAACGTCAGATGCCTGTCGTCGAGGTGAATCCGACAGAGGGTTTGGAGCGAGGAGAGTTGAGAGCGAGAATTGACAAGGCGCTCGCGCAA
>JBDSYB010000383.1:0-11784 GCA_039925885.1 Verrucomicrobiota bacterium
GGCGAACGGATTTCTCCGTTCGCCTTTTGCGTTTTAATTTTGAATTCGTTTAGTAGCGGTAATGCTCAGGCTTGTAAGGGCCCTCCGGCGATACTCCAAGATAATCAGATTGTTTTTTGGTGAGCCTGGTCAACTTCACGCCGATTTTTTCTAAATGCAGCCGGGCAACTTCTTCATCTAGCTTTTTGGGCAAGCGATAGACCGCGACCTTGTAGGTGTCTTTGTTTTTCCAAAGGTCCATCTGGGCGAGCACCTGGTTCGAGAAAGAGTTGGACATCACGAAGCTGGGATGGCCGGTGGCGCAACCGAGGTTAACAAGACGACCTTCAGCAAGCACGAAAATCGCGTCACCGTTTGGGAACGTGTATTTGTCGTATTGAGGTTTAATGTTGATCTTTTTTATGCCCTTCGCCGTGTTGAGGCGTTCCATTTGAATCTCATTGTCGAAGTGACCGATGTTACAGACGATGGCCTGGTCCTTCATTTTCTGCATGTGTTCGAAGGTGATGATGTCGCAGTTGCCCGTGGTAGTGACGTAAATATCTGCGCGTCCCAGCGTGCTCTCGAGTGTGTTTACTTCAAAACCTTCCATCGCGGCTTGAAGCGCGTTGATCGGATCAATTTCGGTCACAACGACGCGAGCGCCGAAGCCACGCAATGAATGCGCTGAACCTTTACCGACATCGCCGTAGCCACAAACACAAGCGACTTTACCTGCAATCATCACATCCGTTGCGCGCTTGATCCCATCGGCGAGCGATTCGCGGCAGCCGTAAAGATTGTCGAATTTCGATTTCGTGACGGAATCGTTCACGTTGATGGCCGGAACAAGAAGTTTGCCTTGTTCAAGCATTTGATAAAGGCGATGCACGCCGGTGGTTGTTTCTTCGGAAACCCCGCGCCAATCCTGAACCACGTTCTTCCAAAAACCCGGACGTTCTTTGGCAACACGTTTGAGCAAATTTTTGATTACTTGTTCTTCGTGCGAACCGCTCGCAGTGTTGACCCAAGTGCTGCCGTTTTCGAGTTCAAAACCTTTGTGAATGAGCAAGGTCACATCGCCGCCGTCATCGACGACAAGTTCAGGCCCCTGGTTGCCCGGAAAGGTGACCGCGTCGAGTGTGCAATCCCAATATTCTTCCAGCGTCTCCCCTTTCCACGCGAACACCGGGATGCCAGCCTTGGCAATGGCCGCAGCCGCCTGGTCTTGTGTGGAAAAAATATTGCAACTTGCCCAACGCACATTCGCCCCGAGATCGACCAACGTCTCAATGAGAATCGCCGTCTCCGTAGTCATGTGCAATGAGCCAGTCACGCGCACGCCCTTGAGTGGCTTGCCCGGCGCATATTTTTTGCGAATCGACATCAGGCCGGGCATTTCTTTTTCGGAAACATCGATTGTCTTGCGACCCCATTCGGCGAGGCTGAGATCCTTCACTTTGAAATCCGCATGGCCTTTGCCATTTCCATTCACAGAAACAGAGCGAGGCTTGACGAGACTTGATTTACTGGCGCGCGAACGCGGAGCGGTTAATTTTACTTTAGGCATATTTTTGAAGTTAAGGTTATTTGGCCGCGCGCTTTAATGCCGCCGCCTTGTCAGTTTTTTCCCAGGTGATTGAATTCAAATCTTCGATTTTTCCGAAGTGTCCATAGTTGGTGGTTTTGGAATAAATCGGTCGAAGCAGGTTCAATTGCTTGATGATTGCCGCGGGCTTAAAACTAAAAACTTCCCGCACGGCTTTTTCAATCGCTTCGTCGCTCACCAAACCCGTTCCAAAAGTATCAACGCAAACTGAAACCGGTTCCGGATAACCAATCGCATAGGCAAATTGGATTTCCGCTTTCGTCGCGAGTCCTGCCGCAATAATATTTTTGGCCACGTAACGCCCCATGTAAGCCGCGCTGCGATCCACTTTGCTTGGATCTTTTCCAGAAAATGCGCCGCCGCCGTGGCGTCCCATGCCGCCGTAGCTATCAACGATGATCTTTCGCCCCGTCAATCCAGTGTCGCCCTGTGGTCCGCCGACAACGAAACGTCCTGTCGGGTTAATGAGAAATTGCGTCTTTTTATCAAGCATATTTCCCGGCAAAACTTTGCGGACAATTTCCTTGATGCAAAAATCTTTGATCTCTTTGTGCTTCACGTCCGCCGCGTGCTGAGTGGAAATAACGACGTTGGTAATGCGAACCGGTTTTCCGTTTTCGTATTGAACCGAAACCTGGCTCTTCGCGTCGGGACGAAGCCATTTGACTTTTCCGGATTTGCGAACGCGCGTCAGTTCGCGACCGAGACGATGGGCGAACATAATTGGCGCAGGCATCAACTCCGGCGTTTCATCGCTGGCATAACCAAACATCAAACCTTGATCGCCAGCGCCCTGCTCTGCCGTGTCTTTTCCGTCCGCCGCCGCGGCATCGACGCCTTGAGAAATATCCGGGCTTTGAGAGGTAATAATGTTGTTGATGAAAACTTTGTCCGCATGAAAAACGTCGTCGTCGTTCACGTATCCGATTTCGCGAATCGCATCGCGCACCAGTTTGTTGATGTTGATGAAATTTTCCAAATTTGCTCCGCGGAATTTCGGAACGGTGATTTCGCCGCCGACCACGACGATGTTACTTTTGACGTAAGTCTCGCAGGCCACCCGACTCTTGGGATCATGGGAAAAACACGCATCCAAAACCGCGTCGGAAATTGTATCCGCGACTTTGTCAGGATGTCCCTCGCCGACGGACTCGGACGAAAAAATATAATTTTTGCTCATTTATTTCTTTTTTTTGCTGAATCTCTAAAACACACGTATTGACGTATCAGGATAGGATGATATATCCAAGATACATCTGGTCAACCTGAATTTAAGTTTTATGTTTTGACCAAGCCACATGAAAATTAACGTTCCAACCCTGCCCGACGAAAAGTTTCTTCGAAGCCATCAGTGGATGGACGCGTGCTCTTTGGAAATGTGCCGCGTCATCGCAGGAAAGATTCAACGTCAACCGGAGTTGATGCACATTGCCCGCAAAAATTTAAAACGCTGGAAAAAAATTCGTCGCCCCTGTCCGCAAGCAGTCAAGGAATGGGACTCTATTTTGAAAAACAACGATCCTGAACGAATCCTGGAGATCTTAACGCAAGACAACGATACGGGTCAGCGACTGCGGCAAGGCGATCCTTTTGTCGGTATTTTAACGGAAACAGAACGGCTTCAAATTCTGCGGGCATTCAAATTCATTGAATGAAAAAGACAGAACTTGAGTTTGCCTTGCGGCAGGCCGGCGAAATTGCGCGCGAAAAAGACTTCATCATTTTTGGGAGCCAGGCGCATTGAAAAAATTAGTTTCATCTTCGGCATCGAATTAAATCATGTCCTCCACTTTAAAATCTCTTCGCGCATTATCGGATCCCACGCGTTTGCGTATCATTGCGCTGCTCGAACGGGACGAACTTTCAGTCAACGAACTTCAGGAAATTACGCGTCTCGGCCAATCGCGTATTTCGACCCATCTCGGGCTTTTGCAGGAATCCAAGCTGGTTGAATCGCGGCGCGCGGGCAAACGCACCTACTACAAATTAAATGAAACATCGGATGCGGTTGCCGGAGAATTCATTCGCCTCGCCATTCGCGGCGCTAAAGAAATGTCCGAACATTCTGCGGATCAAACAAATCTCCGCCGCATTCTTGGCCGTCGCAAAGAACAGGCGCAGGTCTATTTCAACCAAGTCGCCGGCAGATTCGATCGCAGCTATGGGCCGGGGCGTTCCTGGCAGGCTTTTGGACAATTGTTGTTGAGAATTATTCCGCCAATCGTGGTGGCGGATCTCGGGTCGGGTGAAGGGCTTTTGAGCGAACTTCTCGCCCGCCGCGCTAAAAAGGTGATAGCCGTCGATAATTCCCAAAAGATGGTGGCGTTCGGCGCAAAAAAAGCGAAGAAGAACGGCTTGAAGAATTTGGAATTTCGGCTGGGTGATTTGGAGAATCCGCCCATCGAACCCAACAGCGTGGACCTCGTCATTTTAAGTCAGGCACTTCATCACGCCGCCGAACCCGCCAAAGCGATTGGAAGCACTTACAAAATTCTTCGGCCCGGCGGACAGCTATTGATGCTTGATCTGCTCAAGCATAATTTCGAAAAAGCACGCGAACTTTACGGCGACCGCTGGTTGGGTTTCGCGGAAAGTGATTTGCATCGCTGGCTCGAATCCGCCGGATTTAAGAAAATTGAAATCAACATCGTTGCCGCCGCAGAACAACCACCCCATTTCCAAACGCTTTTGGCTGGCGGCATAAAATAACTTTCCTCCGTATTTGTTTATCCGTCCGAATTTTTCGTTCGCCCCGTCCTTTAGTCCGCGAAAAATTTTTCAGGCACTGTTCCACCCGTCCGTTTCGTTTCTCCCAATTCACCCACCAGTGGCATGGCATTAGCTAAAGCACTATTTTTAATTTGGTCGGGCTGCACGGGGAAAGTCGATGGGCAGCAAAACATCTATATCGCCCCCATGAAAAATCCCTACACGGTTTGTGGCGAACGCGTTTTGATCGCGGAACCCGAGCATAATTGGGAGCGCGTCGAAATGCCGATTTGCGAAGGACCGCAGATATTGAAACGCGACGGAAAAATATTTGTGGTTTATTCCGCCAGCGCCAGTTGGACAGAAGATTACTGTCGGGGCCTTCTGGGTAATTCCGACAACAATTTGCTGAATCCAACTTCATGGAAGAAAGCTGGTCCGGTCTTTCAGAAGAACGACCGCGTCTGGGGCGTTGGACATTGTTCCTTTGTGAAGTCTCCCTGCCAGACAGAAGATGGGATTCTCTATCATGCTAAATCTGATAAAAAGCAGGGCTGGCAAGACCGGCAGATTCACGCCTAACCGTTTTCCTGGCGGAATGGCCTGCCACATTTCGGAACGCCCCAGCCTTATTCCCAGAAATCCGTATCTTTAAGCGAATAAACGGAGACGAATTCTCCTACCAACTCCCAAAAAAAAGGGTGGAACAAACTTGTCTGTTCCACCCCCGCCTCCTCGGCGTGCTCGAAAGCGAGCATGAGAACTTCCTCATAATCCCAAGAATTGCAACCAGCCATTTTTTAACGGATGAAAATTGTTTTTGCCGCAGAATAAATACCGCAACTTCGTTTCAACTGTTCACCAAAAGCCTTCAAAGTTGTGTCCGACCAGATTACGGAGTCCGCCTTGTCCATTTTCGTTTCAATCGGCCATTGCGCCGCCAACCTTTGCTCAATTTGCCTGGCGTCCCAGCCCCGCTGTGCAAGACGGTCTCGTTGAGAATCAAAGGAACAAGCTACGCAAATTACCGAGTCAAATTCCGATTCAGCCGAGGTTTCAAACAACAGAGGAATGATAACCACTCCCAAATCGCGCCCTTCCTCCCGCCAGTGTTGCACCTTCGCCTGCCAGAGCGCGCGAATACGGGGATGCAAAATATTTTCCAATACCTTCAACGCGGACGTTTCGGAAAAAACTTTTTGGGCTAGGACGCCACGTCGCAGTTTACCTTTGGAATCAATTATCTCGGAACCAAAGATCTTTCTTATTTCCTCCAAGGCGGGTTGCCCGGGTTCCACGATTTCGCGAGCCAACGAATCCGTATCGATGACCGAGAAACGTTGGTCACCTAACAAGGCGCCGGCAGTGGATTTGCCCATTCCAATTCCACCGGTTAATCCGTAAACTCGCATATCGAATGGGGTTTAAGATGCGGCTGCGACTTCTGTAGGAGTGACCTACGGAAGCCCCCTTTAAGAACGAGTGTCTTAATACCCGCTGACGTTTCGCGTGTTAGTTACCCTCGAGCAAAAAGGCTCCGCTTTCGTTTGGTCCAAGAAAAAACCCTCGCGCGTTATTCTGCTGCTGCAAGACAACTCCTTTAACCTGCGTAGCCTTTCGCGCGTCAGGATGGAAGAAGCTGCCGGTTAAAAGTCCGCTTGGCGCGTTAACAGAAATCCGCAAGTCGTTCGTGTCCGTAATGGAAAGGGCATTCCCGTGGCCAAGCTCAAACAAATTTGTTATCGACTCGGTCAGATTGCCTCCACTTAGAGTGATCACGCCACTAGAAGGTACGATTACCGAGGCTCCTTTAGCAGGTGGCAAATAGAAGGATCCCAGAACAGAAGTAATGTTGGTAAAAGGAAGGGGGCCACCCTTTTTAATCCAACTCAGGTCTCCACTAAGAGTTGCGGGCTGGTTTGAGAAATTTATCAGCCCCATAATTGACCCGTCGCCTTTATAAAGTGGCACGTAAAACGGCCATTCACCGTTCTTCGATATAGTAGTCTGTTGATCGATCTTAGTTCCATCGGCTAAAGCTCCCTTGACTCGAATACCACCGGAGTCGCTGACAGTTATCGTGGCAACTCCATCGCCCGCAGGACTATCCGGGGAAGACCCGCCCAATATCGCCATCGTATAAGCCCCCTTCTCAACAGAACCAAGCCCGGCTCGATGCCCAACAAACGGAGTCGTCCAATCGTCACCTGCAACGGAGCCTGTAACCTGATCGGCTCCGACGCCAAGATCGAGTTGAAGTTTGAGATTCAAAGCTGATGTTTTGGCGCGCTTAACTTGGATTTCAGCAAAGCCATCACTGTCCAGTTTCCCTGCAAAGCGGTAAGCTTTGCCCGAGGTCAACTTCCCTGTAAAGACGCCCTTGGGGGTCACCTTCAACTCTATAGACCCTGACGTTTCGTGCTGTCTTCCTGCGATGCCATTGGTAGGTTCATAAAACAGCCCACTATAAGCACCTTTAACGGCCTCAAACGGATTTGGGATAAAGTTTGCTTCTAAAGCGAGATTCGGCCGCATTTTAAATTTTAACAAACGCGAAGAAGCCTTCAGTCCGCCAGTCCAACCGGCAAAAACGTGCCCTTTTCCAGCTGTAGCCTTCATTTTGTAATCAGATCCTATCTTGAGATTCTTCCCATCCAAATTAGGAGTGATAACACCCAAGCCTCGCGCCTTGACCACGATAGGACTTATCCCTCTTGAAAGGCCGAAATCAGCTACCTGGATAACCCTGTCCGGGAAGGCGTTAGTCAATTTGTCGCCGACGCTCGAGTTGATGTAATAGATTCGGATGTTGTCATCAATGGTGATTAAATTCTGAAGTGGGGTATTAACATCTACGTTAGTGCTTACAACTAAATCGAGATTCACCACATACAAGGCATTATCCGAACCAGCCCCTGTGAACCGCAGACGAGCGTTGGCACTTCGGACATCCAGGGTGAGGCGGTTTAGAGCAAGATTATTATCATACCCATCAGGCCCCGCGCCCACATCTTCTCCGGGCCAGATATGTTGGGCTTCTTGAAAACCTGACGAAATGGTTCTGATTTGTGTGCCGAGCAAATCTCCTTCCGAAGGCTTGCGCGATAAAACGAATCCATCGCTAACCTGCCACAAGTTGGTGGAGGTTAAACCGAAGTCGATGATAGAATCGGTCACATTCAGGACAAGCCGCCCGATTTGCAAGTCACCCACACTATTTGGCTGGCCCGCAACCAACGTGGAGTTAGTAGCGATTAATTCTCCGGCAGTAATCTCGATGTCGCGGTCAGACAAAATGCGACCATTGGATAGATTGACTACATCCGCCTCAATAGAAACGGTGCCTCCGTTGGTCGTTCGAATTGTCCCGCTATTTTCAAACTCTTTCGCTTTAAAAAACGGTGCCACTGCACTAATCAGGCCACGGTTGGTAATCGAATCCCATCCACCCTGAACGTCATATCCAAAGTAAGCCACGTTAGCCCCTTGAAAGACTCCGTTGGACAAGACTAAGAAGTTCTTCACCCCGATGAAGTTGCCTGAATCTACGTTAACAAGTTGTTCGGCTACCGTGATCGTTCCACCAATAGTCAGATTTTCGGTGAAGAACTTCAGACTCTTGTTGATGGTAATAGTGTCGTTGATCGATAAATTCTTTGCGCGCAGAGTAAAATTCCGCGCGGTCGGTTGGAATTCGGCTCGCAATTCGTGATCGAGGATCAGGACATGAAAGTGAACGCTATTTGTAACAACATCGTTGGTCTCCGTGTTATCCCAAATTGCGCTCCAGGCGAAAAGATCACCGCGCACGCGTCGGAAATGAGAGGGGAAAATATTAGAGATCACCATGAACCCATTCGTGGTTCCCATATCTGCGTTAATAATGCCAGCACTAATATCAGCGGCACCTCCGCCTTTGATATGCTTTGCATCGATACTTAACAAACCATCCGTGCGGATACGAGTCTGGGTGAGGTCTAGTGTATCTGCCTTGATCTCGATTCGGCCGGGCTGATTCGTCGGATCGGGTAGTAACAAAAAGTTGTTACCTAGCGACAGGTTAAAGAAGGAATTCGTGCTAAAAGACGTTCCAGCCAGTGATTCAGGATTTCTTCCAACTTGTGCGCCGTATGCTCCGTAGAATGCCGAAACATTTTTATCTTTGTATATGCCTCCGGGGGTGTCTTCGGAGCTGGGTCCAGGGTAAATCAGGTTCTCGGTATAATCTGTGTTTGGCTCGGCAGCGGACGGCCACTCAAAAGGGGTGGTGGTAGTTATTTCAAACCCGGATGGACGACCACTGGAGTTGACGCTTAAGGCATTGGTCAGGAGGACGATACTTTGCTGCTCGGCAGAACTATCTATAAAATAAATTGCATTCGTTACTACCCGCCCGCTGATGGGATCAAGTTCCGGCGTGCTAAACTCCACAATGGCACTTTGCCCGAATTGATTGAAGGGCGGTGCATTGGGAACCAACCCAGACCTCGTGAACCGCACTGTTGCGGTAATATTGGTATCCGTAAAGTTTGTTTTAACAAAAACGACTTGAATCTCGATATTCGTGCCGAACTGTTCAACATTTGCGAAAGCCCCAAATGCTGCTCCAGAAGTCTGCGGAACCGAACCATTCCCACCGATAAAACTTCCCCGAGTCGAAGACCGAAATCGCACTGGAGCTGCGGGACTGGAAACGAAGGAGGGAGGAAAAAAGCTAAAATTCCCAGCGCCTACCAAATTCAAAGTCACAGCACCCGCGCCAAAATATAAATCCTCTACGCCAAAAGCGTTGACAAATTGATTGCCGATAAAAAATCCGCGACTGGTGCTTCCGAGATTAAACGTATCCAGGAAAAAATTCGTGTCGGAATTAGCCGCCTGCCCCGCAATAAGGGAACCGCGCGCAAGATCCACATTTTTCCCCGTCAACTGCATCAAACCAACTTGTCCGACGCTCAGGTTGCCGCGATTGACTAGATTTGTGGCCGCTATTTTGACGAATGACGCCGTTCCCGAAGAAGTGCTGATAAATCTGCCTCCGAAAAAACCGAAGACACCAAAACTATTATCAACCCCTGAAATACTTGCGCCATTCGCATTGTAGAAACTTGCCAGAGGACGACGGGGAGGATTACCAGAGCTTAGAACTGTATCAATCTGAAATCCTACGCTGCCGCTCATCACACCGCGATTGGTGAAGAAGCGGACATTCTTCATGCTATAAGGAAGCTCGGGCGAAGAAATGTTAGTGAAGGTGCCCTGATTGAGAAAGGTGGTGGCATCAATCTGAATGGCGTTTGTGATAACACCCGCGTTGAAAAAGAGAGGGCTGACCGCGTGAGCGGTTCCGCTTAAAGCCAATCCGGCGAAAAGAGCAAAAATACGTTTCATATTTCTCAAGACTAAAATTGACCGCGCAAAACTTGGTTCTCCAGATCCCGAAGGCTTACGCTTTGTGGATAAACGATTGGATCATTGGTTGAACCATCAAACGAACCCCAGCGTAAAAAGTCCACCGCAATGGCCGTTGCTTCGTCGAGAAAAAATGGAGTGGTGTTATAAAACTGAGGACTAGCCTTATGAAAAGTAAGAGTGAGTTCCGGATTAATTGTTCCAGGTCCGACTGAGCTCACGAAACCGAAGCCAGGAAGTCCATTGGTAGTATAGCTAAATATTCGATTCGCCCTCGAAGGAGTAACCGAAATCGCCGAGGGCGCGGAATTTAAATTGCCCGCCGTTAATAAAATGTCAGGCCGGGAAACAAGGCGACGCACATTCTGCTTAACAACTGTAGGACGTGATTCGAAGTCGAAGTTCGTTACCACTGTCAACTGATACGATTGAACAAACGGCTTAAATGTTGTTCCTAGAACAGAATTGAAGCGTGTTTTCTTGAACCTTACTTTTTCAATACCCGGCCTTAAAGATGCCACATTATTGGAACCAAGGTTGTTAGTACCTTGAAAAAAATCCACAGGCTGAAAAGGCCCATAAAAGGATTGCGGAAAAGCGCCTGGAGATAAACGCTCGTTATTGTAATTATTTTTTCGATAGATATAACGCAGACCACCAGCATCATCGCGAGTAATTCCGATGTAGTAACCCCCATACCGAAGTCCTCCTCTGAACGAAGCAACCGCGTTAAAACCAATGTCTGTAGGATCAACTAAAGTTTCGACGGCAAAAGCGACAGACCGAACCGGGCAATCATCAACTATTGAATAAGTATAAAGCGCACCATTTACATATGGAGTGTAATCGTAAGTAATGGGGTCAAAATTGCGAATGATCACTTGATAGTCAAACTGGCACGTTCCTGGGAAGGGCACACGTTTTTGTAAATCATAAACATGTTCTTCACCAGCCAGGCCCATGTGTTCAAGAAGAATACCCAAGGTGTATGATTTTAGGTCGAACAAATTAAGTGTGCGGGCTGTTTCATTTGGAATTTGAGCATCCTGAAGCAAAAATTCTGAAAGGTCCGGACTCATTTTCGAGACACGCGGTAGCTTGTTCATGATCGCAAAAGCCTGATCAATCGCCTTTACGCCGGCGGCACCAAAGTAATCAAGAAAGGTAGAATCAAAACCATAGGTTAAAACCGGAGTGTTCAGCCGAAACTCTTCTCCAATATCTTTGGAACCACCCAACTCGTTGAAACCAAACCCTAGCTCGGTGGTCTGCCAATCATCTAGTTCACCTAACAAAGAAAATGCATGCGCCCTAGGAAGAGCGCCAGCCAACACGAGACAAATGCTGATTTTAATTAAAGATCGCAACATAAAAATTAATTGTTCGAAAGTTATGGTTGCTGGTTGACGGTATGTTTTCGGGCAAACAAATCAAAGCCCGTCCTGCCTGCAAAACTTGACCAGCTAACTAAAAAGCCATCCGTTCCACTTGAACCGATTGCGGGAAAAATCTGACGGCTCGCGGTGGTGTTATTCGCGCGAAATTCCAGTCCGGACGGTGCCGTCCCATTGGGGAGAACACTGCCAAAAACACCCTCCCAGGAACCGTCTTGTCCGAGGCTCGTCCAAACAGCCACGCAATTATTTCCAACCGAACAAATCTTCGGGCGAAATTGATCGCCAAAAGTTGTGGTATTGACTTTAAAATCACCGCCGACAGCTACGCCACTTTCTGAAAAAGAACGGGCCAAAATATCCCAGCCATTAGATCGACTTTGAGAATCTTTTTCACTCCAGGCAATCGTAAAGCCGCCACTGGCTAAAGGTGCGATGGAAGGATTGGCGCAAATGTTGTTCGCGGAATTAATTAAAATCTCATCGGAAACCGCAGCACCGGTGGAAGTAAGCAAGCGAGCATAAACATCCACGCTCCCGACACCGGCGGTGGAACTTTGAAAACGTTCTTGTTCAGAAATCCAGGTTATCGCCACGTTTCCGTTCGCGAGGGTAGTTAAGCTGGGCGAGCGTTGATTGAAAGCGGTTGCCAGGTTTATTAAAACTTCCGGCTGAGCGAGG
>JBDSYB010000384.1:0-23210 GCA_039925885.1 Verrucomicrobiota bacterium
GTGGTGGAACGGCCCAGTGCTGGTGCTGTGTTGCCAGTTGCCTTTCGTGATTGCCTGCATCTTCATTGGAAATTACTGGCTGTTGCTCGGGTCAACCATCGCCGTTGCCGCATATTACGCGGCCTATGAATACATGCACTGGTGCATGCATTTGCCGAAACATCGTAAGGTTGAGCTTTCATGGATTTTTTATCGGTTGAACGGGCACCATCTTTTGCATCACCGTTACATGCATAAAAATTTCAATGTGGTGTTGCCGCTGGCGGATTTAATTACCGGGACTCTCATGGTGCGCTCCCGGGTTTGTTTCGCTCAGGCGCAAGGGCCACGCGTGCCAAATGTGCAGCCCAAGGAAAATTGTCGAGAGACAATGTCCGCGTAGTTGGCATTTCACGGACTCTCCTGAAACAGCGCGGCCGCCCCATCCAGACGTTTTTAATACCAGGCGAATAATGCGCCCCAATCAACTGGCTTTGTTGAAACCAATCGCCTGTCGCCAAAAGTAGATCCGCTCTTGAAACTTCCCCTTCGACTCGCATCTGTGGCCAGGGCGGATGCCAGATGCAAAAGTGCCGGCAAATTCCATTTCGAAAAGTGAACGCGGTATAGCGTTCGAGTAAAAATTCATCGAGCGTTCCGGCTTCGCACGGCTGAAACTCACCATCCGCGTGTAAATCAATTCGATAATTCAAAGAAAGTTTTCCATCGGAGACCCTTCCAAAAATTTCGCGAGTTTCGTGTTGATGATGATAATCGAGTTTGCCTAATCGATACGGCAAACCATAGAGCAGTGGACCAAGATGAAGGCTGAGTTTGTTGGGCAGATATTCCGCCAGAAAATATATCCCGGTTTCATTCCCGTGGCGAACGTAGGCGCGAATATTCAGAAATTTATGCGTCGCCACAGGTTTCATCAAAAACGCGGCAAGTTTTCCGCCCAGTCGCGGACGCATATTTTCCAAATGAAAGGCGACTAAACTCACATAAGCTTTTCCGTTGTGAAGATCGAGTTCGAACGGCACCTCCCGCTGAAGAATCTTTGGGTCCACCTCAAAGTGAATGAATGCCACGCGTTTCCACCCGCTGAAAAAGAACGGTTCGCCCCGCAACCTGAGCATTCGTTGACGAGCCTCGACACTCAGCGCACCGGTGAATTGCGTCTTTGGTTCGCCGGAAAAAATTCGAGTCATTCATGCCTCCATTTCCCTTTGTAAATCTTCCGCAGCATCGCGAAAGAATGGAAATCGAAATTGAAATGCAGATTTAATCAATCGGCCGGGAACGACGCGCCGGCTTTTAAAAATCAACTCGGTTTCCGTTCGCAAAAAAAACGCGCCGATTTCCAGCATCCATTCCGTGGCGGGCAATCCAAAGGGCGCCCCGCAAACTTCGCGGAACAATTCCATCATCTCCACGTTCGGCAACGGATTCGGCGCGCAAACATTCACAGGCCCGACAAGTTCTTCGTGGGAAATAATCCACTCAACCGCGCGACAAAAATCTTCCACGTGAATCCAGGAAACGAATTGTTTTCCGCTGCCTTGTTTTCCGCCGAGGCCAACTCGCGTGAGGCGGCGCAAAACTGGAAACACGCTGTTGCGACCGAGGCCAAGCACCATGGAAGTTCGCAACGCAACTTTGCGCGTGTGCGATGTGACAGCTTCATTCAACGCGCGTTCCCACGCCTGTGCGACTTCGACAGAGAACGCATCTTTCGCATGTGTTGCCGAATCCATTTTACGACTCGATTCGTCGTGCGGTTCGCCAAAAGTATGTTTGTAAACGGTGGCCGTGCTGGAGTTCAGCCAGACGCGAGGCGGATTCTCGCAAAGCGCGAACGCCTCTCCGACGACACGCGTCGAGTTCACTCTCGACTCCATGATCTCGCGCCGATTCTTCGCATTGTAACGGCAATCCACTGAACGCCCGGTGAGATTCACCACGGCCGTCGCGCCATCCAGTTTGTGAACCCAATCACCCAAAGTATGAGCATCCCACGCAACTTCACGCACAGAATCTGATCGAGATTTCGGAGAACGCGTGAGAACGACGACGTCCCAATCGAGCGCACAAAAATGTTTCGACAATGCGCCGCCGAGAAAACCTGAACCGCCTGCGATGATAATTTTCTTTTGCATTTGGATCGTTTCTTTACGCGGTAGTTAGAGCATTCTGTTTGGCGGCGAGAAGACAGGACATGTTTTCGTTTCCGCAAAGTGGTGGCGGACAACGTTCCAGAGAACGCGCGATTTCATCGTCGTTTGATTTCCGCAGCCATCTCGAAACTGCCAGCCGATTGCTCGAAATGAATTCGAACATTTGCCGCGCAAACGGCAACAACAGCGGACTGGAAAGTCGCAGCGACCATTCACGAAAATCTGCCAAAGCGTAAAGGCACATGATGAATGCGGCTGGGCCTTGATAAACCGCGCCGTCTTCACTGACCACAATCAGTTCATTCGCCGATTCATATTTTTCAATTCCTGGTAATGGGCGATGCGCTTCGGATGAGCGCGCTGGAATAAATTTGAAGACGAAATAGGCCGGTTGAGTTTCCAGCCAACTCCGGCAGCGAAGGCAGAACTGGCAGTTTGCGTCGTAAAGAATAAAAAGTTTTTCCATGATAACTCCTTTCTGTCGGCGTGCCACATGCACACCGACAAACTACTTCACTAACTCGCAATCGGTTTAACAAAACCTTGCGGTGCGACCGGCGGCGGTTGTTTGTGCAAGAGGCCGCGTTTACGCAATTTCGTAAAAACGAACAAATTGAAGAAATGCATTCCACCCAGCACCAGCAGCACGAGACCAACTTTTGTGCTGAGACTTTCCAGCGCCTCTTGTGGATTCGCAGCGGCGGCTCTGTATTTTAACGCGAGCGTGACGTATCCGATGTTGATCAAATAAAATCCAACGACCAAAAGATGGTTCACCGAATCTGCGAGCGGCTCGTTGCCCAGAAAACTTTCCACCAGAAAAATTCGGCCATTCTTATGCAGCGTGCGAGCTACCCAAACGGTCAATGCAACGCTGATGAGGAGATAACTGACATACATTGTAATGAGCCAATTCATAATTTGCCTTTCTGTTTTGTTTCGTTGTTTGTTCGGTTTATGGAAATTGAAAAAACGCGTTGTGACGGTTTCGTAAGTGCCTCCGACGACAAAAGCGAAGATCGCGTGGCGTAAAAGGACCGGGTGCCGGCAAGCCGTTTCGAATCTGCTCTTCTGTGAAATGAATTTTAGGAGCAAGGGCTGACGGTAAAGAATCGCACGGTGGATTTGGTTCCGCGAGTCCCTCGGCCAGCATTTGAACCTGGGCAACGGACACCATTGGAACAGTCATCATTCTCTCCACAAACCAGCCAAGAATGTAATGAAACCAGATTGGCATCGGGAACATTAGAGGTCGCCGATTTACCACGTGCGCGACACGTCGCACAGCTTCGCGGAGCGTCAGTTCATCTGGTCCAACTACAGCGACTGTTTTCCGGGAGAGTTCATTGCCCACAAGGGAGGCTTCAACGATACGAGCGACATCCTCCACCGCATTCGGACGAATCGGTTTGTCTCTAAAGCCGACAAAAGCAAACAACGGAAACGTATGAAATGCGTGGCTCAAGTGATCGAGCATGTGATCGCCCTTGCCGTATATGACGCCGCATTTGAAAACGGTGTAATCCAATCCGCTGGCGCGAACGATTTCTTCGGCGGCCCATTTGGATTCGTGGTAAGCCGAGTCGCAGTTCGGGCGGGCGCGTAGAAAGCTGATCAGCGCGATTTTTCGAACTCCAGCTTTGCGGGCGGCTTCCACCACGTTGCGAGTGCCCTCGATGTGAACGCGCCGATAAGTTTGATTGCCGCACTCGCGATTTATCCCGGCGCAATGCGCGATGGCATCGCATCCGGCGAACGCTTGCGCAAGTTTGTCCGCGTCATCAAGACCCATTGGAACAAATTGCACATTCGCAGTTTGATGAATTGTCGGGTCAGTTTGGTCATTTCCGCGCGCGAGGAGCACGACTTCATGACCATTGCCAAGCAACCGGCGCGCAATATTTCTGCCGACAAATCCTGTGCCTCCGGTGATGGCAATTTTCATTTTGCGCCGCCTTTCCACGCGGCCCACGCATACACAATTGGTAGGTATGCGAAAACAATGTTGATGGCGTGATAACCAAGTCGTCGGTAGCTGTTTGTCAGGTACGGTTTCATGTCGAAAACAAACGTCGCTGCGAATAATCGCACCGTCCAAAATATCGCGAAGAATGCACACAACGCTCGCGCCAGATTTCCCCCAGCGGCCAATGTGTCAGCGAATACAATAGTGATGACACAAAAACTGGTGAGACAAAGTGCGATGAAGGAGTAATAAACCCAGAACAGTTGGCGGATGAATGGCGGCAGCACGGCGAGGTGCGAACGCATGTTCACGACGCGCGGCATGAGCAAGCCCGCGCACATCAAACCAAGATGCAACGCACCGGCGATTTGCAGAAGCAGAGTGAGGTCGAGTTTCATAATGGCCTTTCAGGTTGCGCCGATGGTTTTGAGCATCGGCAGGATTACGTTGCGAACAAATGGGGGATGAAAAAGCCAATACGCCGGAGCAGCGGTGATAATCAACATGAAGAACCAGCCGCGCGCGCCATTTCCCAATCCAAGTCTGCGGCCAAAATTACTTCGCTCGAATAAAACTCCAGCGCCTTGCAAAAGAAAATAAGCGAGCGGCAAGCCAAAACCGCCGCGCGCCGGAAGCGAGATGGCGAGTTCGTGAATTACACCCGAAATTGCAAAGACACACATAATTGCCCAGGCAACTCCGATGCGACGTGCAAGTGGACGAAAACTCAGATCGTGCACGAGTTTGTTAAACGCGGTGTTCCATCGCGCGCCCCAAAAATCGGAAAGCGATGTCGCCGACAACGGCGATTTCATTAGTGGTTCCGCCGCAACGCCGACGCGTTGCCATGCCAGCGCAACCAGATGAAATAATCCGAAATGCAGGACAAGAGTCAGTCCGACCATCGAGATCCACGCATTGGCGATTGGCTCCGTTGTGAGCGCGGTGTCCGCGGCAAGCCAGATGAAGATTACGCCTGCGAAAAATCTTCCCAAGGCTACGAACCATTCGCCAGTTTTAGGTTTTCTCTCGGATTTACTCGTCAGAAATTTCTTCGCGTCCATTCCCGGCCACGCGAATAAATACCCCAGTGAACGGAAGAGTCCTGCGGCAGAAATTTTGATTTGAGCGCGTCGCCACGTCAGCCACTTGCATCCAAAAAATAAAGCCGCCACGAAGATCCACATGAAAATCCATGCAGGTAAAGAATCGCGCAAAGGCACCGTCACGAGCGGTAGTAACAGCAACGGAACCCAATCCACCCACTTCTTTCGATTTGCTAGAGCGCAGATGGGGTTTGTGCAATGTCGGTTGCTCGCGATAAGGCGGTAGAAAGCGCGGCAGAATAAAATCACGCCAGGAATCTTGCTGATCAGCCAAGAAGGCCAGGCCCACCAAATGTGTCGCGCGATTTCCATCACGGCATCTGCGCCGCCAAAAATTCTTCCATCCCCCAGCAGGAGTCGCATTTCAGTTAGCGCGGTGGCGTCCGTTAACTGCAGGCGCTCTTTTGCCGAAGCGGTTTGTAGAGCAACAAAATTAAAATCGCGTTGGTTCAATAATCGCTTTGCTCGGCGCATCCACCGAAGGCACAGCGCGCATTCGCCGTCATAAAAAATCCATCCGACGGGTTGATTGTTAGTCATATCTGTAATTTCAGTAGTCACAGAAATTCTCATTCAAAAAAATTAATTCTCAGCCACCGACACCCAAAAGTTTCAACATTTTATCTCCCAGTTTCACAAATTTGATCACGGCGGCGGTTGGGAGCTTTCGGATTTGTTCATACCAACCTCCCGTTGTTTCAAAAAAGCCGAGTAAATCAGAAATGCGTTTCTTGGTAAAATCGTCGCCCTTCGTTTTTTCGGATTCGGCGACGCATTCTCGCAAGAGGGCGAGGGTTGGATCGATTTCCCGGCGCTTTCGTTCGTCGAGCACGATGCGGAAAAGTTCCCACACGTCTTCAATTGATTCGTAATGATCGCGGCGGTCGCCCATGACATGGACGGTTTTTATAATCTTCCAACTTTGCAATTCCCAAAGACTGGTGCTGACGTTGGAGCGCGCGACCGAAAGCGTGTCGGCGATCTCCTCTGCCGCCAGCGGTTTGGGGGAAATGAAAAGTAATGCATGAATCTGGGCGACGGTGCGATTGATGCCCCATTGCGTCCCCATTTTTCCCCAATGGAGAATGAACTTTTCTTGAACGGGAGTGAGCTTGCTCATATTCAGTGATTTCTGTCTGTTCAGAACTTACAGATGTCTATCGGTTGTGTCAACCCTCTCTTCTTTCCATTCCGCTCATTCAAAGAACCGCGAAGAAATCCATTTGCCTTCATGGGCATTTTCGCAACACTCCCTGCGCATGAGTAAAACAGTCAAAACTTCAAAAAAATTCGCGGCCTATCCGCGATTGAATCCGCTCGGCGTGGGCAAAAACATTTCCGCCGCCGATTTAATTGATCAAACGTTTCTCGCTTACAACGGTGGACGGGTTCGTGAAGCGGCCAAGTTGTTCGTCGAGAAAATGCTGCCGCGCGATGGTTTTGTGGGGATGAGTTTGACGGGCGCGCTCACTCCGGCAGGTTTGGGGAAATCGTGTTTGATTCCACTGATGAAAGCGGGCTTTGTTGATTGGATCGTTTCGACGGGCGCAAATCTTTATCACGATTTGCATTACGGTCTCGACATGAAGCTCTACGCGGGTTCGCCGTTTCTTGACGACGTTGACTTGCATCGCGACGGCGTGATTCGCATTTACGACATCCTTTTCGATTACAACGTGTTGCTGGATACCGATGAGTTTGTTCGCGAAGTCATTCAAGGCGCAGAATTCCAAAAGACCATGGGCACCGATGAATTTCACTTTCTTCTCGGCAAATACGTTCACGCCCGACAAAAAAAACTCGGGCTGCGGGATAGTTCGGTTCTGTCCACCGCTTATGAATGTGGCATTCCGATTTTCACGAGCAGTCCGGGCGACAGTTCAATCGGAATGAACGTGGCCGCGATGTCGATGCGGGATTCCAAACTTTTGCCCGATGTGAACCGTGACGTGAACCAAACGGCTGCGATAGTTTACGAAGCAAAATCGAGCGGGCACAAATCGTCGGTGTTTATTCTCGGAGGCGGTTCGCCGAAAAATTTCATGCTGCAAACGGAGCCGCAAATTCAGGAAGTCATGGGCATCCAGGAAAAGGGTCATGATTATTTTCTGCAATGTACCGACGCGCGTCCTGACACCGGCGGTTTGAGCGGCGCAACACCTGCCGAAGCAGTGAGCTGGGGGAAAGTTGATCCCGACACGTTGCCCGATTGCGTCGTCGCTTACGTTGACTCGACCATTTCACTCCCACTCCTGACGGCTTACTGCTTGAGCCGTGTAAAACCACGCAAACTCAAGCGCCTTTATGATCGCCGCGATCAGATGTTGGAAAAAGTGCGCAATCTCTATTTGAAAACCGGCACAGTTTCAAAAGTTTTGACGAGCCGTAAAATTGCCAAACGCGCCAGCAGTATCGGAACAAAAACGCTGGACCGAGATCGTTAATGCTATCGGGAGAGAAAAAGAATCACCACAGAAGCATTAGAAATCTCAAAGGAAAATAACAGAACCTTTGAAAGTCTTTCGCTCCGTGGTGAAAGTCGGGGATGTGGCGATGTGCGTCGCTTGCAAGCTTGCAGAATAGTGCGTCACCTCATTAAAATTTTCCTCCCGCATTCAAAGTAATTTTTGCCAACGTCATTTCAAGGCGGGGTTTTCCAGCCGCGCAGCTTAATGTTTTACCTAGCCTCAATGTCCCCTGTTGAAGAGAGGATTGAGGGTCCGCCGGAATTTCGGTGGGTGTCGCTGATCTTTTTAAAATGGGCCTGAATCTGCGCGATTTCTTCTTCCGACAGGTTTTCAAGATTTATCAAGTTATTGCGCGCTCCTTTGACGGCGTGAATCAGTTCATCCAATTTTAAGTGAATTGCTTTTGCATCGCGGTTCTGCGTGTTTTGAATCAGGAAGACCATCAAGAAGGTCACAATAGTTGTTGAGGTATTTATGACCAATTGCCAGGTGTCGGAAAAGCCAAAGGCCGGGCCTGAGACTCCCCAGACCACGATGATCAGTATCGCCAGCAAAAAAGAACCGGCGCTGCCGACAATTTCGGATGTCCTGTGAGCAAAGCGGCGAAACCACTCATTCATGGTAGGCCGGCAATGGCCGGAATTATTCTGGTTTTGTGGATCAACCTTGCCCTCGGAATTTGGAGCGATTTTATCACCATCAACGCAATCGCGATTTGGCTCTGTGTTTTTAATCATAAAATATTTTCCCGTTTCACGTCTTTCGCATTTTTATCGTCCCGCAATCCTAGAAAAACGGGATGCCGAAGATGACCATCGCGAGTCCATTCGGTAAAATGAATCTGGCACACCAGGCTTGGATTAACCCAGGTGCAGCGTTTCATTTCGGCGGCGGTTACACCCTGGCCATACCGGCTCGTGCGTTTTTCGGGGAGATTGACGAATGGACATTTATCCTGTGGAATTTTTTGAAATTCTTTATGCAAGGATTTTAGCAGTGCTTGATTGAAACCTGTTCCGACTTTCGAAGCAAAAGTAAGTTGACCATTTTTATAGTAGCCCACCAGGATTGCTCCGAAAAAATCCCGCGAACCTTTAGGCAAAGTGTAACCGCCAATCACAAATTCCTGCTCGTTAATCACCTTGATTTTCGCCCAGGCGCCGCTCCGAAGTCCCGGTTCGTATTCGGAATCAGCGCGCTTGGCGATAATACCCTCCAAACCTCGTTTGCGAACTTCCTGCAGCAGTTGTTGCGGATCGCCCTGAATGTTGGCGGAAAATCGAATTACATCCGGCTGCAATGGGAGAAGATTTTGCAAAATCTGTTTGCGCCTAGCGAGCGGGTGACCCGTCAAATTTTTCCCATCGAGGTTGAGAACATCAAAAGCGTAAAAGCAAAGCGGCGCGTGCGGTTCGCCCGGCATGTTGGATGTTTGTAAGAGTTGAAAGGAGGAGCGCCCTTTTTCATCAAGCGCCACCACTTCGCCATCCAGAACGCCATTTTTAAAGGGCAACTTTTCCATAGCTTCCGCAATTTCCGGGAAACGCGCCGTGAGATCTTTTGCGGAGCGCGACAGCAATTGAACCACACCTTTTTCTTTCAAGGCCAAGGTGCGGAACCCGTCAAACTTGATTTCATAAATCCAATCCTTTCCCCGCGGCGGTTCCTTCATCGGACGACACTTCATCGGCTCCACAAATCTGATTTTCCCCAAAGGCGCGTCATTGAAAATTTTTTCGGAAGTTTTTTTTTGAGAGGGCCATGGATTGAGGTCTTCGTCCTCTGTTTCATTGAGGTTTTTTGGAAGTCGCGCCGTTTTTTTTGAGCTTCCAGATTTTCGGCTGCTGTTCCATTGGGCATCATTTTCCCCGGCAATTTTTTCCATGGAGCGACCGGTCAAAACCGACTCGTCATCTTTCTTTTTAGAAATTGATTTGGCGTCCTCTCCGCCTTTGAAAAGGAGCCACGATTCTTTTTCACCCGCACGCGGCTTAAGCCGAATAAGCGCCCATTCCCCCTTGAGTTTTTTACCGGCCATCTGCAGGTGCATCTTTCCTTTTTTCAATGCGGCGATGGGATCCATATCCATGACTTCGTAAGTGCCGCTATCCCAGACCATCACCGTTCCGCCTCCATAATTTCCTTGGGGAATGGTTCCTTCAAAATGGGCGTAATCCATAGGGTGATCTTCGACATGGATGGCCAAATGTTTTTCTCCACGCTGCATGGGGATGCCTTTGGGCACTGCCCACGATTTCAAAACCCCTTTCATTTCCAGACGGAAATCATAGTGCAACCGGGAAGCGTCGTGTTTCTGAATGACGAACAGCAACTGTTTCTGGGAACGGTTTTTGCCAACATGCGGCTTTGGTTCTTTTGTTTTCTGAAAATCGCGTTTCGCCCGATAAGCTTTCAATCCTGTGTCATCAAAAAGATTTTTTTTCATAGCAGGCTCTCCGTTAAAATTTCAATTTTTGCTTCATTTTCAGAACAGGTTCGAAAAGATCGCCCAATTTTTCCACGCGTTTCAACACCTCGTGAGATTTGAAAACGAGCTTTTGAGGATCTTCCTTTTTCAAGGTCGCCTCGACCTCTTTCCAGGTTACGGGAGTTGAGACGGTGGGATGATCTTTGGCGCGGAGGGAATAAACGCAGACGGTAGTTTTATGATCGTCGTTTTGGCTCCAATCAACGAAAATTTTGCCTGCACGAAGGGCTTTCGCCATTCGAGAGACGACCAGCTCTGGATGGTCACGCTCGAGACGTTCCGCGATGACTTTGGCAAAATTCTTCGTGGTTTCATATTTTACGGGTGTATTCAGCGGCGCATAAATTTGCAGCCCCTTCGATCCCGAAGTTTTCGGGAAACACTCCAGCCCGAACTCAGCAAGTATTGTGCTCAACCAAACTCCCACCTGACAGCATTGGACAATTGTGGCAGGCGGCCCCGGATCCAGATCGAAAACCAACATCGTCGGTGATTTTGTCTTGGGAAAACGGGACAGCGAAGTGTGCAATTCCAAATCCGCCAGGTTCGCCGCCCAAACAAGGGTTGGCAAATCGTTGGCCATGCAGAAATGGATGTCGGCCTGATTTCCTTCGCTCCAAACTTTGGCGGTGTTCACCCAAGTGGGCCGATGCGACGGACATTTCTTTTCGTAGAAAAATTCGGCCTCCACTCCGTTGGGATAGCGTTTCAACGTCAAAGGACGTTTTTGCAAGTGAGGCAACAGCACCGGAGAAATGCGGATGTAATAATCAATGACATCGCCCTTGGTGAAACCCGCCTTTGGATAAAGAATCTTTTGTAAGTTGGAAACCTGAAGTTTTTTTCCACCAACTTCCAATTCTGTTTGTTGACGCATCCTGAAGAAAGGTAGTTCAGGGTCAGCGGGGCGAAATTAGGAATCCGCCTGAAAAGTAACCCGATGGAAAAGCCGCCTAAATACTAAAGGCGTGTCTGAGCCAGAATTTTATTTGGAAGCAATTTCCTCGGGCGTGGTCTGCTCGGAAGCGCATTGTTCGGCTCGAAAACAGCACAAAGCGTGGTTTCCTAAACTCTCTTCAAAAAGATCGCGGTTGATCGCCTGGGCCGCCGTCGCGCCGCCTCCCGCTGCAATGATCATCTGGCAATTGGCAGGAGTAACACAGCCCGCCGCATACAATCCTGGGACAGACGTTTTCATGCAGTGGTTGACTACAATTTGCCCATCGGGATCGAGATCCGCACCCAAAGCTTTTCCCAGTTTGTTATGCACGATATCGCCGCGGGTCGTAAACAAAGCATCCACTACCACGCATCGTTCATCAGCAAAAGAAAGCGATTTCAAAAACCCGTTTTCTTGCGCGACCTCTGTGATTTTTTCGGAATAAAGGGGGATTTTATATTCGGAAACCCATTCGGCATGGACCTTGTCCCACTCAGGCTTGCGTCCATTGGTCGCAATCGAAACACATGCTGCATAACAAAGCATTCCCAGCGCATATTCCACCGCGTCATTGTTCCATCCCAAAATGGTGATTTGCTTTTCTTTGTTTCGGAAACCATCGCAATCCTTGCAAAAAAACATACTGTGGCCGAGGCATTCGTTGACGTGGGGAATGTCCGGCGGGATGTGCAAAATACCGGTGGCCAGCAAAACCCGTTTGGCGCGATAAACCGTTTCTTTCCCGTTTAACACGAAACCGTCTTGATCGCGGCGGGCCTCAGAAATTTCGTCCGGCACAATTTCTGCCCCGTAGCGGGTGGCGTGATTTTTGCCGCGCTCAATCAAATCTTTGCCAGCGATTCCTTCTGGGAAACCGAAATAGTTTTGCACGTCTGGTTCCCAGATCGCCATCGACTGGCCGGCATCAATCAACAAAACGCTCCGCATCGCGCGCCCTAGGTAAATGGCAGCCGACAATCCCGCGCAGCCGCCGCCTATAATAATAACATCCCAAGTTTTTCCCGATTGTTTCATAAAAATGAGCCTCGCAATTTTGTCATAAAAATAATCCGGCGACTCTCTCCTCCGTCAACAGAGAAGAAAGCGCGCCGGACTTCTGCGAAACAAACACCGAAAAACTATTTGCCGGAGCCTTTTGACGAGGAACTTTCTTCCTCCTCTTCTTCTTCAGAGCCTTGCTTCTCTGCCTCGATGTTAATGGTGCTTTCCGCAATGTCCGTTAAATTCTCATCGGTTTCTTTTTCTTCATCCAACGTCTGCACCAAAAGGTCGAGGTCTTCATCACGTCCCATCAATTTCGCAAACGTGGCGAGAGTCCCATAAACCGCGATTTCATAATGTTCGATTCGTTGGGCAGCAGCGATGAGCGCCGCATCCAGCACCTGTTCATCGATGTCCTCTTCCAGCAATTCATTGGCTTCCTCAATCAAGCCTTCCATCGCCTTGCATTTTTTCCCCTTGGAAGAAACGCCGAGGCTCTCAAAGATTTGATCAAGACGCTCGACATGTTCCTTGGTCTGGTCCAAATGATCTTCAAAGGCCGAGCGCAATTCGTCGGAGTTGGTGGCCTTTGCGACTGTCGGTAATGCTTCCAGAAGTTGAGTCTCCGCGCTGTAAAGGTCGCGAAGTTCTTCAATGTAAAGCTCGTGCAGGGTATTAATTTTCATAAGTTTTCTTTGTGTGTTTTAATTTTTCGATGACGGGAAAAACTAGGCTTGCTGCCCATTTGCCTCAATGGTTGTCGAGCCTCTTTTTTAGGTCATTATTTCTACCTCGCAACCATCAGGGGAAAAATTAGCCGACGGCTTCGGAAGCTATTTTGCGAGCAGGGCGTAATGATACAAAGCGACCACGACAAGGGAATGAGCGATTTTTCCAGTGCAAATTAAATTTGGAATATCGGCGAGCGGAACGAGCCGGGTGACAATGTCTTCGCCGCCATCCAGTTTGATGGGGCTTCGCAATTCGCAATTTTCCACGAGCGCCGTGAAACAGGTGTTGCTCATGATGGCAGGGTTGGGAAAAATCTTACCGATGATTCGGGAGTTTTCTCCCTCGTAGCCGGTTTCTTCGCGCAACTCGCGGACGCCGCCGGCCAGGGGCGAATTATCCGCGGCGTCGATTACACCTCCGGGGATTTCCAACTCCACCGTGTTTGAGCCGTGCCGAAACTGCTCGATCATCACCAGTTCTCGTTTTGGCGTGATGGCAACAACATTTACCCAATCCGCCGAATCGATCACAAAAAAATTATGTTCCGAACCGGTGCGTGGCGAAATTTTCCGGTCCGAGCGCAGACTAAAAATTTTAAAGTTGCCCAGATTTTCCGTGGCGATTTTTTTCCACGGCTGAATCACGGCAAAAATTCTTTCTTCTGAGCAGCCCAGCCTTGTTTCATTAAATCGAGCAAATGCGCCATGGCTTCCTCATAACTTTTATTTTTCTGCGCAGCCAACTGCCGGGCGCGTTTGTCGAGTTGAGAAGCCATTTCGAGAGATTTTTCGGAAGGACAACCGAGAGAGACGAGGAGGGGAGCGAGTTCTGACGACATCATGGCGAAGACCAGAAACGCAGAGGAACAGTTTTTTCCTCTGCGTCTCCGTGGAAGAAATCATTTCACCGAATCGCGCGGCACAATTTTAATGCTCTCCACGCCCATGCGTTTGTCGGGACGGTCAGGTGGATGCGTCGGGGTCGTGCCGATTTTTTCCAGCACGTCATCGCCTTTGATCAACTTCCCAAAAGTTGTGTATTGTCCATCAAGGAAGGCCGGGTCGCCGTGACAGATAAAAAATTGGCTGCCCGCAGAATTGGGGTCATTCGAGCGCGCCATCGAGAGTACGCCACGTTTGTGCGAGCGATCGCTAAACTCCGCTTTGATTTTGTAACCCGGATCCCCCGTGCCCCAGCGCGATTCATTTTTTGCATCCTTAGTCAACGGATCGCCGCCCTGCACCATGAAACCTTTGATGACGCGATGAAACGCGGTGCCGTCGTAAAATCCTTCTTTCGCGAGCTTCTTGAAATTTTTCACAGTCTCCGGCGCGACGTCCGTCCAGAATTCTGCGACCATTTCGCCTTCCGTGGTTTTGATCACGGCCACTTCATTAGTTTCATTATTCACAGTTTTATTTTCTCCTTTGGTTTCAGTTTTTCCCGGTTCAGGTTTGGTAGATTTTTCTTCGGCAGCTTTTGCCGCATTCGTTTTGGTATCGGTTTGGGCGAAAGTTTGATTCGCGCCAAAGCTCAAGCCAAGCGCGAGTAAACTGGAAAGCAACGTCATTTTCATATGGGGACATGTGCCACGAAGTTTTCCCAAAGTCACGCAACAATTCCATTACGACTGAACCTCGCGCAAATAAGGTTGTAACTGTTCCCACAATTTTTCAGGCGGGCGTTTGGGCTTTTCGTTCAAACCGGTGCAAACATGAAACGTTTCCCCTTCCAGCAATAACAGGTGGTTTTGATTCAGAACGCGATAAGCGAAGTTCATCCGCACGCCGTGTAATTTCGCGAGCCAGATTTCGATGGCGAGCAAATCGTCGTAACGCGCCGGAGCTTTGTAGCGAAGGTGCGATTCGATGACGGGAAAAATCGTGTCTTCATTCTGCAATTGCAAAAAAGGCGAGCCGAGTTTACGAAAAAATTCTCCGCGCGCCGCTTCCAACAAATCCAAATACCGCGAGTAATAAATGTGATTGCCCATGGTGCATTCGGCGTAGGTTACGCGATGGGTGTGCTGGAAAATTTTTGCTGTCATGCGCGGAGAATTTTTAGCCACGGAATGCACAGATGACACGGATAAAAAATCAATCAGTGAAATCCGTGTCATCCGTGGCTTGAAAAATCTTCGTTCAAATTTCACGCATTTCCCCAACATCCCGTTTGCTCTCGATGTGTTCCTGAGTATATTGCCTGCATGGACTGGCAGGAAACTGGAGCACTGAGCATTGTGGCGATCACCGCTGCAATTTTCATTGTTCAAAAATTCCGGCCTAAAAAGTTCAATTTCCAACGCGATACGCATTGTGGTTGTTCAAGTTCAGGCAATGCGGCGTCGAAAGGTTCAATAATTTTTCATGCGCGCAAAGGCGAACGCGGCGAAATCATTATGAAAATGAAGTAAACTTGCTTATCTATGTTTGCTAAGATATTTTCTCTCTATGGCCATGTGTAAAGTCAGTTCCACATTGCATTTTTCTAAACGATCCACCTCCCACAGCAAGGAAGCGTCCGAATCTCATTGGGTGCCCAACACTGACGTTTACGTGGTGGACGACGGGGTGGTGATCAAAGTCGAGCTGGCCGGGATGCGCCGCGAGGATTTGGAACTCACCATCGAAGGCAATCGTCTCAAGATCAGCGGGCAGCGGCCAGACGGTTGCCGCACCCAAAACTGTAAATTTCTAGTCATGGAGATCAATTACGGCGCTTTTGAAAGCGTCATCGAATTGCCATCCGGTTACGATTTAACCCTGGCCAAAGCCGCTTATCAAAATGGTTTTCTGCGAATTGATGTTCCCGTCGCCGCCCGTTCCTCTCCCCGGCGTTTATCGGTTACTAACTCCGGCGCGTAATTTCTGGACTTTTTTGGGATACCGGCATCTAACTGGTAAAACGGATTTATGACTTCGGCTGATCCACAACTGATTGACATCCTCGGTGCTTCCGACAGCGCCGACGCGTCAGGCACAAAAATCTGGTCCCGCTCGTTGCCGGAAAACCTGCCCATCCTTGGGCTGTCGGACATCGTAATTTTTCCCGGAATGGTTTCGCCACTTTTGGTGGAGACGACCCAGAGCATTCGCCTGATTGACGATGTGGTGGCGGGAGACCGTTTCCTCGGACTCGTTCTGCAAAAAAATCCGGACGTCGATAACCCGGTTCCCGAAGATTTGTGGACCTACGGTTGCGCGGCGCGAGTCTTGAAAATGTTGAAATTTCCGGACAACACCGTTCGCGTGCTGGTCGAAGGGTTGCGCCGTTTTCGAATCACTGACTACGCTTCCCTCAATCCTTATCTCATCGCGAAAATCGATAAGATCAAAGATGTCGCGGAAGATTCGCTCGAATTGACCGCTTTAAGCAGAAATGCCGAACGACAATTTGAGGAAATCATCAAGCTCTCTCCGTCGCTTTCCGAGCAGGTCAAAGTCGCCGCTCTCAACACGCAGGAGCCGGGTAAACTTGCCGATTTAATTGCGGGCAATCTCAATCTCAGCCTGGAAGAGCGACAGCAATTGCTCGAAACCGCTTCCATCAAAGAACGCCTTACCAAGTTGCTTCCATTGCTCAACCGCGAGATGGAAGTTTTGACGCTTGGCTCCAAAATTCAAAATGAAGTTGTCAGCTCGATGTCCAAGACGCAGCGCGATTTCTTTTTGCGCGAGCAAATCCGCGCCATCCAGCGGGAGCTTGGCGAGAGCGATTCCGTGGGAGGCGAAGCCATCACGCTCCGCGAGCAAATTGATAAAAATCAACTGCCCGAAGAAGTCAAAAATGTCGCGTTGAAAGAGTTGGAGCGCCTGCAACAAATGTCTCCCGCCGTCGCTGAATACACGATGACGCGCAATTATCTCGACTGGCTGATCAACCTGCCGTGGAGCAAATCAACCGACGATAAAATTGACCTCGAAGCCGCGGCGCGCATTTTGGATGAACAACATTTCGGCCTCACAAAAGTCAAAGATCGTCTTTTGGAATTTCTCGCCGTCATCAAACTCAAACAACAATTGAAAGGCCCGATCCTTTGTTTGGTCGGGCCGCCCGGCGTTGGAAAAACGTCTCTGGGAAAAAGCGTTGCCGACGCGCTCGGGCGAAAGTTTGCCCGCATATCCCTCGGCGGAATGCGCGACGAAGCGGAAATTCGCGGCCATCGCCGCACTTACGTCGGCGCGTTGCCTGGTAGAATTATTCAAACGCTCCGTCGCGTCGAGAGCCGCAACCCCGTTATTCTTCTCGACGAAATTGATAAAGTAGGGGCTGATTTTCGTGGCGATCCCTCCTCCGCCTTGCTCGAAGTTTTGGATCCATCGCAAAACGCGACCTTCACCGATCACTACCTCGATTTACCGTTCGACTTGTCGCGCGTTCTTTTTTTGACGACGGCGAACTGGCTTGATCCCATTCACCCCGCGTTGCGGGACCGCCTCGAAGTCATCGAATTGCCCAGCTACACCGCAGCGGAAAAATTGCAGATCGCCAAGCGCCATCTAGTGCCCCGCCAATTAGAGGAACACGGCTTGAAAAGAAAACTCGTGCGTTTTCCCGAGGCGACTTTGCGGCGCGTCATCCAGGATTACACGCGGGAGGCGGGCGTGCGAAATTTGGAACGTGAAATTGCTTCGCTCACCCGCAAGGCCGCGCGCAAAATTGTTTCCAAAACTCCCTCAGACGCCTTTTTTGTTTTCCCAAAAGATTTGCCTGATTTGTTGGGGCCGCCCAAATTTATTTCGGAAGAAGCCGAGCGCATCACAGAATACGGCATCGCCATCGGTCTGGCCTGGACTCCCGTTGGTGGAGAAATTTTATTTATTGAAGCGACGCGCATGCCGGGCAAAGGCAGCCTCATTTTGACCGGTTCGCTTGGGGATGTCATGAAAGAGAGCGCGCAAACGGCGTTGAGTTTTCTGCGTAGCCAGGCCGCTAATTTGAAAATCGATATGTCCGATTTCGACAAGCGCGACATTCACATTCACGTTCCCGCTGGCGCCACGCCCAAGGACGGTCCAAGCGCCGGCGTCACGATTGTTTCAGCGCTTGCGTCGTTGTTGATGCATCGCAAAGTGCGCTCTGATCTGGCGATGACTGGCGAAATCAGTTTGCGCGGTCGCGTCTTGCGGGTCGGCGGCATCAAGGAAAAAGTTTTGGCCGCGTCCCGTTCTGGCATCAAGCAACTCATCTTGCCTGATCAAAATCGCAACGACTGGCTGGAAGTCCCGGTGGAAGTCCGCGAAAAAATGAAAGTGGATTTCGTAAAAAATATTTCGCAATTGATTCCTCTTGCCCTGCGTCCCGTATGAGTTCAGACAATTATTTACGCGCTGCAATTTTTCGCTTCAGTTTGGCGACTGTATTTTTCTCATTATTCGCTGCGCACGCGGAGCCAGTTGCGCCGGAGCCCGAAACGGGTGCGGCATTGGTTCAGCAAATTCGCTCCCTGCAACCGGAGGGCGACTCAACTGTTTCCGGCGTTCTTAAAATCCGTTCGGACAAATGGAGCGATGATGTTCCGGTAACTTGCAAAGTCGTGACGACTAATGATTCGTGGCAGGTCAGTTACGAAACGGCCGCCACCGCAAAAACTGGCGCGGAAAAGTTTGTCGTGATTCACTCTCTCAACAGCTCGAACAAGTATCTGTATGCCCGAGCCGAAAATGCAAAAGCGCCTCTGCCCCAGCTAAAAAATTTGTCCTCCCACGAAATCGCCATCCCGCTGGCCGGTTCCGATTTTTGGTTGAGCGAACTTGCCTTCGATTTTTTGGAGTGGCCGCAGCAAGAGAAACTGAAAGGCGAAATGAAACTCGGTCAGCCTTGTTACGTTTTGGAAAGTCGCAATCCACAGGCGTTAAAAATCGCGCGCGTCAAATCGTGGATTCACAAGGAGAGCGGCGGGGTAATGGTCGCCTCCGCTTATGATGGCGACAACCGGCTGATCAAGGAATTTTCCCTTGCTGGAAGTAGTTTCAAGAAAATCAACGGGCGCAGGCAATTGAAGCAGATGAAAATCGGCTCTCCGCAAAGTAAATCCGAAACAATTTTGGAATTTGATTTGCCCAAAGATTAGCGATTGGTCGTTTTGCATTTTCCTCTCCTTGCCTCCTCGCCGCAAATGTCCTACGGTTTTCCTATGAAAGCCTGGCTGTTTTTATTTCTCTGCTTGACCGTTCTGTCGCCGGATTCTTCCTCAGCGCAAAGCAGTGGGAAAAAAATTTATGTCATTCCCATTCGCGAAAACATTGAGCCGCCGCTGGTTTATCTCGTGCGCCGGGGCGTCAAGGAAGCGATGCAAGCCAAGGCGGATGTGCTCATCCTCGACATGAATACCGACGGCGGGCGAGTTGATGTCACCCAGGAAATCATCGAAATTCTGAATCAGTTCAAAGGCAAAACGGTGACCTTTGTAAATCGAAAAGCGTTTTCCGCCGGTGCGTTTATTTCTTTCGCCACCCAAAAAATTTACATGGCTCCGCAGAGTGTTATCGGCGCGGCTGCGCCCATCCTGCTTTCTCCCGGGGGCGGCGGGGTTGAAGCGATGCCTGACACCGTTGAGGCCAAAATGAGTTCCGCGATCAGCGCGTTGGTTCGGGCCAATGCGCAGAAGAACGGTCACAACGTGGAAGTCGCAGACGCGATGGTGAAAAAAACCAAGGAGTTAAAAATCGATGGAAAAGTTTTAAATGAAAAAGGACAAATTCTCACGCTGACCGATCTGGAAGCCAAAGCAGAATACGGCGAACCGCCCAAGGCGCTGCTCTCTGCCGGGACAGTCGAAAGTTTTGATGCCTTGCTCAAGGAACTCGACTTAAACGGGGCGGCGGTCACCCGTATTTCTCCGACAGGCGCGGAAAAGTTAGGGACGTGGATCAACGCCATCAGCCCGTTGCTGCTGATTGCGGGCGTGATCGGAGTTTACATCGAATTCAAGACGCCCGGTTTCGGTTTGCCGGGAATTGTCGGCATCATCGCTTTTGCGATTTACTTTCTGGGCGGATATGTCGCCGGACTTTCCGGCGCGGAATGGATCGCGGTTTTCATCGTTGGTCTCGCCTTGATTGCGTCCGAATTATTACTGCATCCCGGAACGATTTTGCCCGGTTTGATCGGCGCGGTTTTGATTCTTGTTTCTTTGGTGATGGCGATGGTGGATGTCTATCCGGGCGCGCCGAGAATTCCGACCGCTCCGCAATTACGAGTGCCCTTGCAGGAAGTCGGCATGGCTCTTTTTGTGGCCACGATGGTTGCGTTATTGATTATGAGATTTTTTCCGAAAACACCGCTTTACGGCGCGTTGGTTTCCCAATCCGCCAGCGGCGTTAAATCGGATCTCCAACAAAGCCAAAAACAAGCGGCGCGCGCGGGACAAATCGGCGTGGCGATTTCCCAGTTGCGTCCCGGCGGCAAAGCGCAGTTTGGCCAAGAAATTATCGACGTGATTTCACAAGGCGATTTGATTGAAAAAGGTCGGCAGGTAAAAATCATCGGACAGAGCGGGACCGAAGCCGTGGTTGAAGCGGTTTCCTGAAATTTTTCCCATGAGAAATTTTTTGGCGCTGTTGCTCATGGCAATTATTTCAGCGGCGACGGGCGTTGATTCATTTGCTGCGGAAAATCCTTCCTCAAAATTATCCAAGCCGTTCGCGAATGGAAAATTCGCATTGGAGTCTGGCGATGTCGTTGCGTTTCTTGGCGGCACAGACGTGGCGGCGGCACAGCACACCGGACATCTGGAAACATTGCTCACGGCGAAATATCGCGACTCGAAAATTCGTTTCCGCAATTTCGGTTGGGAAGGAGACACCGTTTTTTCGCAGCCGCGCGACATTGGTTTTCCAACTTTAAAAATACTCATGGAACGCGAGCGCGTCTCGGTGATCGTGCTTCAATTCGGGCGAATGGAATCGTTGGGCGGTCGCGACGGTTTGCCGGAATTTGTCGCTGCGTATGAAAAATTTCTCAACGAATGCGTTCAACAAACTCGCCGCATTCTGCTAGTAACGCCGCCGCCATTTGAAAAAAGTTCCAGCCCATTGCCAGATCTTTCCGCGCACAATTCCGATCTCGCTGAATACGCCAAAGCCATTCGGAAAATTGCGCGCCAACACGAGTTGCCGCTGGTAGATTTGTTTGGCGAACTCAGCGGACTAAATCATCACGAACGCCTGACGGAGAACGGACTTCAACTCACTACGCGCGGTCAGGCAATGGTGGCGCGGGCTTTTGTCCGCGAAATTGGCTTTGGAAAAATCGGCGAGCGCGCTGGGAAATTGGATGAAAATGGTTCGTGGCGTGACGCTGATTTTGAAAGACTTCGCGGCGCGATCATCAAAAAAAACGAAGTGTGGTTTAATTATTGGCGGCCACAAAACTGGGCGTTTCTCGGCGGGGACAGGACGAACCAGCCGAGCAGTCGTGATCATCGCGATTCAAACATTCGCTGGTTTCCGCAAGAGATGGAAAAATTTGTCCCGCTGATTGAAGCGAAGGAACGCGAGATTAATGAATTGGCGAAAAAATTGTGAGCCGCATTCATAGGAGCGCAGGCGTCTCGCCTGCGAGTGGATGTTTTGCAACACGCAGGCGAGACGCCTGCGCTCCTATTCAGCCCGTGACCTGAAAATGCACTTTTCAAAAATTATAAATAAAAGTTTCATTGCCTTCTGCCCGCTCATCGTTGCGGTCTCGTCGTTTGGAGGAGACACTGATCATCCCGCCAGCGAACTCGCCTCATTCCAAATGGCGGATGGTTTCGAGATCAATCTTTTCGCTTCCGAAACAAACGGTTTAATGAAGCCGATTCAAATTCGTTTCGACGCACGCGGACGCCTTTGGGTCATTGGCAGCTCGGCGTATCCACAGATTGCCCCGGGAGAACAACCAAACGACAAAGTTCTCATTCTCGAAGACACCGACCACGATGGACGCGCCGACAAGACGACGATTTTCGCCGACGGCTTGATGATTCCGACTGGAATCGAATTGGGAAATGGTGGCGCGTATCTCGGCCACGGCACTGAACTTCTTTTTCTCAAAGACACCAACGGCGATGATAAAGCTGATGAACGTCGCGTGGTGATTCGCGGATTCGGCACCGGCGACAATCATCAAAATATTAATTCATTCGCGTGGGGGCCGGGCGGCGAATTGTGGATGTGCCAGGGATTGCACGCGCGTTCCAATGTCGAAACGCTTTGGGGAATTGTGCGGCTCAATCAAGCCGGTCTCTGGCGTCTCTGGCCGAAACGGCAGAAGCTCGAAGCGTTTTACGGTTCCGCGCACGAACCGCAAAATCCGTGGGGATTTGTTTTCACCGACTGGGGCGAACCCATCGTCCTCGCTGGCAATAACAGTTCCACCATTTATCCAGTGCCGGGTTTGGTCATCAATCATCGCGACGATCCGCCGCCATTGATTTGGAAAAACGGTCATGGTCGAAAAGTGAGCGGCGGCGAAATCGTTGGCACTGCGCATTTTCCTGACGCGTGGCAAGGCGCGCTGATCGAAGGCGGCTATATCAACAATGCGGTGTGGGCGCTGAAAATAAATGACGATGGTGCCGGTTTTGTTCTCGAAGATCTTCCGCCGCTCGTAAAATCGACGCATCGTAGTTTTCGTCCCGTGGATGTGAAGTTCGGACCCGACGGCGCGCTTTACATTTGCGACTGGTATAATCCGATCATCGGTCATTATCAGGCGAGCTTTCGTGATCCGGCGCGCGATAAAAAACATGGTCGCATCTGGCGCATCACAGCCAAAGGTCGTCCGTTGACGAAACCACCGCCGCTCGTCAATGCCACGCCGGAACAGTTGCTCAATTATTTAAAATCACCAGATCGCTGGACGCGGCATTTTGCCAAACGCGTGCTCGCCGATCTTCCGACAAATGAAATTTTGCCCGCACTGAAACAATGGACAAAACAGCCTGATTTGTCCGAACACGCCTTGAAGGAAGCATTGGGTGTTTATCAAAGTCACGAAATCATCGCCGCCGATTTGCTCGCTCAACTTTGCCATGCGAGTAATTCTGCCGCTCGCGCTTACGCCGCGAGTGTTGTCGGCGCGTGGGCTGACAGTTTGCCGAATCCGTTGGCCTTGTTGCGTCCACTCGTCGCCGATGAAAATCCACGCGTTCGATTGCAGGCCATTGTCGCTTGCACTTACATCCCAAAAGCTGAGGCGATGGAAACCGCCGTGATTGCCGCAGATTTTCCAAGCGACAAATTTATCACCTACGCTCTGAACCAGGCGGTGTTCGCTCTGAAACCTTTTTGGCTCGAACCGTTTAAGTCCGGGAAACTGAATCTGGAAAATAAACCGGCGCGACTGAAATTTTTAATTCAAGCCGA
>JBDSYB010000385.1:0-17492 GCA_039925885.1 Verrucomicrobiota bacterium
CGGTGTTCGATAGTTCCGTGGAGCGCGGCGAGCCGATCAGCTTTCCTTTGAATCAAGTCATCCCCGGTTGGACGGAAGGTCTGCAATTGATGAAGGTGGGCGATAAATTCAAATTTGAAATTCCGTCCGCGCTTGCTTACGGCGAGAACAGTCCCAGCCCAAAGATTCCGGCCAACAGCACGCTCGTCTTCGATGTAGAATTGCTCGCCATCGAGTAAGGTTTGGCATTTCACCTTCGGCGACAACGCCGGAAGTTCGGTTTGGTGTTAGCATTTCACATGCGGCGAGTGGCGTTTCCCAAGGCTCCTTGCCCTTTTTGTTATGATAATTGTTTAATCGCAAGCGGCTCCGTATTGTTTTCCGATGAAGTCGAACCTGCAACGCATCCAGTTTTTTGTCTGGGGATTTTTGTTGCTCGTCATTTTATTCATCGTGGGCGCGTTTATTTGGTCGCGGGTGGAGAACGGCGGTTTGGCGGCAAAGCCTCTTCTGATCTACGGCGATGCGGGCGATTTTTCTTTGACGAATCAGCATAACCAAATTGTTTCCGGCGCAAATCTTCGGGGCAAAATCTGGGTGGCGGATGTCATTTTTACGCGCTGTCCGCTGCAATGCGTTCGCATGACCAAACGGATGCAACAACTTCAGGAAGCCGCGCCCAAAAATGTGCCGCTCCAATTTATTTCCATCACTGCCGACCCGCAGTTTGATACGCCAGAAATCTTGCAGGCCTACGCCCAACACTACGGCGCGAAGCAAGATCGATGGCATTTTCTGACGGGGCCTAAATCCGAAATCAACCGTCTGGCGGTGACGGGATTGAAACTGGTGGTGTATGAGAAAAAACCGGAAGAGCGCGAGGTGCCCGCAGATTTATTTTTGCACAGCACAAAATTTGTTTTGGTGGACGGACAGGGAAAAATTCGCGGCTGGTTTGATGGCGAAAAAGCGGATACGAAAGGTGAAATCATCCGCGCGATCAAACTTCTGCTCCGCGAGAAAAAAATTTAGGATTATGCCTTTGACAAACAACTTGGGACAGGCGGAATTTATTTTTCTCCCTCTCCTTGGGGAGAGGGTCGGGGTGAGGGAGAACCCATTGGCAGTAGCTATTGGCGAACCGCATTTGTTTCAAGCTCGCCCTCACTTGTGTCCTCTCCCCGCAGGAGAGGATTTCAAAAATCACGCACTCGGGTTTCTCAAGAAAGACTTGGGCCTGACCCGCTCTCTGTTTGTCAAAAGCATAATTCCAAAAAACTTTAAAAATTTATGACGCTTTCCGATCTTCCCGCAGTCAACGCCACTTTGAACGCTTCCAGCGCGATTCTACTGGCGTTCGGCTACATCTTTATTCGCCAGAAAAAAATCACCGCGCACCGCAACTGCATGATCGCGGCGTTTTGCACGTCTGTGGTTTTTCTGACGTGTTATTTGATTTATCATTTCAACGTCGGTCGCACTACTTTTGCCAACCCGTCATGGTTTCGTCCCATTTACCTCGCGATCTTATTGACCCACACCATTCTGGCGGTGGTGATCGTTCCCCTGATTCTCATCACGCTCAATCGCGCCCTCAAAGCGCGTTACGAATTGCACAAAAAAATTGCGCGTTGGACCTGGCCTCTGTGGATGTATGTCTCGGTGACGGGCGTGCTAATTTATTTTCTGCTCTATAAAATTTTCCCCCAACATTGAGGCCAGCGAAGGCGCCTTAAAATTTGACTCGCGAAAAGCCTGGAAAGCCGCATGTTGGTTTCAGCCATGAGCGATCTGGAAATCATTCAATCCGCCGTGGGCCGCGCGGCCAACCGGCGACGCTGGTTGCGCGCCTGGCGAGGTTTCTGGCAAGGCTTGGTCGTTGGCGCACTCATCTGGTTCCTCGCGCTGGTTTGTTATAAAAGTTTTCCCATCTCTTACGAAATCGTCCTTGGCGCTGCCATCATCGCTTTTGGATCCCTAATTTTTGGTTTCATTCGCGGCTGGCTGCGGTCCATGTCTCTTTCGGAAACGGCGCGCTGGATTGATGAGCAACAAAAACTTCAGGAGCGTCTCGGCACTGCGATGGAAATGGCGTCCGCGCCTCCGAGCAATTGGAGAGATTTGCTGCTTTCCGATGCGGCAGGTCATGCGCGTTCGCTCGATGCGCGACGGCTTCTTCCTTTGAGTCTGCCGGTTGCCAGCCGATGGGCGTTGCTCATTCTTGCGCTTGGAGCGGGACTTGGTTTTCTCCCGGAGTATCGCAGCAAAGCCTTTGTTCAAAAGCAAAACGAAAAAGCCGTTATCAAAGAGGCGGGCAAACAATTAAGCGATTTGTCGCGTCGCAATTTAACGCAGCGTCCACCTGCGCTGGAGAAGACCAAAGAGAATTTGGAGACCATCGAGCAACTGGGCAATCAGATGGTAAAAGCCAATCTCACTCGTGGTGACGCTTTGAAACAACTCGCCAGCGCCTCGGACAAATTGAAAGATGACTTGAAGGAATTGGGTCGCAATCCTGCGCTCAAACCTTTGGATCGCGCCGCTCGCGAAACCTCCAAAGCGGGAGGCGCAAATGTTCCCGCCGAATTGCAAAAGCAAATTGATTCGTTGCAAAAAAGTCTGGGCGACAAAGCTTCCGATCCCGACGCGCTCGACAAATTGAAAAACGAATTGCAGAAAGCGCAACAAGCGGCTGCGGGAATGCCGGGGGCGAATTCTCCGGAAAATGCCGCCGCCAAACAACAACTTGCGCAATCTCTCGCCAACCTCGCGCAACAGGCCAAAGAAATGGGTGTGCCGCTCGCGAATCTTGAGGAAGCCATCGCCGCGTTGCAGGCCAACCAGACGGACACTTTTTTAAAAGATTTGAATGCAGCAGTGAACGATTTGGAAAAGTTGCAGCAGATGGCAAAAGCCTTGCAGCAGCTTCAGCAACAGGCCGCCTCGAAGGTCGGAAAAGATTTGGCCGAACAATTGAAAAACGGACAAGCGGATGCCGCGCAAAAAACTTTGGAAAAAATGGTGGCGCAATTGAAGCAATCGAATCTTTCTGCGGAACAAATTAAAAAATTGTTGGAGGAAGTTTCCAAGGCGGTTGATCCGGCTGGCGAATATGGAAAGGTAAAAGATTTGTTGAGCCAGGCTGCCGGGCAAATGAAGCAAGGCGAAAAACCGGGCGCGGCGCAGTCGTTGGCAGATGCGGCCAAGGAGCTTGAAAAGCTGTTGCAACAACTCGGCGATGCGCAGTCGTTGCAAGCGACGCTCGAGGCATTGAAGAAGGCTCAGATGTGCGTCGGCAACGGGCAGAGTTGGGCGCAATGCAAAAATCCCGGCCTGGGCAAGGGCGGAAAACCGGGAAAGGGCGTGGGCACGTGGGCGGATGAAACTGGCTGGCTTTATTATCCAGAGATGACGGAGCGCTGGGACAATTCAGGAAAAGTTCGGCCCGACATGAAACCACGCGGCCTGACGGATCGCGGTGAGGGCGAATTAGCCGACACGCTGGCTCCGACAAAAATCAAAGGGCAGATCAACCCGGGAGGACCGATGCCCAGCATCACGTTGAAAGGAGTAAGCATCAAAGGCCAGAGCAAGGTGGGATATTCCGAAGCGGTCAACGCGGCGCAAAGCGAAGCGCAAAGTGCTCTCAACAACGATCAAGTCCCCAAAGCCTATCAAGGCGCGGTGAAAAATTACTTCGATGATTTGAAGGAGTAGTTTTTGAGACGACGATCTCTGCGTCTTCAAATCCTTCGCGATAAACCAACTTCGGACGAGAATCGTTTCCGTTTTCGCAGCACGCGGACAGGGGCATTGAACGCTTCTGATAAGTTTTTCGAGTTCACAACCGAATTTTTTGCTCCCTGTGCAATAATTTTTCCGTCCTTCAAAATCAGGGCGTGCGAGAAGACGGGCATTATTTCTTCGATGTGATGAGTGACCAGCACGAGCGTCGGAGAATTTTTTTGCGAACCAAGCCTCTCCAAAAATTGCAAAAGATTTTCGCGCGCCACGGGGTCAAGGCCAGCGCAGGGTTCGTCGAGAATCAACAGCCGGGGACCAGCCATCAGTGCGCGACCAATCAGAACCCGTTGCCGTTCTCCTTGAGATAAAACCATCCAGGGGCGATCCACCAAATGCTCGCATTCCACTTGCCGCAGAATTTCTCGCGCGCGTTTCCGATCGGAAGCAGAACCATTTCCCCACACTTCGACGACCGCGTTTTTTCCACTTAAAACGGTGAGCAGCGCCGGTTCCGCGTCCGCCATCAGCTGCCGGATGGAAGAGCTGACTAAACCAATTTTTTTTCGCAATTCACGCCAATCGCTTTCGCCAAATTTCTCGCCCAGCACTTCGATTTCGCCGGAAGTAAAAGTGAGATAGCCGGTAAGCGCGCTGAGCAAGGAGGTTTTTCCCGAACCGTTCGCACCGAGCATGACCCAATGCTCGCCCGGCCAAACCGTCCACGAGAGATCATCGAGAATGAGGAGAGGCCCGCGCTGGACAGAAAGATTTGAAACTCGAAGGACGAAGTTTGGCACGAAATCAAAAACGATTAAAAAAATAAACGCTCGCTCCCACCAGTGCGGAAACAAACACGCCGACCGCCAGTGACCACAGCAAATTGCGAAAATACCTTTTTCTGCTTCCTTTGCGTGAAACCGGAAAGAGATAATACAGACTGCGCTCGCCCCTTTTTTTTCTGAAACCCATCAAGCCATGTAATGAAACTCTTCCCGCAGGTGTCAACGTTCGTTTCCGCGCTGCCCTGGTTGGGGGGCAACATCTTGATACTACCACCATACAAGCGACGCGGATTTTCGTTGGGAGTTCCGCCTTCAAGCGGTTCGGTTTGACAAATTTGCGCCCGAGCTGCCTGAAGGCTGCCGCATTTGCTGTTGTTTTTCAAACCAAAGATTAACAACATCGACCTCGTGCGAACCGAATTCGTCGCCTCGATCGTCCGACTGGTAGCGGTCTTGTTTCTTTGTCTTGCTACTTTTCCGACGGTTTCATGCACTGGTTTTTCTCCAGCCGCCTTGAAAAGCGGCTCTTCACCCGACGGGATAAGAAATTCGCGCCAAATGATTTTGGTCACCACAGAAGGCTGGCAAAATGTTGACGGAATTTTGCAACGATTCGAACGGAGCGACTCGCCTATAAAATGGCGAATGGTTGGTTCGCCCATCCCAGTTGTGGTCGGACGAAACGGCTTGGGTTGGGGCAAAGGACTGCACAAGGAAATAGATTCACCCCTGCAAAAAAAAGAAGGAGATGGGAAAAGTCCCGCCGGAATTTTTCGACTTTCTTCAACTTTTGGTTTCGTTTCGCCGGGTGAAATGACGTCGTTGAAACTGCCTTACACCCAGCTCACCGACTCGCTGGAGTGCGTGGACGATGTTCAATCGTCTCGATACAATTCCATCGTGGATCGCGAGCAAATTCCCAACGCCGATTGGAAAAGCTCGGAAAAAATGTTGGCCATCGGTGAGCAATATCGATTGGGAGTTGTGGTCGATCACAACGCGGCTCCTCGAAATCCCGGCGGAGGTTCCTGCATCTTTTTGCACATTTGGAAAGGCGACGGGAACGGCACGAGCGGTTGCACAGCGATGGAAAGGCGGGAGATGGAAAAATTGCTTTCGTGGCTCGACTCGTCGGCAAATCCCATTCTGGTTCAACTTCCTCAAACGGAATTTTTCCAACTTCAAAGAATCTGGGATTTGCCGGAACTCAAAATCTCCACCCGCAAATGAATCTCTCGAATTTCCCATGCTAAATTACATCTGGCTCGGACTGATTTTGCTTGCTGTAATTATCGGCGGCTACAACGGCGCGATGGAGCAGGCGGCCAACGAAGGTTTCCTTTCTGCAAAAAAAGCTGTGATGGATCTAGCCTTGCCGCTCTCGGCAACGATCACGCTTTGGCTTGGGATCATGCGGCTGGTCGAAAAATCAGGGCTGATTTTTATTCTCGCGCGCGCCCTTCGCCCCTTTCTGCGTTGGCTTTTTCCGGAGGTGCCAGCGGAACATCCCGCAATGGGAACGATATTGATGAATCTCGCGGCCAATATGCTTGGGCTGAACAATGCCGCCACACCTCTCGGACTTCGCGCGATGGAACATTTGCAAAAACTGAATCCGCATCCGGGAACCGCGACCAACGCGATGTGCATGTTCCTGACGATCAACACAAGCTCCATACAATTGATTCCCGCGACGACAATTGGAATTCTAGCAGTCAACGGGTCCAAAAATTCCACTGCAATTGTCGGAACCGCATTCATCGCGACGCTTTGTTCGACGATTGTTGGAATTACTGCGGCTAAATTATTTGAAAAATTTTCCAAACGGGAACCTGTGACATCAGCGGGCGAGATCGTTAAACAAAATTTGTCTGAGCCTGAAGCGGAAGTTTTAGCCAAACCACAGAAAATTTCTCCGCTCGGAAAATTCACGCTGGCCGCTTTTGTCGCCATGTTCGTTTATTTTTTCTTTGCTCTCATCTTTCCTGAAATCCAACTGCAAAAACTTTGGCCGGGCATTTTTCCAGACTTGAGGTCGGCTAAGTTCACAGCGGATGCCGTAGCCTCAATCCCGCAGACCACCTTTATGAAAATCGTTCAGGCGATTTCTGTCCTGGCGGTTCCATTTTTTCTTTCGTTCTTCCCGCTCTACGCCGCGTTGTCGCGTGTGAAAGTTTATGAAGAATTTGTCGAAGGCGCGAAAGATGGATTTCAAGTCGCGATCAAAATCATTCCGTTCCTCGTCGCGATTTTGACAGCGGTCGGGATGTTTCGCGGTGCCGGAGGAATCGAATTATTGAGCCGCTTGTTGGGCAACGTGCTGGCGTTCGTCGGATTTCCAGTGCAATTGCTGCCACTGGTTTTGATGCGTCCGTTGAGCGGCAGCGGGAGCAACGCGATGTTGCTTGATCTGGTTCAAACTCACGGACCGGATTCGCTTCTCGGACGAATGGGCGCGACCATCATGGGCAGCACCGAAACAACGTTTTACGTCATCGCCGTTTATTTTGGTTCTGTCGCCATTCGCCGGACGCGTCACGCGGTTGCTTCTGGATTGCTTGCCGATCTTGCAGGAGTCATCGCTGCAATTATTATTTGCCGATTGATGTTCAGCTAAACTTTATGCCCGAAATTCCCTCCTACGGCTGGCTTTCCATTCTGCCGCCTGTTTTGGCAATCACCCTCGCCATCGCCACGCGCCAAGTTGTTTTGTCTTTGCTCGCCGGCGTTTTAAGCGGATGGATAATTATCAACGGAAGTTTTCTGGGCGGAATCGAAGCCGCACTCAATTGTCTCGTCGCAGTTTTCGCCGAAGGTTGGCAAACCAAAGTCATTCTTTTCACGCTGCTGATGGGTTCGCTGCTGATTCTCATGCAACGCAGCGGCGGCGTTCAGGGATTCGTCGATTGGGTCAGCCGCTGGAAATGGGCGCACACCCGTCGCGGCGCGCAACTGATGGCGTTCGTCGTTGGCCTCGGCGTTTTCATCGAATCAACCATCACCTGTCTCGTTGTCGGTGCGGTGGCGCGTCCGCTCTTTGATCGCCTGAAAATTTCTCGCGAAAAACTCGCTTACCTTTGCGACTCAACTTCTGCACCCGTTTGCATGTTGATTCCGTTCAACGGCTGGGGCGCGCTCGTCATTGGACTTCTCACCGCCCAAGCGGCAGCAGGACATTTGGGAACAGCAGGTCCGATGAGCATTTTTGTCGCGGCCATCCCGTTAAATTTTTACGCCATCATTTCCGTAATATTTGCCTTCGTAGTGGCGGCGTTCGATTGGAATCTCGGCCCGATGCGCGAAGCCGAGCGTCGTGCGCGCGAAGAAGGAAAACTTTTTCGCGACGGCGCGCAACTGGTCGTGGACGAATCGGTCATCAGCGAGCCGATCAAAGAAGGAGTTTCGCCGCGCTTGAGAAATTTGATGCTGCCGCTGGGCGTTATGCTTTTGTTCGTTCCGCTTGGAATTTATATCACCGGACATCGTGGCGTCGCCGAAGCTAAAATCGCGCAACCCGGTCTGATGGATTATTTGAACAACGCTTCCGGTTCCACGGCGGTTTTCTGGGCGGTGTTGGTTGCGGTTTTCGTCGCGGCGATTTCCACGCGCGCACAGAACATTTTTAAAATTCCTGAAATCGTTCAACTTTCCTTCAAAGGCGCGGGCGGATTGGTTTCGCTGGCCGCGCTGATGATGTTCGCATTTGCCATCGGCACAACCTGCAACAAACTTGGCACCGGACTTTGGGTCGCGCACGAAATTGAGCCGTATTTGAAACCGGGCTTAATCGCGTCGCTCGTTTTTGCGACATCCGCCGTCATCGCGTTTTCCACTGGAACAAGTTGGGGAACATTTTCGATTATGATGCCGCTGGCGATTCCGTTGGCGGCGGCATTTCAAGCGCAAGGAGCGCACATCTCAATGCCGCTCGTCGTCAGCGCGGTTCTCGGCGGTGGAGTCTTCGGCGATCATTGTTCGCCCATCAGCGACACCACCATCGTTTCGTCGATGGCCGCGTGCAGCGACCACATCGATCATGTGCGAACACAAATGCCCTACGCATTGCTCGCGGCGGTTTTGACATTTTTGATTTACCTGGGCATCGGATTTTTTGCTTAACCATGAGGCTCAAAATCTTCTCGACCACTTTTTTGTTGGGATTTTGTTTTGCGCAAGCCGCTTATTCCGAACCTTTCGATTTGGGAGAAGCTCGGCCTCACCCCATCCCTCTCCCCCTGGAGAGGGAGCCAACTCTTGCCGCATCTGGAAAAAGTGACGCGATCAACATTGCCCAGCGTCGAAATCAATTCTCCCTCTCCCCGAGGGAGAGGGCCGGGATGAGGGCGGGCGTTCTTACCAATGGCATTGACCCGGCTATTTTTGAATTTCGCGACGGCGGAATTATTCGTGGGCCGAAAGATAAGAAGCGTATCGCGTTGGAGTTCACGTCCGGCGGATTCGTCGAAGGCGGGACGACCATTCTCGATCAATTGGCGAAACACCACGCGAAGGCTTCGTTCTTTTTCACAGGAGATTACTTTACCAATCGGGAAAACAAATTGCTGGCGAGGCGCTTGATCAAAGAGGGGCATTACCTTGGACCGCATTCCGACACACATCCACTTTATTGTCCGTGGAGCGGCCCCAAAACAACTTTGGTTACGAAGGAGTTTTTCGTCAAAGACCTCGAAGATAATCTCAAGAAAATCGAGAGCATCGGTGTGAAGCGAAGCAGATGAAATTTTGGATTCCACCATTCGAACATTACAACGAGGAAATTGTTTCGTGGAGCCGCGAACTGGGTTTGACCTTGATAAATTTTTCGCCCGGCACACGGTCAAACGCCGATTACACCGAGGACGATGCTAAAAACTTTGTCTCATCCCAAATAATTTTCGACAGCATTCTCAAACCAGAACGTGAAGATCCAAATGGGCTGAAAGGTTTTCTTTTATTGCTTCATTTCGGTGTCGGCCCCAAGCGAACGGACAAAATGCACGAGCGGTTGGGCGCGTTGCTGGATGAATTGCAAAAGCGTGGTTACGAATTTGTACGTGTGGATGAACTGCTGCAAATCAGTAACAATTAACCGACAATCAAAATGTAGATTATCGCCGAAGCGAACGTCATTGAATTTAAAAGTAATCCAATTCGCGCTAGAGATCGGAATCTTCTTTTTTGAGAAAAACCCCAGGTGCCAGTCAGAATTCCTACGCCGCTCACTATCATTCCAATGATGGGAAATAAAAGCGGAGTAAACATCAGAGTGGAAGATAACTCATGAGAACCTCCGGTGGCTGTGATTTTAAGATAAAGATAAAAACCAAAAAGCAACAAGGCAAGGAAAGCTCCAAGCGAAACAATTCCCTGCCAACAATATTTTTCATCTGAAAACTTGGCGTCCATTGTCCTTACTTCCGAACTTCAAATTTGAGGGAAATCTTTCCTTTCAAACCGGTCAGATCAACCGTTCCTTGTTCGTCTGCCTGAATTGATTTTCCGTTAGCCGTGGCTGACATAACTTTCCAGCCATCGGGCACGCGCGCGCGCAGCAAAAGTTTTTCTGGAGCATTTCGCTCGGGCAATTGCACATCCGCCACAACTTCGCCCTGACTCAATTTGGATTGCATGTTCACCGACACGGGGCCGAACGCTGTCGGAGCGCGCTCGAACTTGTAACCTTTGCCGTCTTCCAGCCAGCGCTTCGGCGTTGCGAAACCGAGTCGCAGAGTCTCCGGTTTGCCGTCGTCATTCAAATCAGAATCCTGCACAAGCGCGTAGCGCAACATGGAAAGAAAATGCGAATTGGCCGCGCTGTTCGGGGGACAATAGAAAAGGCGCCCGCCTTCACCGAGTGGTTTCAGCGAGCAACCTTCCGCGCCGATGAAAGTGTTACGCGTCAAACCTTGCGCGAGCATTCCGTAGAGGCTGACGAGAGCGCGTTCGGGTTCGTCGCGGCGCAAGACATCCTGCGTGTAGCGCGTTCCGTAGAGTGGATTGATTTTATATTCGCTGTTCCAAAAAGTATTTTCCTGTCCACCGGCGCGCAACATTCCCATCGCGAGACCGCCGTGTTGTTCGAGGTAATGCGGAATCCAATTTTCTTCCGCGCTGCCCACTGGAAAAATCCCGCTGGCGATGGTGTAACCAATGATGATGTTCCAATAACTGCCGATGCGCGTTTCGCAGATGGGGCTGTGCGGCGGTTCGTTGGTGTAAAGTGCGATGGGAACAAAGGGCGGGGTTGTCGAGCGATCCACGCTTTTTTCAATCGCGGTCAAAACGGTTTTGCGAAATTCATTCGCGACTTTTTCATAATGCGCGGCTTCCGCTTTTTCTCCAACTTCCCCCAGCACCGTCGCCATGTCGCGGAGCGCGCGCCACGCTTTTGAGTTCGCATTGAGCGTTTGCACGGGCGTGCTGACATCACCGCAATATTGTTCTTTCGGGAAAAGTCCGTGTTCGCCAGTGCGATGCTCGTCGAGCCGCTTCGCTTCGCTTTCCCAACCAGAGACGACTTCCTTCGGCCCCGTGCTGGAGCGCGCAGGCTTTTGCCACTGGCGAAATTCTTTGATGACCGAGGCATCGCGCGTTTGCCAATAGTAACGGCAAACATCATTCAACTTGAAACCGGCTTGATGATACTCGAGACCTTTGCGGGTGAAGTCGAACATCGGAACCATCAATCGTTTCGCGTCCTTTTCAAATCCCCAGACCATCATCGCCAAGGTCGCATCGCTGCCTTCCGCCTCGTAAATTTTGTCGTATTGATTGCCGTGGCTGTAATGAATGCGATCCACGTTGATCAGCTCAAAATTCTGGATCAATAGATTGCGCCACGCATTGTTGACCATCGGTTCGGGCGTCTCGACGTTCATCCCTTGCGCCAAAGTTTTTTTCCAAAGAGTCGCGCACACCTCGCGCTGGCTTTGAAAACTAGCGGCATCTACAGCAATCGCAGGCATGCCGTCATCCAACGGCTTGGTCGGTATGGCGATGAATGCAAATTTGTTCGCGGCCAGCTTTGCGCGAATCGCACCGCGCTCCATCGCCCATGACTTGTCGAAATACGCCAGCACGTTGCCTTTTTCATCCGTCACTTTGCTGTTGGCGAATTTCACAGGCGACTTCGCATCGACATCCACCGTGATCACGCCATTGCTCCCTTGAGCCAGAGAAAATTTCACGAACACCACGCCGTTTTCAGCGAGCGCGGGGTCAACGCTGCCGAACGCTTCGAGTTGATAAATCTCCGGGTCGCGCTCGAGGCGCTTTTGATCCAGCGGAATATTGCCGCCCGCCTGAATCGGCGTGGGATGCAAATAGCGAATGGTCGCAATCGGCAAAAAGCCTTCGGCCAACGTGGGATGTTGAAGCCGATCCAATTGGGCACCGAAGCGTCCGGCGTCCGGCCCGACGCGAAAAATCACGGGCGTGCCATTATCAATCCACGCGCTGGACCCACCGCGAAGATTTACGCCGCTCCCGTTGGAAATTAAACGGCCCTTCACCTTCGCGTTGGGCGCGCTGAAAACAATCGGATAGAATTTAAAATCCGCGTTAACGTAGCGAGGCGGGGCCAAAAGTTTTTCAAAAAATTCGTAGCTTGCGCCATTGGTTTCACGCATCGCAGCCTCGCCCCAAACGTCAAGTTTCGAGCCGGTCATTTCGTCAAACGAGGGGACCGGCGCGCCTTCAGAAAAATAAATCGCGAAGAGGGAAAAGTTGAAGATCACGATCTTGGGGAGTCGGGAAAAGAGTTTCATTTCGCGATGGTTGCGAAGCGGTTGAGCGGAAGCAAATGAAAATCTTTTCGAGAATTCGCCCGATATTTTTTGTGGCACTGATCGCTCAATTGGGTTAATAGGAAAGCCGGAATAATACTACGCTTATGCCCACACTAGCCACGACAGTTGATGGTCTCAAACTTCCCAATCCATTTATCATCGGCTCAGGACCGCCTGGAACAAATCTCAACGTCATCGGCAAAGCGTTCAAAGAAGGGTGGGGGGCGGTCATTGCCAAAACGGTTTCCCTCGATTCCTCCAAAGTCGTCAACGTCACGCCGCGCTATGGAAAATTGATGGCGGGCGATGGCAAGGAAGTTATCGGCTGGGAAAATATCGAATTGATCAGCGACCGGCCTTTGAAAATTTGGGAGGAAGAATTCAAGAAATGCAAAAATCAATTTCCCGACGGCGTTTTGATCGCGTCGATCATGGAGGAATATAACAAAGATGCGTGGATCGAAATTGTGCAGCGTTGTGAAGCGTCGGGCGTGGACGCGTTTGAATTAAATTTTTCCTGCCCGCACGGTTTGCCCGAACGCAAAATGGGCGCGGCGATGGGTCAAGACCCGGACATTCTCGAAGAAGTTTGCGGTTGGGTCAAAGGCGCGGCAACGAAACCGTTCTGGGCAAAGATGACGCCGAACATCACGCACATCGAAGACCCAAGTCGTGCGGCGTTGCGCGGCGGCGCGACTGGTTTGAGTGCGATCAATACGATTCGCAGCGTCGTCGGCGTGAATCTCGATACGTTGCGACCAGAGCCGAGCGTGGAAGGTTACACGACGCCCGGCGGTTATTCCTGCAAAGCGGTCAAACCAATCGCGCTGCGTATGGTCATGGAGATTGCGACAATGATTCGCAAGGAATTTCCCGGACGCTCGCTTTCCGGTCTCGGTGGAATTGAATCCGGCAACGACGCCGCGCAATTTATTTTGCTCGGCTCGGACACGGTTCAAGTTTGCACCGGCGTGATGAAGTTCGGTTACGAATGTGTGAAACCCATGTGCGACGAACTCCTCGCATTTATGGACAAACACAAATTTGAAACGCTCGCCGATTTCAAAGGCAAAAGTCTCGATTATTTCACCACCCACGCCGACCTCGTCAAACGTCAAGGCGAACGCAAGGCCGCCCAAAAAGCCGCCGCCGCCGCCCCCCCCAAGAAGATGGTGCAAGCGGATGGCGAGTGGAGTGGTGACGAATTTGTGAAACAGTCAGATGCGTTGGCGCGCGGGTAATCAACAGATGCGTCCTCGCGTGTCACCCGCTAATGAATCTCATTAACACGCTGCTTTAGCTGGGTGTTTTGACGCGCGCAAGATACGCCAACCGTTTTAACGGTTTTCCTAGATGATAAATTTATGACGAAAACACTTGAACCTTGTCCTTTCTTCATCGGTGGCGAATGGCTCCAGCCGAAGCTCACAGGCACTCCCGTTCACAATCCCTCCACTGGCGAAGTGATTGCCGAATGCCCTGTCGGTGGCGTTGCGGATGTAAATGCCGCTGTCGAAGCTGCGCACGCTGCCTTTCCTGCCTGGATGGAAACTCCGCCGGTGGAGCGCGCGCGAATTCTCGGCCGTTTCAAAATGTTGATGGAAGATAATTTTGAAGACATCGTTCGCAGCAACACGCGCGAACATGGCAAGACGCTGGTTGAATCGCGCGGCGATGTGAAACGCGGGATGGAGGTCATCGAGTTCGCGCTCGGCGTTCCGTCGTTGCTCATGGGCGATGTGATCGAAAACATCGCGCGCGGAATTGATTGCGAAGCTATTCGTCAACCGCTCGGAGTTTGTGTAGGCATCACGCCATTTAATTTTCCCGCGATGGTTCCGCTTTGGATGTATCCCATCGCCATCGCGTGCGGAAATACGTTTGTCCTGAAGCCGAGCGAGAAAGTTCCGCTCACAGCGATCAAGATTGCAAAGTTGCTGGAGAAGGCTGGTTTGCCAAAAGGTGTGTTGAACATCGTTCACGGCGGACGCGAAGTCGTGGACGCGCTCCTCACGCATCCGAAAGTGAAAGCGATTTCATTCGTCGGCTCGACGCCGATTGCAAAATACATTTACGAAACCGGCACGAAACACGGCAAGCGCGTGCAGTCGAATGGCGGCGCGAAAAATTTCGTTTTACTCATGCCAGATGCGGATGTGGAAAATTCCACGCGCGGCGTCATCGAAGCGGCGTTCGGTTGCGCCGGCGAACGTTGCATGGCCGGCTCCACGGCGGTCGTCGTTGGCGGCGCGGAAAAAACAGTTTTGCCCACACTCATCGAAGCCACGAAGCGGATCAAAGTTGGCCCGACGGATCGCGAAGCGCAGCCCGACATGGGCGCAGTCATCACGCGCCAACATCGCGACCGCGTTTTGGAATTGATCGAAATGGGTGTGAAAGATGGCGCGAAAATTCCTGCCGATGGACGCGGTGTGAAAGTCAGTGAAGCGCCCAATGGTTTTTATGTGGGCGCGACAATTCTGGACGGCGTGCAGCCCGGTTCGACTCTCGCGAAAGAAGAAGTTTTCGGTCCAGTGCTTAATGTCATGCACATGGAAGATTTGGATGCCGCGATCAACCTGGCGAATAGTTCGCAATATGGAAACGGCGCTTCGATTTTCACGCGCAACGGCAAAGCGGCGCGCGAGTTCAAGCATCGCGTCAACTGCGGCATGGTCGGCATCAACATTGGCGTGCCCGCGTCTATGGCGTGGTTTCCATTCAACGGTTGGAACGATTCATTTTTTGGCGATCTCCACATGCAAGGCAAAGAAGGCGTGCAGTTTTTCACGCAACAAAAAGTGACGACGAGTCGGTGGTTCAGTTACGGCGAAGGCGACATTTGGCACACCGAGAAAAAGTAAAATTCACTTTGATTGGAGCCTTGTTTGCCGCAACATCCGCCGCTCTGGATTCCGAATTCTGACTCCTGAATTCCGTCTCTAAATTCCTGAAAAATGAAATGAAACGCACGCATCATTGCAACGAACTTCGTCCCGCGCACATCGGGCAAACTGTCACGCTTTCCGGCTGGGTTCATTCCCGCCGCGATCTTGGAGGCTTGATTTTTATCGACATCCGTGACCGTGAAGGCCGCACGCAAACTGTTTTTGATCCGTCCGATTTGGCGAAAGAACTTTTTGATTCTGCCGCCGCCCTGCGCAGCGAATGTGTCGTCAGCGTCACCGGAAAAATTCGTCAACGTCCTGCTGGAACGAATAATGCAAAGATTCCCACCGGCGAAATTGAAATGGCCGTTGCGTCGCTGGAAATTTTAAACATGGCGGAAGTGTTGCCCTTTCCCGTGGACGATCCAGAAATCGCTGGAAAAGTGAATGAAGAATTGCGTCTGAAATATCGTTACCTCGATTTGCGTCGTCCTGAAATGGCGCGCAATCTTCGCATCCGCAGCAAAGTCGCCACGGCCACTCGCGTCTTTCTTGATGAACAAGGTTTTCTCGAAGTTGAAACGCCGACGCTTTTCAAATCCACGCCGGAAGGCGCGCGCGAATTTCTCGTGCCGAGTCGCGTCCATCCCGGACAATTTTATGCGCTGCCGCAATCGCCGCAGCAGTTCAAACAGATTCTCATGGTCGCAGGGATTGAAAAATATTTTCAACTCGCCCGCTGTTATCGCGACGAAGATTTGCGTGCGGATCGACAGCCGGAATTCACGCAAGTCGATTTAGAAATGTCATTCATCGAACGCGAAGATATTTACGCGCTTATCGAAGGCTTGTTGAAACGCGTTTGGAAAACCGCACTGAACGTTGATGTGCCGACGCCATTTAAGCGCATTTCATTTGAAGAAGCGTTGAACCGTTTCGGCATCGACAAACCCGATACGCGTTTTGGAATGGAGCTAGTTGATTTCACGGAAGAATTTCGTGCGAGCACGTTCAAAGTTTTCAGCGGCACCATCGCCAGCGGTGGAGTCGTGAAAGCGATGAACGCCAAAGGACTGGCCGAAGCGACGCAGGGGCAAATCGAAACCATGACCGAATACGCCAAAAGTTTTGGCGCGAAAGGTCTGGCCTACATCAAAGTCGAAAAGGGCGAATGGAAATCACCCATCGTAAAATTTTTCAACGATGCAGAAAAATCCGCGCTCACCGAAAAATTAAAAGTCGAAGAAGGCGATTTGATTTTATTCGCCGCCGACCAATGGCTGAACGCCTGTGAAATTCTCGGGAAAATTCGTCTCTACTGCGCCGACGTTTTGAAAGGGCAGGGGAAACTGACTGTTGACGCAAATCGTTTTGATTTCTTGTGGGTCATTGAATTCCCGTTGCTCGGTTTTGACCGCGAACAAAATCGTTGGTATTCCAGCCATCATCCGTTCACCGCGCCAGTGACCGAAGATATTCCGCTTTTGAACACCGAGCCAAAAAAAGTTCGTGGTCAACATTACGACATTGTGGTCAATGGCGTTGAACTAGGCGGCGGTTCAATTCGTATTCATCAACCCGACGTGCAGAAAACAATCTTTGAAGAAATCCTGCAAATCCCGCCCGAAATGGTGAAAGCGCGTTTCGGTTACATGCTGGAAGCTTTTCGTTACGGCGCGCCGCCGCACGGGGGCATCGCGCTCGGATTCGACCGATTGATCGCAATTCTCTGCGGCACTCAAAGCATTCGCGATGTTATCGCATTTCCAAAAACCGCTAAAGGCACCGACTTGATGACCGATTCACCCGCGCCCGTTGAACCAAAACAACTCCGCGACCTGCACATCGAATTGAAAGTCGCGAAGAAAGAATAAACTTTCGCAAGACTGTGACCATATCGTCCAAAACCAAAGCCACATTCTTTCAACGCGCGCGCCGAGTGTTGTTGGCCATCCTGAGCATCTATCTGCTGTTTGTTTTGCTGGTGATGTTTTACCAGCGGCGCTTGTTGTATTTTCCAACTCGGTTGCAGCCCAATGTTGCCGAACAAATGGCGTCGAGGGAGAACCTGGTTCCGTGGCGAAATAATTCCGGCAAAGTTATTGGCTGGAAATTGCCCGCGACGGAAACCGCCATCGCGAGCGTCTTGGTTGTTCACGGAAACGGGGGCTGCGCGCTGGATCGGAATTATTTCGCGAAGCCAATCCACGAGGCAGCATCTGTTGATGTGTATCTTCTGGAATATCCTGGTTACGGCGCTCGTGGCGGGCATCCAACCCAACATAATTTTCAAGCGGCAGCCGAAGAAGCGT
>JBDSYB010000386.1:0-9533 GCA_039925885.1 Verrucomicrobiota bacterium
TCTGCGTGAATGTTTGCGCCGCCGAGACGCGCCCGAACATCGTCTGGATTATCGGCGAAGATATGGGGCCGGAACTCGGTTGTTACGGCGATAAAAATGCCATCACGCCGAACATGGATCGCCTCGCCCGCGAAGGGGCGGTTTACACGCACGCTTACACGCACGCTCCGGTTTGCGCGCCGACCCGTTCCGGGCTGATCACCGGCCAATATCCCACGACCATCGGCACTCATCACATGCGGTCGCGTTTGCTGAATCCGCCGCCGATGTTCACCGAATATCTGCGCAAAGCCGGTTACACCGTGGCGTGGCCGAAAAAGGAACTCGGCAAAACCGATTTCAATTTTGAAGTGCCGAAGAATGCATTCGACGTGACGGATGATTGGACGAAAAAAATGCCGAAACAACCGTTCTTCGGTTACGCGAATATTTTGTATTCGCACGAAAGCAAAATCCGCGCGGACAAGGAATTGTTCGCGCAACTTACGGAAAAATTAAAACCGAGCGAGCGGCATGATCCAAAAAAGATGGTGGTGCCGCCGTATCATCCCGACGCGCCGGAAGTGCGTCGCGATCTGGCGAATTACTACGACCTCGTTACGGCGGTGGATTACAAGGTCGGCGAAATTCTTGACGCGATTGATCGCGCCGGAATTGCGTCGAACACGGTGGTGATTCTCACGGGCGATCATGGGCGAGGTTTGCCGCGCAGCAAGCGTTGGGTTTACGACAGTGGAATTCACGTGCCGTTGATTGTGCGGTGGCCGGGACACGTGAAACCCAAAACAGTCATCAACGATTTGGTGAGTTTTATTGATTTCGCGCCGACGATGCTCAGCGTTGCCGGGGTGGCCCATTGGCCGTGGAACGGTCCGTTGTTCCTCGATCCGGGCGTGCCGATTCCCGATTATCCGCCGTTGCAAGGAACTGCTTTTCTCGGTGCCGACGCCAAAAAAAGAAACTATATTTTCGCCGCGCGTGATCGTATGGATGAAACTTACGACCGCATTCGCGCTGTTCGCGACAAGCGATTCAAATACATTCGCAATTTCGAGCCGCAATTGCCCTACGCGCAACGCATCGCTTACGGCGAGGAAATGCCGACGATGCAGGTCTGGCGCAAATGGAACGCGGAAGGAAAATTAAACGAAGTTCAAAAGCTTTTCTTCGCGCCGACGAAACCAAAGGAAGAACTTTATGATTGCAATGCCGATCCGCACGAAATCAAAAACCTCGCTGGAAATAAAAAATACGAGGAAAAGTTGAAAGAACTGCGCGGCGCGTTGGACAAATGGATTGAACAAACTCACGATATGGGCGCAGTTCCAGAAACAGAAATGATCAAGCGCGGATTGGTCGCCGATAAATTGGCCGAATACGAAGTTCGCAAGCTAAAGCCTGAAAACAAAAATGAGTAAAAAAGCGCAGAACCCGAATTCAGTTTCCACTGGCAAAGCCATCGCCATCTTCGTGTTTGTTTTGGTGGGCGTGGCGATTGGTTCCGTTGTCGTTTTGAAAAAAGCGGACAAAGATGTGGCCAAGAAATTCGACAAGCCCGGCGCGCTCGGTCACGAAGTTGTTTTGCCGCCCGACACGAATAACATGGTTTGGATCCCCGCTGGAAAATTTTGGATGGGTTCCGAGAAAGGACAAGAAGACGAAAAGCCCGTTCACGAAGTGGCTGTTGTTGGCTTCTGGATGGATAAATTGGAAGTGACAAATGAGGAGTTTGAAAAATTTATTCGCGCCACGCATTACGTTACGATTGCCGAACGCAAACCGGATGAGAAAGATTTTCCCGGTGTGCCGCCGGAAAATCTGGTGGCTGGCTCAATTGTTTTCACGCCGCCGCCCGGAGACGTTTCGTTGGAAAATCACATGGCTTGGTGGAGTTATGTTCCGGGCGCGAACTGGCGTCACCCGCAAGGGCCGAATTCGGACATCAAAGGTCTGGAGAAACATCCGGTCGTGCAGGTTTGCTGGGATGATGCGATGGCGTATTGCAAGTGGGCGAGCAAACGTTTGCCGACCGAAGCCGAGTGGGAATATGCGTCACGCGGCGGACTGGATCGCAAACCGTTTGTCTGGGGCGAAAATAAAGTTCCGGACGGCAAATGGATGGCGAATATCTGGCAGGGACAATTTCCCAACGAAAATCAATTGGCGGATGGCTTTCGTATCACCGCGCCAGTAGCGAGCTATCCCCCCAACAAATTTGGACTTTTCGACATGGCAGGAAATGTTTGGGAGTGGTGCGCGGATTGGTATCGGCCGGATTATTACGAACAAAGTGCAAAAGAAAATCCACGCGGGCCGGCAGATAGTTTTGATCCAAACGAACCGGGCGTGGCGAAACGCGTGACGCGAGGCGGTTCTTATCTTTGCAGCGAACTTTATTGCACCGGTTATCGTCCGAGCGCGCGCATGAAAACTTCGCCGGATACGGGTTTATCTCACACGGGATTTCGTTGCGTTAAGGATGCACAGTCTCGCAATTAGCATTTTGTAATGCATGAGCGATCTACCCCAACCTCCTTTGCAGGAAACTAAGCGCGCTGCATCACGCAACAAAGTGTTTATCGGTGTGGCAGTTTTTATCGGCATTATTTTGGTATTCGCCGTATTGCCTTACAAACTAATCGCGACGCCAAACTCGAAGATCCGAGTTATTGATGATGACAAGCAGCCGTTAACAGGGTTGCGAGTTGTTCGCTCATGGAAAACTTCGGAAGACCAGAATGGCGAGGAAGAAGCTGTGACAGATAGCAGTGGAGAAGTGCGCTTTAAACAGGTTGGGTTTAGCATGAGTTTGCTCAAGCGCCTCACCAAGCCACTGCTGATTTTCGTGCCGGCATCGTGCGGTCTAAGTTGGGAGATTTACGGACACTCAGAATTTCGGATTTACTGGCCGAATGGCTACAAGCTCAGGTTCGATGATGGAACATGGAAGAAAGTTTACAGCGTTTATCAGAACAACGACGGAGTTTACATGCGGGATCCAGAACGTCCTATTACGCATTTTAGGCTTAAGACATCTCCAAAAGAAGAGCGCTTTGTGAATTTTTATTTTTTGAACAAGCGGGAGGATTTCGATTACACGCTGACAGTTTATAAAAAAGACAAGCTGTGACGCGTAAAAGATATGGTTTCAAGCCAGATACGGAATCGTCAATGGTCCTTGTGGAAGAACGGCAACGCGCGCCTCGGTTCCAAGTTTTTGTAATCTTTCCTGAACCGCTTTTTCAATGTCGTGGCAGGGCGTGAGAAAAGCCCCGCGCACTATTTCATCGGGCAAAGAACTGTAGAGAAGAACTTCAGCGCGACGCTGGATGAGCGCCTGGATTTGTGCCTGCCATTGTTCGGGTCGCACAAAACCGGGCGTGGAAAGCATGGTCAAAATTTCTTCGGGACTCGACGCGCTGCGCAGAAGTTTATCGAGCGGACTGTTCGTTGGAACGCCTTCGCTACATTCGCAAGCGAGAATTAATAACCCGCCTTGTTCCAAAATGCGCGCACCGGCGCTCATGCCTTTGACGCCTTGATACAAATTCAAATCGAGCGGGTAACCGCTGTTGGTCGTGACGACGATTTCAAAGGGCGCTTTGACTTTTTGCATCGCGGATTTGCGGACAAATTCGAATCCAACTTTGTGCGCCTGCAAAATGTCTCCGGCAAAAACTCCGGTAATGTCGCGCTGTTCGTTGAGCGTGACGTTCAAAAGAAAACTCGATCCAATCCGCAACGCGATGTCGCGCAATTCTTCCCAAAGCGGATTTCCCTCCGTGATTCCAAAAGTGGATTTGGGATTGCCGATATTTTTTGCGCCATGATTACTCATCACTGTTTCGAGGCCAGCGCAACCGGGCATGATGCCTTTGATGCCGCCGCTGAATCCGGCAAAAAAATGCGGCTCAATAAATCCAGTGATGATGCGCACGTCCGCTTCGGCCAAAGTTTTATTGAGCCACGCCGGAGTGCCGTCGCGCGTGGTGCCGAATTGTTTCAAAGCCGCAGGATTCTCCGGCTCGTGATTGACGACGCGATAATTTGCGACGACTTCCGACGTGAGCAATTTTTCCAACTCGACTTTTGTGTTGGGACGATGGGTGCCGAGTTGGTTGAGCAAGGTAATGTTTTCGCGCGGGAAATCCTTAAGATATTCCAAAAGCCACGGGATGATTCGTTCATTGGGCGTGGCGCGGGTGATGTCGGTGAACGCGATGCAAATTTTATCCGTGGGCTTGATCCATTCGCGCAAAGGCTTCGTCGCGATGGGATTTTGTAATGCCGCTGTGACCGCAGTTTTTTCATCGGGCAACCCGGGATTGTGGGAAGGCGCGATAATCGTCGCGCCATTTTGCGGTAAATCCAGTTGCAGTCGGCCGTGGCCGTAAGCGAGATCAACGTTCATCGAGTTGCCAGAGATTAAACGGAAGCTGACCCGAGGCAAAGGCGAATTAAAAAGCCAGCTATTCCCTTTTTTTGAGAGGCAAATGAAGATTTTCCAAGGGCCGTCGTCCAATCTCGCGTCAGTCAATTTGGCTGATAAACAAAAGGAGTTATGAAAAAATTAGTTATAATCGCCCTGACCGTGATCGGTGCTGGAATCGCCTCATCGAAAGCAGATGTCGTCATTTCTTTCGGAGGTGGCGGCTACTATTCCCAGCCTGCCCCGTATTGCCCCCCGGCTTATACCCGGCATGATGCGCTTCACGACGCCCTGGAAGATGACCATGCGGATGTGCATTACGATCTCAACAAGGACCATAAGAAGTTTCATAAGGCCATTAAAAAGCGCCCCTCTTTGAGGTATCAACACGGGTCTTTCCATCGTGAACTGGATCAAGATCACGGCGATTTTCATCATGAGGCCGGTCACGATCATAACAACTTTCATCGCTACGACTATTGATTGAAGTGCGACGATTGGTAGTCTTCAGGCCCCGCCTTTTCAGGCGGGGCTTTTGTATAAATTTCGCGGGTAATCGGGATGTTCGGCGTGTTGTTTCATCAATCCTTCAATCGTCAGCAGTTGCGCGCGGGGAAATTTTCTTGCCTCCCATCTCCGTGAAAATAGCCCAGCCATTTATGGCTTGGTCGAAAGGTTTTTGAATATCCGCGTTTTTGTTTTTCCCTCTGCACAATGCGTTTCATTTTCGGTTTTCACGGGGAAAGCCTTGCGAATAAAAAGGCAATTGCGCCCCCTTGAAATGTTCTATCCGCCACCGCAAGGTGGTTTACCTGTTGCGAATAAGAACCTCATCGATAGGAGAAAAACTTCTCCGTGGGAATTCAGCGTGACGATTTTTCGAGGCTTAAAGAGTCCCGGAAACAATGCGGTAGAAAAAATAATAGAATGAAAACAATCAGCCGTTTAATCAAGGCTGGCGTCTGTGCAACGGGACTTGCACTGGTAGTCGCGCCAACTCTGCAACTGAAAGCTTCGGACCATATTGATTCGCCCACGGTGGCGCAGGATCGCGGGTCGGACATTGCGGATTTTTACGCGTTCCTCGATCCGAACGACAACACGAAGGCAGTGCTTCTTTTGAGCACGCAGGGATTTGTTGTCTCGGGTGAACATTTCGGCCAGGTGATTTTCGATCATAATATCCGTTACCGTTTTGAAATTGAAAACACCGGGGACGCGAAGCCGGATCTTTTTCTGGACGTGAGTTATTCTGAAGGAGTTGGCCGGTTGACGACCCAAACCGCTATCGTTTCGCTTACCTCCAAGGTGAATGGTTTGAAGGCTGATTTCCGAACGGGTCGGCCTGCACCAAAATTGCGGGCAGGAGAAGTATCATTTAAGGCCCCGACCACGGTGGCCAACCAGGAGCCGCAGCCGACTCCCGCGCCAGCGCCAGTGGTAACGACCGATGCAAGCGGCATTTCGTTTTTTGGCGGCGCGGCCGATGATCCCTTCTTTCTCGATGACACGGGCGCAAATCGGTTCGTTGCTTCATCCATCGCCAACCCCGGCAATCCTGACAAGACGTTGCTGGGAGCGCGCGGCGGTCGCGATACCTACGCTGGATTTAATACGATGATCACGGCGATCAGTATTCCAGTGGCATTATTGGGCGGCGGCCAATCAAGCAACACGGTGATTGGCTTTAATTCGGTGACGCAGCGCAAATCGAATCAGAAGAACAAAGGCGGCGCAGTTACCGGCGCGGGCGCATACGTCACTGTAGATCGACAGGGCAATCCTCTGGTCAACAATGGTCTTGTCCCGGCTGGGCGCAAAAATGAATACAACGGCGCTCCCACCACAGACGATGCGAAAGGACGATTCGCAGCGGATATTATTAAGTCTCTTCAAAACCTTGGCACCGACCAACCGCACATTGATGCGCTCGCGGCAGTGGCAGTCACGAACGGGGACATCTTGCGCCTAAACCTTGGCGTCCCCAACAGCGGAACCGGCGGTGGAAACAATGCGGACGGCGGCTTTGGCAATGGCGGTGGACGCCGTCTCCAGGACGACGTTGTGGATGGCGTATTTACCATCATCAATAACGGCGTGTTGCTGACCGATTTCGTGGACGCAAACGAAGTGCCGTTCCGCGACACATTTCCATTTGTGGCTGATCCTACGCAACCGTTCCCTCCAGGGTTGGACGCGGACGATCATACCCGTCAATAAAAAATTCCTAACAAACCCCGCGCCGAAAAAATCGGCGCGGGACATTTAAAAACAAACAAAAAAGATAAACTAAAAATGAAAACAGAAACAAAAACAACGAGTCTCATGCAGACATCTTCTTCACGACGAAATTTCCTGACGAACGCGCTTCGCGGCGGTGGGGTGGCGCTGGCCTTGGGCAGTTTGCCTTTCGCGGCCAGCAAGGCGCTGGCAGTCGAGGGACCCTGCCTGGCGTGCAATGATGGGCTAACAGACATTCAGATTCTAAATTTCGCCCTTACGCTGGAGCATTTGGAAAACGCGTTCTATCGGGATGGCCTTGCCCAGTTCAACCAGAAGGATTTTTTCCAAGGAAAATTCGCTCGCGGTTATAGTGGTAAATTTAGACGGAACATTTATCCGTATTTCCAAATCATCGCGGATCATGAGCGCATCCATGTGGAGACTCTCACTACCGTCATCACGTCGCTGGGCGGAACTCCCGTGCAGGAACTCTGCTACAACTTTGGGTATTCCAGCGTGGAAGAATTCGTGGCCGTGGCGCAGCTGTTGGAAAATACGGGCGTGATGGCCTATGACGGGGCGATTCATCTGATTTGCAGCCCTGATCTTCAAACCGCCGGGGCAACTATTGCGACAGTGGAGGCGCGCCATGCTTCGTATTTGAATCTTCTCAATGGAGACATTCCATTCCCCGCACCGTTTGATACTCCGAAAACGATGGCCGAGATTTTAGCGGCTGCCGGGGGATTCATTGTTCCTTGTCCTTAATCGTCTCTTGGCACTGCTGGCAATTTACTTGCCAGCGGGCCAAAAGATTCTTTCTTTAAGCCGTGATGATCTCTCTCGCCGAAATTCTTTTTTGGCGTTGAAATAAGTTTCGGCATGCGTCTTTCGAAAATCAAACTGGTCTTCATTTTTCTCGGACTCGCCGCTCTAATTATTTTTCTGAAGCGGCCCTGGGTCTCATCACCGCGCGTCACCGTTTCTCCAAGCGCGCCGGGCATTTCTTTTCCCCCCGCGAAACAGTTGCCTTCTGACGAAGCTGCCTTCGAAAACCTGCTTCGTTTTTATGTCCAGCGCCTCCAACGTGACCCGGAAGATTATTCCGCGCAAAGCAAACTGGCCGCCTGTTACCTCCAGCGCGTTCACGAAACGAGCAACGAAGATTTTCTCGCGCTGGCCAAGGCCGCCGCAGTCGCCTCTCTCGCCTCCGTTGCCGCCGAGCGAAATACCGGCGGCCTCTTCGCCTTGACGCGCGCTGAATTTGCCAATCACGAATTTTCCGCCGCGCGGGATCACGCTCTGCAATTGACACGACTGGCTCCCGACAAAGGATTTTCTTACGCAATCCTGGGCGACGCTTTGCTCGAACTGGGAAATTACGACGAAGCGATCGCGGCTTTTCTGAAAATGGAACAACTGGATCCCGGCAGCGTTGAAACCGAAACACGCCTTGCTCGATGGGCGACACTTCATGGCAAAGCAGACGACGCGCAAAAACATTTTGCCAAAACGCTTTTTCAATTGCTCGAAATGTCCGCGCCACCGCGCGAAACGGTAGCGTGGGTTCGCTGGCAATTGGGAGAGACGGCGTTTGCCATCGGCGACTACAAAAACGCCGAACGCCAATATCGCGATGCGCTGATTACCTTTCCAAATTACGCCCGCGCACTAGCGTCGCTGGGACGTTTGCGCGCCGCAGGCGGCGATTTGCGCGAAGCCATGACGCATTACCAGCAAGCCATCCAAAGCGTTCGCGCGCCTGACTTTGTTGCCGCGCTCGGGGATCTGTATCAACTCGAAGGAAACGAAAAGTTAGCGCGCCAGTGGTTTAAGATCGTCGAAGAACTTGGACAACATTCCCTGCAAATCCACGGCACAACTCATAACCGGCAACTCGCGCTTTTTCACGCCGACCACGATTTGAAAATCGAAGAATCTTTCACGAACGCCGTCAGTGAATATGCCGTGCGGAAAGATGTTTATGGAGCGGACGCCCTCGCTTGGACCGCCTTCAAGTCTGGACGATTGACCGAAGCGCAAGCCGCCATTAAAGAGGCTTTGCGATTGGGAACGCAGGACGCAAAACTTTTTTATCACGCGGGCATGATTTCGCTGGCAGCAGGACAAAAATCGGTTGGGGTGGACTATCTAAAACGAGCCCTTGCTCTAAACCCGGGGTTTGATCCTTTGCAATTTTCGCTCGCCAAAAAAGCGCTTCAGAAAAATGGTGTCCGCGGAAACATTTTTAATTCGCCAGCCGCCAAACAATAGGCAGCGCGAGTCAATCAGGCGGGTTTTTCACAATCTTCCGCAAAATCCGTTGCAACGGTTCACCGGGCTACCGGAACTGGCTTCCGCAGAAAAAGGAGAAAAGTTTTTTGATGGAATCGTGAAGGAAGTCAGCGCGTTCGTGGAAGCGTTCGCAACTTGGGAATAAGGATAAATGTATTTTAATTTGCGCGGTGCGTTTAGGAAAGTTGAAACAGCATCAAGCCGTCGTCTCCGCTGGTGCGCCCCGAGCCGGTTCTCTCTCCACGTAACACAGAAAACGGAGCTTGGACGAAAAATTGCACTTGTTTGCGTAAAAGCAATTACTTTCCAGACAATTGCCCCTTGTGTGGCAAAATAGCAGACACAAAAGACTTATTTTTTGACTGCCTGAGCTTGCGCAAGTGTTTCGGCGGAAAGCGGCACGCGCCGCTTATTCTTTTTCCCGGTTTCAACGCCTAAAACCGGCCATCATGTAAGCCCAAGGGTGTGATTAAAAGTGGGTGAGATCGGGCAACAGGAAGAACGCGGGTAGCACCTGCCTCCGGCGGGTGTGAATCAAGGTGAGTCCGTTCGCACCCGCCGGAGGCAGGTGCTACCCCGGCTCACC
>JBDSYB010000387.1:0-6564 GCA_039925885.1 Verrucomicrobiota bacterium
CTTGAAACCGGTGGAAGCTGCGCCGGTAATCGTCCCTGCGCCACCGCCCGATCCGATCAAAATAATTTCCCAACCGGTTGAGTCTCCCGCAGAAATTCTTCCTACACCCATTCCCGTCGAGGAAAAAGCAGGGGAAGAAAAAGTCGAAGCGTCCGCGGAAGGTGTTGCTGCTTTGACTGAAGCGCCGCCAATAGAAGCGAATCCTCCTGCTCCGCCTATCCCGATCGGCCCGAAATTAGGAGAAAAAGTGGGATTTGTCCAATTGCCCACCCGACCACCAGCGCGGACTGGCGGAAGCGAGCGAGCGCAAAAAAGTCCCCCTCCGCGCTTTCAACCCAATCAGCGCGCCGACTTTGGGCAACGTGGGAACATTCGTTCTATTTCCGGTAACTCGACTGCCCCCGGATCTCCGCAGATGCCCGGGCGTCGCAATGAACCCTCGAAACCGTCTACACCAAAGTTTGTTCCACCGACCACAGGAACATTGATCACTCTCAAGCCGCCGGTCGTCGTGCGGGAACTGGCCGAACAATTGAATCGCAAACCGTTTCAATTAATCGCCGATTTAATGGGACTGGGCGTTTTCGCTACCGTCAACCAATCCATTGACGAAGAAGTTGCGCAGAAAATTTGCGCAAAATATGGCTTTCGTTTCGAGGTTGAAAAACGCGAGCGCGGCGGCGGCGTCGTGCATGCGCCCGTCAAAAAAATCGAACTCGACGTGGACGACAAGCCCGAGGAAATGAAGCCCCGCGCGCCCGTCGTCACCATCATGGGGCACGTTGACCACGGCAAAACGAGTTTGCTGGATGTTATTCGCAAAGCCAATGTCGCTGCTGGAGAATCGGGCGGAATTACCCAGCATATCGGCGCTTACACAATTTCTTTTCCGCATCCCGAACGAAAAGGTGACTTGCAGCAAATCACCTTTCTGGATACGCCCGGTCACGCTGCCTTCAGCGCGATGCGCGCTCGCGGTGCGAACGTCACGGACGTGGTTATTCTGGTGGTGGCCGCAAACGATGGCGTTATGCCGCAAACCCTCGAAGCCCTAAGCCATGCGCAAGCGGCGAAAGTTCCTATTTTGGTTGCGGTCAACAAAATGGATCATCCGAACGCAAACCCCATGAAAGTTCGCCAGCAACTTCAGGATAAAGGTCTGGTTCCTGACGATTGGGGTGGCGACACAATTTTTGTCGATTGTTCCGCACTGACAAAATTGGGTGTCGATAAATTGCTGGAAATGATTTTGCTCCAAGCGGATTTGCTCGAGCTAAAGGCGAATCCAAATCGCCGCGCCAAAGGAAATGTCATTGAATCTGGTCTCGAACCGGGCGGGCCAACGGCCACGGTGTTAGTTCGCAAAGGAACATTGCGCGTCGGCGATGTTGTGATTTGCGGACAATTTTTAGGAAAAGTTCGCGCCCTCATAAATGAAGAAGGCGAACGTCTCAAAGAAGCGGGACCTTCGGTCGCAGTGAAATTGCTCGGGTTGAATGGTGTGCCGGAAGCCGGTTTGGAATTTAGCGCGGTTGAAAATGAAAAAGCGGCTCGCGGATTAGGTGAACAACGCGCTGAAACCGCCCGAAAAATTGCAGGTGAAGCTCGCACCAAGGTTACGCTGGAAAATCTTTTTGCAACCCTTGATGCCAACGCGGCCAAGTCGCTTAGAGTCGTCGTCAAAGCGGATACGCAAGGGTCGGTTGAGGCGATTGTCGAAGCGCTGAAAAAAATTGAGGCGGAAAAAGTTTCATTGGAAATCATTCATAGCGCCGTCGGCACGATCACAGAATCGGACGTTTCGCTCGCCTCGGCTTCCAGTGCGATCATTCTTGGATTTCATACCCGCATCGACAATGGCGTTTCCGACGCGGCGAAACGCGAAGGCGTGCAGGTAAAACTTTATGCGATCATTTACGAATTGATCGATCATGTGAAGGAAGCGATGGCCGGCTTGCTTGATCCAATCAGCAAAGAGGTGGTTATTGGGTCTGCTGAAGTGCGTCAGATTTTTGAGTTATCCAAAGGCGGTAATGTAGCGGGTTGCATGGTTTCGAGCGGACGCATTGTGCGCGGCAAAGTTCGCGTAATGCGTAAAAAAGGTTTGATCTACGAAGGAGTGACGCAGTCCTTACGGCGTTTTCAAGACGAAACCAATGAAGTGCGCGCGGGAATGGAATGCGGTATAAGGCTGGACGGTTTCAATGAATTTCAGGTGGGCGATGCGATCGAATGTTACACGGTTGAGAAGGTCGCTGCGGCCAAACTTTAATCCTTCGCAGAAGCTATTATGTCGCTCCGACTTCAACGAGTTCGAGAACTGCTTAAACGCGAAATCGGCGAAGTCATTCGCCGCGAATTACCCGTGGCAGAAGCTGGCTTGATCAATATCAACGACGTAATGGTTTCGGCGGATCTCCATTCCGCTTTGGTCTATGTCGGGATTTTCGGGACTGCTGAACAAAAAAAACGTGGCGCAGCGATGTTGCACAAGCAACAAAAAAGGATCCAGGGACTGGTCGGAAAATCCATCGTTCTCAAATACACCCCCCGCCTCCGCTTTGTCGTCAGCGATTCCATTGAACGCGGCAATCGCGTTTTGCAAATCCTCGAAGAACTCGACAAAACTGCCCCGCTCGAACCTCCGCAACCCCAGGAATTTGAGGATTGAAATCCTACCCTCAAATCGTCGGCCGAGTCATCGAAAGGATTCGCGCCTGTGAAACTTTTTGCATCGTCGGCCATGTGCGACCCGATGGCGATTGCGTCGGTTCCGAACTGGCTCTGGCCCTCGCTTTAAGAAATCATGGAAAAAAAGTTTTTTGCTGGAATGAAGATTCCATCCCCGACAAATTAAAATTTTTGGATCCGGGCAAGATGATGGAAAAACCGAGGCGCGGCGAAGAATTCGACTGCGTGATTGCTCTGGATTGCGCGAGCTTTGAGCGCCTGGGAAATTGCGCGCCCGCCATCGAAAATCGAAAATGCTTTATCAATATCGATCATCACCAAAGCAATACCCGTTATGCCGACATCAATTGGATTTCCGCGCGCGAGGCTTCGACGGGTGAATTAATTTACAAACTTTTAAAAGCGGCTTCCCTGCCGATTACCAAAGAAATTGCGGATTGTCTTTTTACTGCGGTCTCCACTGACACTGGTTCGTTTCAGTACGCGACGACCAAGCCCATGACTTACAACACCGCTGGTGAATTGGTAAAACGCGGCGCGGACATCGCTAAAATTTGCGACGAGGTTTATCAATCGTATCCAATGTCGCGCGTCCGCTTATTGAAACATCTTTACAATAAATTTCGACTCACTCACAGAGACCAGATCGCTTATCTCTGGCTCAAGAAAAAAGATTTTTCGCGAACCGGCGCTGACACCTCTGAGTCGGAAGGTTTGATTGATCACCTCCGGGACATGCAACCGGTCGAAGTGGCGTGCGTGTTTGAAGAAATGGAGCCAGACATAACGCGCATCAGCCTCCGTTCAAAAAAGGACAAGGTAAATGTCAGCGAAATCGCCGCCCAATTTGGCGGAGGCGGGCATAAAGCCGCCGCAGGCGCAAAGATTCCCGGCAGCCCGCTCTCTACACAACGCCGGGTGATCAGTGCCATAAAAAAAGCCCTCGATTCCGCTCGTTAAAATTCATGGAAGCATTTGATTCTTTCGACGGTGCCGTTCTCATCGATAAGCCCGTTGGCCCGACCTCGCACGATGTCGTCGATGCGATTCGCAGAAAATTTCAGATTAAAAAAGTGGGGCATTGCGGAACGCTGGATCCAAACGCCACCGGACTTCTCATCATCGTTCTTGGAAAAGGAACAAAACTTTCCGAGAAACTTATGGGTGGCGATAAAGTCTATGAAGGCACAATGAAATTTGGCGAAACCACCGCGAGCTACGACGCCGATGGTGAACTCGTCGCTTCCCTGCCCGTTCCGCCGATGACGCTTGACGAATTAAACGAAGCCGCCTCGACATTTCAAGGTGACCAGATGCAAATGCCGCCGATGGTTTCCGCGATCAAAGTTGGCGGAGTTCCGCTTTACAAAATGGCGCGCAAAGGGATTGAGATCGAACGCAAGCCGCGCCTCGTTCGCATTTACAGTTTTCGTTTTGCAAATTACGAAGAGCCGATTGGACAATTTCGCATCGGCTGCACGAAGGGAACTTACGTTCGCAGCATCGCGCATGACATCGGACAAAAACTGGGCTGCGGCGCGCATTTGAAAACTTTGCGCCGCCTCGTCTCTGGAAGTTTTGATGTGGCGAACGCAATCTCGCTGGACAATGTTCTGAAACTTTCCGCAGTCGAATTGGAAAAACGCGTGATTCCTTTTCTGAAACTTGCCACGGCGGATTAAGAGCAAGATTATGATTAAGATTACGAACGGAGTTAGACTTCATAATCTTACTCTTAATCCTAATCTTAATTCCTCTTATCCCTGATGAACGTCGTCCGCGCCGCCAACGAACTAAACTCCGGCTCGCGCAAAGTCTGCGTCGCCATCGGCGTGTTCGACGGCGTCCATCTCGGTCATCAACAAGTCATTCGCCAAACCATCGCCGATGCGCAACAGCACGAAGCTATTTCTGTTGTCGTCACTTTCGATTGCCATCCGAATTCCGTCGTCGCTCCCGAACGCACGCCCCCGCTGATCTATCCTCTTTCAAAAAAACTTGGCGTCATTGAATCAATTGGAATCGCCACGACGCTTCTCGTTCATTTTGATAAAACATTCAGCCAGATTCCCGCAGAAGAATTTATTCGTGGACTTTCGCGGGATTTCAAAAACATCCACAGCGTTTGCGTCGGCAGCAATTTCACTTTCGGGCACAAACGGCAAGGCAACGTTGATCTTCTTAAAAAACTTGGCGATGAATTTCACTTTGCAGTTCACGGACTCGCCGCAGTTTCTCTCGACGGCGAACGCGTCAGCAGCACACGAATCCGCGACGCCATTCGCAACGGCAATTTGAATTCAGCCAGCCAGATGTTGGGCCGCGCGTATTCACTCGTTGGAAAAATCATCGAAGGCGACAAAGTAGGACGCCAACTCGGATTTCCCACCGCCAATCTCGATGTCGCTGGACTGGTCCTTCCGCCAAATGGAGTCTATGCCGCACACGCCAAAGTAGTCGGACGAACACATCGCGCTGCCGTGAACATCGGCGTTCGTCCAACCATGCAAAATTCCGATCCCCAATTGCACGTCGAAGCGCACCTGCTGGATTTTTCGGGCGACCTTTACGGTCAGGAAATGGAACTAACATTCGTCGAAAAGTTGCGTGATGAACAAAAGTTTCCATCGCCAGATGCTTTAAAACAACAAATCGCGAAAGACATCGAAACGGCGAAGAAATTGTTTTGATCGGATTTTAACCGCGAAATAAACGAAATACGCGAAAGGGTAAAAACGCCGGATGGAAAAGGATGGTGAACCGAGGGCTTTCTCCTAATTTCTGTTTTTGCGTATTTCGTGTATTTCGCGGTTTGAAGTCATTTAAATTCTGAACAATTTTTTTGGATTGGTTGTCCATTTCACGATACAAGTTTGCAAATCAATTTATGAATACAGGTATCACTGCGATAAACGAAGAAGTCCAACGCGCCAGCGCTTTCGTGCGCCCGCTCATGAGCGAGATGAGCAATGTCATCGTCGGCCAGACTTATCTGGTCGAGCGACTCATTATCGGACTGCTCGCCAACGGCCACGTTTTGCTCGAAGGCGTTCCAGGTCTCGCCAAAACGCTTTCTGTCAAAACGCTCGCGCAATGTCTGAGCGTGAAATTCGCGCGACTCCAATTCACGCCTGATCTTTTGCCCGCCGATTTAATCGGAACGCAGATTTACAATCCGCAAAGTGGCGGATTCACCACGCGCAAAGGACCGATTTTCGCGAACCTCGTTCTCGCCGACGAAATCAATCGCGCGCCCGCCAAAGTGCAAAGCGCGTTGCTCGAAGCGATGCAGGAAAAGCAGGTCACCATCGGCGATCAAACTTTTAAATTGGAAGAACCATTTCTCGTTCTCGCCACGCAAAATCCAATTGAGCAGGAAGGAACCTATCCCCTGCCCGAAGCGCAAGTGGACCGCTTCATGTTGAAACTGAAAATCGTTTACCCATCGCGCGCGGAAGAACGGCTGGTTCTTGATTTGATGGCGCGCACCGGTCCACCGCCAAGCGCGCAAGCCGTCGTCACGGCGAAGGAAATTTTTGAAGCGCGCCGCGTCGTCAACGACATCTACATCGACGACAAAGTGAAGGATTACATCGTCGATGTCGTCTGTGCCACGCGCGAGCCGGACACTTACAAGATTCAGGGATTGCAAGGCATGATTCAACTCGGTGCCTCACCGCGCGCGACGATTGCCCTCACACTCTCCGCGAAGGCTTATGCGTTTCTGCGCGGACGCGGCTATGTCACACCGCAAGACGTGAAAAGCATCGGCATGGATGTCCTGCGCCACCGCGTCGCCATCACCTACGAAGCCGAAGCGGAAGAAAAAACGAGCGAGACAATTGTGCAGAAGGTTTTTAACGAATTGCCGGT
>JBDSYB010000388.1:0-4783 GCA_039925885.1 Verrucomicrobiota bacterium
ATTGGTTTGACCGGGTTTGGCCTTTATCTCGGCCGAGTTGAGCGTTGGAATAGTTGGGATCTATTTATTCATCCCGTCGAACTTTTGACCGATGCCTTCAAACTTCTTTTGCGCCCGCGCCGACGCATCACCGGACTTTACTCAATTCTCTATGCCGGGTTTCTTTTCATTGCTTACGGTTTCTTTTACGCGCTGACGCATTTACCAATTCGATTTTCTTCTTCAGAATCAGATCGGCAATCTGGAAAATCATGAATCGTGAAAAAACTTTGTGCCGACGAATTAAACTTCTCACCTGGTTTTTTATTGTCGGCCTCATCATAAGCGGCTTAACCGCCATTCCTCTCGAATGGGAAATGAACCTTGTGCTGAAAATCTTTGGCGCATCCCATCTGACTCCCGATCAAGCGACATCTGATTTCGTAAAATGGCTGCTGAAAGTTCGCGAAGCCTTGCACGAAACCAATTCGAAATTCCCATTCATCGCTTACGGCTTCGATTGGCTCGCCTTCGGGCACATCGTGATTGCACTCGTATTCATTGGTGCGTTGCGCGATCCCGTGCGCAACGTCTGGCTGTTTGAATTTGGAATGATCGCCTGCGTGCTGGTTATTCCGTGGGCGATTTTTTTTGGCGGCGTTCGCGGAATTCCATTTGGCTGGCGGCTGATTGATTGTTCGTTCGGCGTATTTGGATTCGTACCGCTTTGGTTTTGCAAACGCTGGACGAAAGAACTTGCATCGTTAAAAGTTGCTTAAATCGAAATCAAATTCCCCTTACAAAAGATTTTTGTCTCTCATGGCCCGTTTCCGGCGTCTAGGATGGAAGTGTATTCTCAAGACGTAATGCCATCTGAATCTTTTCTAAAGTGTCCCTGCATCCATTGCGGCGGGCACATCGAGTTTCCTACGAGCGGAATTGGGCGATCCATTTCCTGCCCGCATTGCGGCCAGCAGACTGACTTGGTTCAGGCAGTTGAGCACTTAGAGGTTCCGACATCGAGACCCGAAACGAAGACGCCCATTTTTGCTATTACGCTCGGTATCGGGGTCTTGCTATGCGCGGTGGTGGCGGGAATTCTCCTTGCCATAAAACAACCGGAGCCGACGCCGCAACGCCTGGAGGTGCCGCCACCAAAAATTCAAGCGAACGATTCTTCTCCTAAACCATCCCCCGTCAAGCGACGCAAGAAAGCCGCGAAAGTTTCCAAAGCAACTGCTGCCGCTGTCCCCGGCGTCGATTGGAATGGACTTAAAGCGAGCGCTGTCACCGTGGAAAATTCCGGCGGGCGTTTGATTTACGCCGTCGGCACGATTCGTAATGAGTCCGACCGCCAACGTTTCGCGGTCAACGTCAGTTTGGATCTTTACGACGCGCAGGAAAAGAAAATCGGTGCGGCCACCGATTACACGCCAGTTATCGAGCCTAAGAAAGAATGGAACTTCAAAGCCCTCATCACCGATCCCAAAGCGGTTCGCGCGGAAATCACCGGCATCAAAGAGAATTAGCCGTAACGTCCCCCTCCGTTCCTTCGTCAATTCATTTGTCCGCCGCTGCAATTTATTGTAAGCTGGCTGACGCCAAAAAATGTTTAGCTCAACATCCATCATCCACTTTTATGTTTGAAACTTGCGACAACTGCGATTACCGGCCGATCTTTTCGCGCCGCGATTTTTTATCTCGTCTTGGAATGGGCATGGGCGCGCTCGGTCTCGGCTCTTTGTTGAATCACGAATATCTTGCCTCCGCTGCGGCCCCGGATTTTTCTCCGCTCGCACCGAAGGACCCGCAATTTCCCGTCAAAGCCAAACGCGTCATCCACATTTTTGCCAACGGCGCGCCGTCGCAAGTCGATACATGGGACCCGAAACCGTCTCTCGCGCAGTACGCTGGGAAATCTATCGGCGGCAATGGCGTTGCAATGGCGTCCCCATTCAAGTTCACGAAGCACGGCAAATCTGGCATCGAAGTCAGCGAAGTTTTCCCGAATCTCGCCAACCACGTTGATGACATGGCCATCATCCGTTCGATGCACACCGATATTCCCGCGCACGAAATCGCCACGGTCATGATGAACACCGGTTCGCGCCAACTCGCCAAGCCTTGTCTCGGGTCGTGGACGGTTTATGGTCTCGGCAGCGAAAATCAAAACATGCCCGGCTTCATTTCCCTTCGCAACGGCGGCGGACTTCCCACCGGCGGCACGCAGAATTGGGGTTCCGCATTTCTCCCGGGCGTTTATCAAGGCACGAGCGTCAACACGCAGGCCAGCTCCGTCGAGGAGATGATTCAAAACATTCGCAATCCCTACGTCTCGAAGGACGAACAGCGTCGCCAGCTCGATCTCATTCATCAGCTCAACGAACTTCACGCGCAGTCCTCCCAGAAGGACGCCCAACTCGAAGCCCGCATCGAGGCTTACGAAATCGCTTTCAAAATGCAGGCCGCCGCGACCGACGCATTCGATTTGAAAAAGGAACCGCAAGCCATGCGCGATCTTTACGGCAATTCCGGCCAGGGAAAACAACTCCTCATCGCGCGACGCCTCGTCGAACGCGGCGTCCGGTTCGTGCAGGTCTGGGCGGGCGGCTGGGATCATCATCAGGACATCGAAACTCGTTTGCCGAAGAGCGCGGGTGAAATTGACAAACCGCTCGCCGCACTTCTGACCGATTTGAAACAACGCGGGTTGCTCGACAGCACGCTCATCGTTTGGGGCGGCGAATTTGGTCGGACGCCCACGCGCGACCGCAATGGCAACGACAATCCCGGTCGCGATCACAATGCTAAAGCGTTTTCCGTTTGGATGGCGGGCGGCGGCGTCAAAGGCGGGACGATTTACGGTGCGACCGATGAATTCGGCGCGCGCGCGGAGAAAGACCCGGTGCATGTCCACGATTTGCACGCGACGATTCAGGCGTTGCTCGGCTTCGACCACAAAAAGCTGACCTATAGATATAATGGTCGCGATTTCCGGCTGACGGATGTGAGCGGCGAAGTGGCCAAAGGGGTGATTGCGTGATGAAAAGAATCAGCGCATTGCGGTTTTCGTTTTGGGTGCTGTGGTTTAGCACCGGTTGTCTATTGCTCATGTTAAATGTTTTCATCCCGGCAATCCTCATGATTAGTGTAAATGGATTAATTCTTATAAAGCGCGGCGAATGGACCCAAAAAGTTCCACTACGACATCCACTACGACAGGTATTTTACATACTTTTTTTTATCTGTTTTATTATCACATTCGTTTTTGTCATCCCGGTATCACACGACGACATAATTTTTCGTATAATGATGCATCCGCTAGTGATAATCCTGGTTTGGGTGATCACTATTTCGATCGTTTTTCGTAGATGGAAACGCGAACAACCCGAAGGAGTGATTACTTAGAACCATGACGACCAAATCACAAAGACTATGGTTTGCAGGCAAGGTGTTCTTGAGCATCTTTCTGATCGCCCTTACCTTTGCGAGAATTATTCCCGACTACGAAGTTCCTGCGACTCCTTGGCATCCCCCTCGTCATTTTACGTGGTCTGACTTACCGGGACTCATTTTCATATCCTCCATTTGGATTTATTGCGTATGGTTCTGGAAATAACATTGTTGAGAGGGGTGATTGCGTAAATGAAGAGTCGGATCATGTATATCGAAGACAAAGGAGGGGGAATAATCGGACCCGCTCGCATTGGTCGCGTTACGTTTTCAAAAACAGGCAGTACCATTTATTATCAAGGTCGCAGCTTCCAAAGTCTTAAAGGCGCTGGTTTTAAATCTAATTTCTTCGACGTTCAGACGGGTGGGGAATATTGGATTTCTGGCCCGCGAAAGGATGGCGCTGACGCTGTATGGTCATGGAAGCACGCCTATTGAAATCGACGACGATGTTCGAGAGGAATATTGGCGAGAAATCCGTGGAAAACCCGAGAAGGTTCACGAACATGCAACATAAACATCGCGAAAGGAGTGATTGCGTTATGAAAATGGAGTTATCCCGCGAAGCGGCGAAGGAAAATCGTAGCGGCGTCTCGGCAGAGCGCCGTTCCTTGAATAAAAGAGAAGTCGGCGCTCTGCCGAGACGCCTCTACATCGCCATTACCTTCGCGACCGTCGCGAGACTCCACGCTGCCACGCTCACCCCTGACCAGACTGCCTTCTTCGAGAGCAAGATTCGCCCGATTCTGGTCGATAATTGTTACAAATGTCACAGTCACGACTCTGAAAAGCTCAAGGGCGGGTTGTCGGTTGAATATCGCGAGAGTTTGTTGAAAGGCGGCGAGACGGGCGCGGCGATCGTGCCAGGCGATCCCGAAAAAAGTTTGTTGATCAAAGCCGTTCGTTACACCGACCCCGATTTGCAGATGCCGCCGAAGAATAAAAAACTTTCTGAAACACAAATCGCCGATCTCGTGACGTGGGTGCGAATGGGCGCGCCCGATCCACGTGTGGCGGGCGCGGTGGTGGCGACGAAAGGTTGGGGCGAGAAGGCGAAGGATCATTGGGCGTTCAAGCCGGTGAAAAAGGTTTCGGCGCCGGAAGTGAAAGACGCGGCGTGGCCGGATGGTGCCGGACCGGCAACGTTCGGAGTTCCGCCTTCAGGCGGCGCGGGCGGGGACCGCGTAAACGCGGAACTCCGAACGGGTATCAACCCGATTGACGCTTTTATTTTTGCCAAACTTGAAGCGAACGGGATGAAGCCGTCGCCGCTCGCCGACAAACGGACGCTGATTCGCCGGGCGACATTTGATTTGCTCGGCTTGCCGCCGTCGCCAGCGGAAGTGAAGGC
>JBDSYB010000389.1:0-16446 GCA_039925885.1 Verrucomicrobiota bacterium
ACTCGCTAATGACAGCGACGTATTGGGAAATCGGGCGTCGAATTGTGCAGCATGAGCAAGCGGGCAAAGAACGCGCTGCCTACGGCGCAGAACTTCTCACTCGCCTCTCGGCAGATCTCACAAAACAATTCGGGCGAGGATTCAGCGTGGACAATCTTGAACGCGCGCGAAAATTTTATCTCACCTTTGGCTCCGTCAAAAAATCCGCAATGCCGTTGCGGATTTTCACGACCACCACTCCCGCGCCGATTTCCGCAACGCCGTTGCGGAAATCTCAAGACGATGAAATGGCCGAGCGATTGCGCAACATTGCGGAACAATTTCCTTGCCGTGGTCCCATTACACCCGATTGTTGCGGCTGCGGTCGGCGTATGCCGTCGAGTTTTATCATACGGAAGCCGTACGCGGCGGCTGGACGGTCAAGCAATTGGAACGGCAGATGAACTCACAATTCTATGAGCGCATCGCGTTGTCACAGAACAAAACTGCGATGCTTGTTAAAGGCCAGCGTCGTTTGCCCGAAGACAAAGTGTCCGCCGACGAGGAGATTCGGAATCCATTTCTCTTGGAATTTCTTGGACTCAAAGATGAATACTCCGAGAGCGACTTGGAGGAGGCGCTCATTCTACATCTGGAAAAATTTTTATTGGAGTTGGGAAATGATTTTGCATTCGTTGGTCGGCAACGGCGACTGAGGATCGGTAACGAATGGTTTCGAGTGGACTTGCTGCTCTTTCATCGACGGCTGCGTTGCCTCGTTATCATTGATCTGAAAATCGGCGCGCTCGTTCACGCCGACATCGGACAAATGAATCTGTATTGCAACTATGCTCGCGCACACTGGACGCAGCCAGATGAACATCCGCCCGTGGGCCTGATACTCTGCGCGCAACAAGATGAAGCTTTGGCGCGTTACGCACTGGATGGATTGCACAACAAAATGCTCGTCCGTGAATATCTCACCGCGCTCCCGCCGGAATTGGAACTGGCGCGGGAAGTTAATCGCGCTCGTGGTGTTCTCATGCGCCAAGTCGAGTTGAGTCGGATGACACGAGGAAAATAAACCATGCGGCTTCGGTCTGCGGTCGACGAGCGGGGAAAGTGGAGCGGAGACGGAGGGGAGCGTTTAGCGGATCGAAGCCGGAGCGCAATGCCCCGTCGCCGAGCCACAGACGGAAGCCCGCCGCTCCCGCAGCCATCGGCCCATGCAAGCTTGTGACGAGCGCGCGGTTTGCGGAGTGGAGCGGGCGTCGTCGAGAGGGGGGCGGGGCGACGGGCAGCCCGTGAAGCGAAGCACACCGCGCGTTGGTCACGGCGAGTTTGAAATTTAGATTTCATTTCGATGTAGAGCACGCTTGCTGGCAAGTTTCTTCATTCTCTAAAGCCCATTCTTTGGGCGGAGTCTTTGGTATGTTCCAAAGAGTTGGCATTTGAGGCGGGCTATTCGTCGCGAAGCCAAAGCAACGTGACGGTGCGGTCATACCACTCAAGATAGAGACTGTCTTCCCAAACATCCCGGTCCGATTTTTCGTCAAAGCCTTCACACCAAGCGTAGAGAGAGGTTCGGACCATTTTTCCACTATCGGGCGATTTTTTAAGCAAGCGTTCTCCAGCCGCAGAGTGTTCGTGAATACGGCCTCTACGAATACGAGGGAATCCCCCTTCAAATGGGCGGATGGTTTTTATCTCCCAGCCATCGCTGACTACGAAGGCAACTTGGCGATTTATGTATTCGTGAAATTGGAAAGTCGTTGCGAGCAGACTGGTTTGAAAAGTGGAAGAAAGTTCCTCCACCAAACGCAGAGAAGGACGGTCTTTTCTGCAAAGCGGCTTGAACAGATAATCCGGCATCAAGAGTTCTGCCGCAAAGATATTCGCCTCTGCTTCTTCTGAAGCATCGTTCCACACCGTAAAGTGCGCTCGTGTTTCCGTGGCATCAAGAAAATGTCGCCGGTGCAAAACATAATGGCCGAGTTCGTGGGCGATGGTAAATCGGTAGCGTCCGCGATTTTGTCCCTCACCAACCCTGATCGTGCCGCCTTGTCTTGTTCCGGCAATGATTCGTCCTTCGGCCCCGTTCAAACCACCGTCTTTGATTTTGAGTCGTCCTAAGAACCAAGCTATAGAATCCAAGTCAATGGCTTCCGGTGATTCAACATGATATTTGCGCAACACCTGCCGAGCAGCCTCACGACATTCTCGTTTTCGCGTGTCGGTTAGGAAGCGCGACTCAGGTTTCGCAATCATTCGGAATCGTCAGGAAGCTCCCCTAAGTCTTCGAGCCATGTGCGCAACTCGTCTTCGGTAAGCTCGGTGGGTTGTTTGTTGCGACAGCGCGCAACAACCGCTTGTTGAAAGCCCGCCCCCATCGCCCCGGAACGCAATTGCTCAACCAATTGGAGCATTGCTTCGCGGGTAAGGGTGGCAAGATTTCCAAAGCGATTCGGCTTTTGTGAGATTTGAGACTTCTCGCCTTCAACGATTTTTTTAAGTTTGGCGCTGTAACCTTTTTGAACAGTGGCACGAACTTTTGCAATCAGAGCATCCGTGTTAATTCCTTTGGCTCGTAAATTTGCAATGGTCTGCTCTTTCGTTTCGTTGTCATGGCTTGCTAGTGTCTGCTCAAGCTTTTCCAGTAGTGTGTTTTTTGGTTTCATGGGCAGCTTCCTCCATCCTGCCGAAGTTGTTTTTTTATGCTGGGATAAATGTCTTTGAGTTCTCGTTTTAGTTGGTAGATGCGTTCGACTTTCAACCCTGTCTCGCGAACGAGATCAGCTTCCTCCCAGAAGCCGCAACCGTAGGCGGTGACTACCAGTTGAAGATCGTCACTTCGCTGAACCTTCGGGTGTTGCAGAAAAGCTTGGATGGCGCTGTCGAACTCATTTTGGATTGATGCAGCTTCTTCCGGTGTCAAAGACTCATCCGCAACATCAGGCGGATCGTCTTCGTCGAAGAAGCTCGTTTTCTTGACTGACTCTAAACGGAACAGGTTGGAGTAATTTCTTCGAACCGCGCGCTTAAGTTGTGTCATCAAGGCCCATTTTGGATTGTAGGTATTATCCTCCTTCCAAAACGCGTGGATGACATCATAGGCCATGTCCTCTGGTGTTTTGCCCATTGGCAGCAACCGGCCAGGCCAGCCAAAAAGTTGCGCGCACCAAACTGACCAATCTGCAAGCTTCACAGCGATGTCGTCCCAATTCTGCTTCCGCAGAAATTCCAATTGTTCCGATTCCATATTTGTTGCAACACCCTTCATTGGCTGGTTAGCTCTCAACATTTGGGAAACTATTTCCAAGTAACACAAAGATTTTCTCCCAAAAAAAATCCGTTGACCAGCCAAAGATAGTGACGGTGACTTGTTTCCGCCTGTTGCGGCAGCTGTCGCCTACAAAACTATATGGCAACTAAAATTGATTCAACGGGCCAAGCCGAGTGCTTGGCGGAACATACGCCAAACTGACGCACCTCGTCCAAGTGGGCGGCTATCCTAATGACCGGCTACTGCCGATGCCACGCCGAAATGTCCCGGCAAAAGACATCAAGCATGAAGCCGGCATCGGGGCGGATTTTGCCTTGGTGCGCGATTACAGCTCACCGCATGACGTGGCGTTCGCTGATGACGCCGAAGTTGATCTCGCCGAGGGAAACGTGTTTCGCATGATTCCCGCTTGCGAGGTTGCTCTGACAGCACCCTGTCACGAACCGCCCAAGCTGGCATTTGTTGTGGATGATGTGTGGGAAATCACCATCAATCCTAATCACACCAGCGAAACACTGCGACATCTGACCGCTTTGAACTTGCTCCCGTCAATGGCCACCAGTTCGCCGCCAAAGAGATTTAACTTCTTACAAAGCAGCGTGAACTCGCGGCAGGTTTGTTGGAGCGGCTGCTTGTTGTCCTTGCGAAAGTCGGCAATGGTTTTGAAATCGGGCTTGAGCGTGCGTAAGAGCCAGAGGACTTCCAGGTTCCGATGACATTCCTTCTCCAGCAACCGCGAAGAACGAACCCGATGCAGGTAGCCATAAAGATACAACCGCAACAGATCGCCCGGATCATAGGGAGGCCGACCCGTGTCCGCCGGAACCGCCCGGGCAAAGCCGAGCGCCTTGAGGTCAAGTGTGCCCACAAACGCATCGATAAAGCGCACCGAAGATTCGGGCGCGATATAATCCTCCACCGCCTCCGGCAACAACAACTTCTGCTCCCTCGCCAAATCGCACAAGTGTTTCATGCTTGAATCGAATCGTTCCTCACACTAAAAGGTTTCAAACAAAATGAAAAAGTTTTTACACAGACTCGCGCAAAGGGAAACTTGCGCCCCCACACTGGTCACGGCGACGGTGCCGTAGCCTAAGATTCGTCCGAACAATGGTTCTGCAATGTAAATACTCTCCACGTTTTCCAATGGTAGTTCGCCGGAGATTTTATTGAGAAATCCGGTCGGAACATCAATCGTTTGCTGGTGAGCAGGAGTTCTGATTTGGTGTAGGAAAGCCATGCGCCCAGCAGCGCCAAAACTCCAGGCAACGCGCCGACGAAAATCATACCTGCATATAGCCAGAAGAAAGAGCGTTGGGGCTGCTTGCTGCCGTCGATTTGCCCGAGTGTGGCAAAGAGGTTTTTGAAAACATTAATCAAAATAATTTCCGGGATGGCAGCAACCAAAAAAACGAGCAACGGCAAAATGAAAATGCCCCAATGCAATCGTTCGCGCGCGATGGTTATTTCGGCCTGACTATTGGGAATGAGACAAATGGATTCATAGGTTTTCAGAGTTTGTAATCTCATCCGATTCGCGTTGCCCAGGCGGCGGTTTCTTTCAGGCGCGGGAGTTCGGCTTCGATTTCACAACGGATGGCGCTGTAGCTTTTGAATCCTTCTTCAGCTCTGTCCCCCTGTGGTTCAAATAGTTTTACAAACTGTGTTACTACCCATTTTCTATTGTCGCATAGGAAAGTTCCACGGTATAATTGGCTGTGAATCGAACATTTCTCCAGTTCGTCGTTTCGAGCGTTTTTATGTTCTCAGTCTCGACCACGGCAAATTCGGGTTCTTCTTCAACAGCTGAACTACAAACCAAAGCTCTGAAAATTATTCGGGATGCACTCCAATCGGAAAAAGTTTTCGTCAAGGTGCATGCAGCTGAATTTCTAATTGCACATGGTTTCAAAGACGAACCCCGCGCGATCTTCGGGGAAGAATTGAAAAATCATGAATCGGAAAAGCCGTATCGAATTGGCATCTGGCGTGTGCTGGCGCGTTCGGCAAAGACTCCGGCGGAAAAAGAAAAATGGATTTTGAAATTGCGCGATGCGTTTATGGATCGCGCGGGCGAAGACCGCTCTCATGCCTTGGAAAGTTTGGGAAAATTAAACTATGAGGTGAGCGCGAAAGGTGACGAGGAAATCGAAAATTATGCGCGAAGTCATTCCGGAGTTGAGCGCGTTTTGGCTGAGTGGGTTTTGGCTCGCTCCCGAAAAAAGGAATACGAAAAAGCCCTCCTCAAGTCGTGCCAGATGGAAGATTCCGAGGGGCGCAGTTTTGCGGCTTTTGGATTGCGTTTCCTGCCGAAAGTTTCCGGTGAGATGCGTCGGCAATTTTTGAAACTTGCGGTTGCTGAAAAGAAAGATTCAAAAGCAAAAATCTATTTTGACGGGACCGCGCTGTGGCTGGTTAAAAAATCTGAACAGGCAAAGTTCAGAAACAATTTATGGGTGGCTTTGAAGCAAGGAACGCCCAAAGAAAAATACGAAGCTGGCACGGCTTTGGCGGGACGCCCCGATAAGCAGGACGTGCCGCATTTGATTCCATTGCTGGCAGAAGACAATGCGGATGCGAGAATCAGCGCTGCAAATGCCATTCTTTTTGCGATCAAATTTCATAGACCAGATAAAAATCCGTAGTGGGTTCAATTTATCTCGTGAGATCTGAAAAGAGATTCAAGGCGACAATTGCTTTAGAGAAACCTCATTCAACAACGGTTCGTTACGCAGAAAGTGAATCACGTTTTGCTGAAAAATATCCCAGACGCGCGTCAGGAAATGCGGGCTGAGGCTTGAGCCGGAAATATGTGGCGTCATGATGACGTTTGGAAACTGCCAGAGGGGATGATCAGGAGGCATCGGATAAGCAAAGTGAGTGTCCAACGCCGCGCCCGCAAACCAGCGTTCTTTCAACGCGCGAAGCAGCGCGGGTTCTTGAATCAATGGACCGCGCGCTGGATTCAGCAGATAAGCTTTTCGCGGTAATGCTTTGAGTTCGGCTTCGCCCACCATGCCGCGTGTTGTGGAATCCAACGGGGTTGCCAGAACCAAAAAATCAAGGCCGCTCAGGAATTCCATTTTCTTTTCCATCGGGAAAAGAATGTCGGGCAGAATGCCATCCGGGTCGCCGGTTCCTGGAACCACATAGCTTTTTGGTCGGCATTTTATTTCTCCACGGCTGAGAACATGAATTTTCAAACCGAGTGTTTTGCAAAGACGGGCGGTTTCACGCGCCAATCCGCCGTAACCCCAGAAACCAACGGTAAGCCCGCGAAGCTCGCGCTGAAATCGCGCGTCACGATCCCAGATTCCCTGTTCCTGATTTTGAATCATGCCGCGCAGGTCACGCGTCAGATTGATCATCATAGAAACGCACCATTCGGCAATGGGAACGTCGAATACGCCTTGCGCATTCGTGACGCGCACTTTTCGCGCTGGAAAATTCATTTCCAGAATGTGATCGAACCCAGACGACCAGAGTTGAATCCATTCAAGATTTTTCATCTCTTCGTGATTAGCTGGAGGATGGGAACAAAAAAGAAGATTGGTTTCGCACAGTAGATTCGTTGGCCAAACGCATGGTTCGGTCGTAATCGGGTCAGCTAGAACGACCCGAACATCAGGAAGCGCTTTTAGTTGCTCTAAAATCGGTTCGCGAACCGGAACGTCGATCAGGATTTGTCGCATGGTGGCATGGGCATCGCGATGGTATTCGTTTTTCCAGGAACGTTGTTGAATTCACCGCTGCCTGGCACAAAAGGAAAGCGTCGTTTCATTTCCTCAGTCAATGTAATACCGAGTCCGGGAGTTTGCGGCGGCAGCACGCGACCATTTTTAAATCGAAACGAGTCACGCATCATTTCGGTATGCAAGGGGCCGAGAATCGGGTCCATCTCGACGACCGACGTGTTGGGGCAAGCGAAGGCGAGATGAATATTCTGCAACAACGAAGCCCCCGCGCCCCACGAGTGAGTTGCAATTTGCCGGTTTCGTTTCGCAAGCGATTCTGCAATCCGTTGGCATTGCCGCATTCCGCCGGTGAACGAGGCGTCGGGTTGCCCTATGTCGAAGCAATCCTGCTCGATGAAAATATCCCACTCCCAAGTGCCGGTGAGACATTCGCCGCCCGCAATCGGCACTTCAGTATTCTTGCAGAGTTCAGTGTAACCTTGCCGGTCATTGTAATGCAGCGGCTCTTCAAAGAATGAGAGGCCGAACGGCGCAACTGCTTTCATGACCGACTGCGCAGTTTTCAAATTCCAAGTAATCGGACTGTTACTCATATGCGCGTCCATCATCAAATTGAAATCGCGGCCAAAGCGGTTGCGCAAAAAATCGAGTTTGCTGGCCTCAAAATCGGCGGCTTCATTCGGATCATTGCTAATCTCAAACGTTTTTCCATCGTAGCCTCCCGCCCCGATTTTGATGCGGTTAAAACCGTGTTCGACATACAGTTCGATTTTTGAAACGAGTGCATCGAGCGGGTAATTTGACGGGCCACCCGAAGCGTAGGTGGGCAGAGATTCGTGTTTCGTGCCTCCGAGCAATTCGTAAACCGGTTTGTTTTCGACCTTGCCTTTTAAATCCCAGAGCGCGGCTTCAATTCCGTTGAGCACCGAAAGTCCCAAACCCACGCGACACCAGAAATTGCCGCAATGATACATGCGATTGAACAACTCATCTACATCGTCTGCCGTTTGCCCAACGAGAATGGGTTTGAAAAATTCAACAATCGACGGAATAAGGTCGGGACAAAAATAACCGGCATACGTTTCGCCAAGACCAATGATTTTTGCGTCGGTATGAATTTCAATCAACGAAACACTCCGGTGAATATTGCCTTTAAACGGATCAAATGTTGCGGGACCGGTCATCAACACTGTCCGCACATCAGTTATCGTGGGATACATCATGTTTATCTTGGATGCGCGGCCATCCTCGCCATCATTTTTTCACCAGCTTGAGCGTCTCCATAACCACGGCTTGATCTGTGGCTTTATAATTATTGTCCGAGCCGATGTGTGCAAAGATATAAATTGTTCCATCGTCGGCCTGAAGGCTCTTTGGGTAGTAGCGAGAATGGTATCCCTCTTTCAAACTGGGAAACTCGACCGGCGTCCAGGTCTCCCCGTCTTCCGTCCAGTGCATCCCGCTGGTTGCAATATGCAAAATGACACCTTCTTTGATCGCCAACAATTCCGGATGGCCGGAGTGCGGCAACGGCGAAGGTCCAAGTCGCGCGAGCTTCCAACTTTTGCCAGTCTTCTTGAGCAACCCCTGCCAACGCACCTGGGTCTTCGGATCTGTCGGACTCATTCTGCGAAAGACACAAACAAGGTCGCCATTCGGAAGTTCCGCCGTGTCATACTCTTCGCACTTCCAACCTTTTCGCTGCTCCGCATTTAAAACTTCAATCGGTCCAGTCCACGTTTTTCCTTCGTCTTCTGAAACCAAAAGCAACGGTTCAAAATGTTCCCAGATGGCCATCCACGACGATGTGCTGGGGACACGCGCACGACCACCCGTCGCAATCAACCGCCCGTCATGCAGTCGGCGAATCCGCGTCAACCGAAAGTTCTCCTTGGAAGAATCACCCAGCACTTGAGGTTTGCTCCAGGTCTTTCCCTCGTCGGAGGATCGCATGAGGTAGGCGCTTTGAGGAATTGATGGATCGGTCGGCTGATAATAACCATAAACACTTTTTAGAATTGTTCCGTCTTTCAATATAAGATCTTGTCCGCCCGGTGAGCAGTAAAGAATTGGCCCTTCAAATCTAAAGCCCCCGACTTGTTTCCACGTCGCGCCTTTGTCGCTCGAGCGCAAGAACAGATTGCTTTTATTCAAGGTGGTCGCGTCGCGCATCGGGAGTTCAAACTCAGGATAAAAATGTTTTTTGTCTTCTTCGGTCGTGCGGTGTATTGGATCAATTTCGCCGGTGTTTTGCGTGAACGTAATCATCAAATCTTTATTCGGCATGAACCATGTGCCGAGCCAGCACGTGTAGCCGGGAGTCTGCGGAGAGTGATAAATCGTCTTGCGCTTGAAATTTTCTGCGATGAACTGTTTCCCCGGTTTGGCGTTCCCAGAGGATTTTTCGATATTCGATTCTGCCGCAACACACCATCTGGCGAAAAAAATCATGCTGAGCAAAATACAAACTAATTTTTTCATTTTTTATCGGATTGTTTTAAAGAGTTATTTTCATCAGCGGGGATTTTTCTTCAAGTTGAATGTTTCCATAACCACGGACTGGTCTTTCGCTTTGTAATCATTGTCCGAGCCGACATGTCCGAAAATGTAGATGGTGCCGTCGTCGGCCTGAATGCTCTTCGGGTAATAACGAGAATGGTATCCCTCTTTCAAATTAGGGAATTCAACCGGCGTCCAGGTCTCGCCGTTTTCCGTCCAGTGCATACCGCTCGTCGCGATGTGCAAAATCACACCTTCCTTCGTCATCAACAATTCCGGGTGACCGGAATGAGGCAAAACAGACGGCCCCAGTTTTGTTATCTTCCAACTTTTGCCGTCTTTCTTGAGAAGTCCTTGCCAGCGCACCTGTGTTTTTCCATCTGCAGGACTCATTCTGCGAAAGACACAGACAAGGTCGCCATTCGGAAGTTCCGCAGTGTCGTATTCTTCGCACATCCAACCTTTGCGTTGCTCCGCATTTAAAACTTCAATCGGTCCAGCCCAAGTTTTTCCTTCGTCATCGGAAACCAAAAGCAACGCCTCCCAAAGATCCCAAATTTCTTTTATTTTCGATGTGCTAGGTGTGCGAGCGCGGCCACCGGTGGCGATCAATCGCCCATCGCGCAATCTGCGAATTCGCGTCAGCCGCATGTTGTCCTTTGCAGGATCACCCAGCACTTGAGGTTTGCTCCAGGTTTTTCCCTGGTCGGCAGAGCGAATGAGATACGCGCTCGGAGGACTTACGGAATTGCGCAGCTGAAAATAACCATAGACGCCCTTCAAAATGGTTCCATCTTTCAATAAAATGTCTTGTCCGCCGGGCGAGCAGTAAGCGAAAGGACCTTCAAATCCGAATCCTCCGACTTCTTTCCACGTCGCGCCTTTGTCGCTCGAACGCAAAAATAAATTGCTCTTGTTCAATGTCGTCGCATCGCGCATCGCATTTTCGAGGTGCGGATAAAATTGTTTTCTCAGTTCATCGGAGGCGCGGCGTGCCGGATCAATTTCACCCGTGTTTTGCGTGAACGTGATCATCAAATCTTTGTTCGGCATGATCCATGTGCCGAGCCAGCAAGTGTATCCCGGCGACTGCGGCGAGTGATAAATCATCGTCCGCTTAAAGTTCTCTGCGAAATATTCTTTCTTAGGTTTTGTCGTAGAATCATCCGTGCGGCCAACGCCGACAAAAGGAAGGAGAGCAAGTGAGGTATAAACCATCGTCTTGGATAATATCGAATTCATGAGTTTATGAGTCGGCTGCAATGAAATGTTCACTATTAAATGAACATAATATTCAAATGCAAAACATAGAAAAATTGGCAGAGTTCTTATGGAAAGTGTCACGTTTATCAAGGATTTTACCAGTTTTCGCATGGCCGGTTGAGAAGGTCGCCGGTATATTTCCTTTCAAGTTCCTTATGAAACACCAATCAATTTTAATTTTTGCCGGAGCAGTTTTTGTTTCGTATTTCTGCCATGCCGCAGAGACAAAAAAATCGGAGACCCGTTTCGTTGCTGAACAACTCACTCATCGAACGATTTATCACTCGCCGCAAACGCCTGGTTACACTTCATGGGTGGGTCTGTGGTCAATGCCAGACGGTAGCCTGATGGCGACCTTCAAACAAGTGACTGGCCCGATTGAAGGGCGGAAGGAGAAAGACTACGACTATAGCGGACTGGTTCTGGCAAATATTTACATTCACTCGACTAATGGCGGCGTCACTTGGACTAAAACGGGGGAGGATATATTTAAAGGTCCTTCGGAGCGGCCCGTCTGGGGCGGCTCACATTGCGCGCTGACCAATGGAGAAATTATACGGGCGGTGGATGGTTCTCAATTGCCATCCAATTCTGTTCCAAGAAGAATCTTTTTCCAGCGCTCGATGGATTTGGGAAAAACGTGGGGAAAGCCGGAGATTCCACCCGAACCCTCCAGACCTATTAACGACTATCTTGGTGATTTTGGGGACTGTATCACCCGAGTCCGCAGACTCACAAACGGCTGGCTCATTGCCACCGGTGTTATTCGAACCGATCCAAGCCCCGCCAAACGAATGATGGGCAATCCTCTGGTCATGTTTTCAAAGGACGAGGGTAAAACATGGGAGCCACAGAAAATCGAGATGCCCAATCCGGAAATGCATGGAGGTTATGCATGGAACGAGTGGGATTGCGCACAGTTGCCTGACGGTAATTTCCTTTGCGTCTTTCGCCGGAACGATCCAAAGAGCGTCAAGTTCAAACAAGTTCGCTGGCAGGGTCTCCTTCGAAAGAAAGGTGACGGCTGGATTCTGGACGAGTATCGCCCCGCGCCCTTCGAACATTCAGGTCATCCAGAACTGCTAGCCACGCGTGAAGGAATTGTTTTGCATATCGCTACCAGCGGCACGGACTGGACTGCCGATAATGGAAAGACCTGGCACTCCCTCGATGCGAAGGAACGAAAAGGCCCAATCAAATCTCACTATTACCCGGTAAGTGTGCAGGCCAAGGATGGCCGGATTTACATTGTCAGTCATGCGGGGTCAGACAATGCCTACGGCAAAATAGACCAATCCATTGTCATGGATACTTTTCGACTGGAGCCGGAGTAAATTTTTCGAACTGTCACTCCTGTGTCTCCACTCATTATGAGATAAGGTTTAGCTATGAGTCATAAAAACTTCTTCTATTTATTTCCGGGGATTTTTTCGTCGCTCTGCGCGGCATGGTTCGCAGTCACTGCTCCCTTGGCTGGCGCGGCCACGTGGATAGCAGATAATTACTCGCGCCAGACCATCTACCATTCTCCACAGACGCCGGGATATACCTCCTGGGTTGGAGCCTGGGTCATGCCCGATGGCAGTCTTATGGCAATGTGTCATCAGCCAACTGGACCGATTGTAGGCCGCACCAATGCCAACTACGACTATAGCGGACTTCAGCTTGCCAATATCTATCTTCGCTCGACTAATGGCGGCGCTAATTGGAGCAAGGTGGGTGAAGATTTATTCTCCAGCTTTTCCGACCGCCCCGTCTGGGGTGGCTCACATTGCGCCCTCACAAATGGGGGCATTATCCGTGCAGTGGACGGTTCGCAACTTCCCTCCAATGCCGTGCCGAGGACGATCTACTTTCAACGCTCGATGGATCAAGGACAGACTTGGGGACCACCCGAAATCCCGCCTGAACCATTGAGGCCTCTTCAATACACTAATTACATCGGCGACTTTGCGGACTACCTCGGGCGAGTTCGGCGCGTGAGCGATGGCCGCCTTCTGGCCACGGGAGTCAAACGTTATAACCCAAGCACGGCGACTAGATTACTGGGTGAACCGGTGCTGATGTTTTCCAGCAACGACGGGGTGACCTGGAATCCGCAGACCATTACGTTGAGTGGCATTCAAACCAATTATGCCGCATGGAACGAATGGGATACCGCGGAATTACCCAGCGGCGATTTCCTCGGAGTTTTCCGCAGGAACAACCCCACCAACTCATCGCAACAAGTCCGCTACCAGGGCCGATTTCACAAAACGGGTAGCACCTGGATATTGGATCAGTATGGCCCTGCGCCATTCCCGCATTCAGGACATCCAGAACTGTTGGCTACCCGTGAAGGTCCTATCTTGCATATCGCCACCACAGGTATTCACTGGACCGATGATGGTGGAGCTACTTGGAACGTTTTAAACATTACCGGAGTTCCGAGTTACTCATCGCGTTACTATCCCAGGAGTATCCAAACGAGCGACGGCACGATCTATGTCTTTGGCCATGTTGGTTCAGATGACTACTACGGACGAACAGACCAATCTGTGACCATGGATCGATTCCGGTTGGTCGGTGATGTTCCAATCGTCACGATCAGAGCCAGCATCCCGAATTCCGCCGAACCCTCTACGCCGGGACAATTCACCATTAGCCGCAGTGGCAACACGAGCAGCAACCTCACAGTGTCCTATACGATCAGCGGCACGGCCAGCAACGGAGTGGACTATGTGAGCCTTACCGGTTCGGCGACGATTACAACAGGTTCATCCAATGCAATAGTGACGGTGAGTCCGATAGACGACAATGTGGTTGAAGGAAATGAAACAGTGGTTCTCACACTCGCGGCCAATGCCGGATACAGCATTGGTTTGCCCAGCAATGCGACCGTCACCTTCATGGACAATGATTTCATTACAAACTTGAAAATTATGCCGATGGGGGACTCTATTACGGAAGGAACCATCCCCGGAGGTTACCGACTCCCACTCTACAACTTGCTTCAGACAAACGGATATACCATTGATTTTGTTGGAGCCAAGACCCAGATAGGTGACACTTGCCCGGACCCGAACCACTGGGGCAAGAGTGGTTGGCAGATCTCCGATACTCCGGCCACGATTGAAGGGCGCTCCTATGTATCCATCCAAGGCCAGAATCGAAGCGGCTTATATGACGAGATGACCAATGCTGTGGCGCTCACCTACTTCTCTACGAACGTGACGACGCGGAATATCATCCTCTTGCTGATCGGTGTGAATGATCACTTGCACCAAGTAGTTGACAGCGCGCACGGCAGCTTCAATACCGACCTCAATAACGATGGTCAGGGAGAAGGCCAGGATTGGATTGCCGAAGGCTGCATTGCTCGCCTTCAATCCTTGTTGCATGAGATTGATGTTCGAGCCGCCAGTCAGGGACTTCAGATCGACGTGCTGGTCTCTACGACTCCACCCATCACCAAAGCGTGGACGGGCGATGCCGTCAGCGATGTCATCACCAACGAAGTCGTGCAATATAATAGTTTTATCATGTCCGCCATTCCCACCAATGTATTCTCGAATATCACTGTAGAACTTGTTGATCAATACACCGCGTTGGTCGGCAATCTGGCAGACGGCGTTCATCCCACGGCCGCGGGTTACCAGTCTATGGCTCAAGTTTGGTATCAGGCCATCCTCAACACCCTGCCACTACCTACTATAACTCTCACCGCCACCAGTCCAAATGCCGCCGAGCCGTCCACGCCAGGGGTGTTGACGGTGAACCGGAGTGGAAGCACGAGCAACACCTTGACGGTGTCTTATACGATTAGCGGCACGGCTGGCAACGGAGTGGATTATGCCAATCTTCCGGGTTCGATAACATTGCTTACTGGAGTTAGCGGCACGAATATCATAGTTACTCCGCTAGATGATAGCCTTGTCGAAGGGAACGAGACCGTGGTGCTGACGCTCGTTACCAATGCCGGTTACACAGTGGGTTCGCCGGGCAGCGCCACCGTTATAATCGCGGACAATGACGCGCCGGCAGTGACTCAAGCGACAGAACCATTTGATAATGCTTCCGATGTGCTGGCTCACGGCTGGACGGGCGTGGGCAATACAAACAACGGAAATAATTTTGGCTTTTCCAATACGGACAACACGGGGTTTGGTTCGCCGGCAGGTGAAGGCGGGGGTGTTTTGGCCCGCACTGTCAATGTCTCCTACTATGGTGATACAACACTGGGCGCAACCTTTACTCTGACGAACACACTGCATGCCGATGGTGAACTGGCTATTACTGCTGCGAGCACCAGTCCGCTCTACGATAACGCAGTGATGATTGGTTTTTTTAACAGCATCGACGGGGGCGCTGTTCTACGGAAGAATGTTCTCGGCTTGACCATAGCCGAACCTGTTGGTGGTGGACAGGGAACCTATCGCGCGAGACCAACCTTTGCCTTGAGTGACGGCGCAACTGTCCAGCCTTCCGCCGTTATTAGTCTGACGCCGGGCAATAGCCGCTACAAGTTCGCAGCGGATTACAATCCAACCAATGGGGTAAACGGCCAAGGGCGGTTAACTGTGCAGGTGTTTAATAGTTCAGGCGCATCCTTGGCAACGTTGACTCAAGACCTAACCGCAGCTCAACGTAATACCGGAGCAAGTTTCAATGGGTATGGCCTGTTGACGGGCGGATTGGGCGCAGCGAACAGCGGCGATGCGATCACTTTGTATTTTGACCAACTCACTTACTCTGCGGCCAGCCCGAATACCGTTCAGCCCTTCCTCTTCAGTTCGCCTCAACGACTGGGCAACGGATTATTCCAGTTCACCATTTCGGGAGCGGCCGGCCAGGGTTTCATTTTGGAAGGTTCCACCAATTTGAGTCAATGGCTACCGTTGAGCACGAACACCCTGACCAACGGCGCGGCGATTTATTCGGATCCGCAAAGCAGCAATTTCGTTAACCGGCTCTACCGTGCGAAAAAGTCACCGTAAAATTCCGACCAGTATGAATCATAAAAAGTCCACTCATCTGTTGCCGGTGATGCTCTTGTCGGCTGAACTCATTCTTCCGTCCTCCACCCGAACGACCAACACCCGCGCTTCCGCGTCGAACCAGCGGCGTTGGCGAAGCGCCCAGCGTTTTGTCCTGGCCTGTTTGCTGGCAACCGGGTGGTTGGTGGCCATTCCTGCCCAGGCGCAATGGCTCCAAACACCCTTCGTTACTGCCGGCGCTCTCAGCCAAGGCTATTATGGCGGCGAAGGTTGCCAGAGATTCAGGGGCTTCGACATCGGCGGGGATGGGAACGTTTTGGTGTTTGGCACAGACGTGGGTGGAGTGTGGCGCAGCACCAACGGCGGCGCGATGTGGGAGCCCTCCCGCCGTGGGCTGAAGCCCAGAGGCGCCTGGGCGGTGGCGATTGATCCCAACAATTCCAGCCGGGTTCTCATTGTGGGCGGCCATAGCTACGGTGCCTCCCGCGGACTGTGGATGTCCACGAACACCGCCGTGGATTGGTTCCCGGTGAATCAAGCCAATTGCGGCGGAGGCCCCAAATGGCAGATCGCGTGGGACCCAAGCAGTTTCGATGGGACCAAAAGCACGCGGGCTTACTGGTCTCAAGCGTCAACCATAACCAATGTGGATTATGGATTGACCGCGCCCCATCAGGGCAACGGCAACTTGTATCGCTCAACCGACGGCGGCTTGACCTGGACCGCGGTTCAAACCGGCGTGACCTATGGC
>JBDSYB010000390.1:0-4951 GCA_039925885.1 Verrucomicrobiota bacterium
CGCTGGCGACGGCCGTCGAGGAAGGCGCGCGCGCGCGTTACGACCGATTGGTGAAAAATAAAGGCGGCAATGTCGTCGTGGGAATTCAGCACGGCGTCTGCGGCGGTTGCCACATGAAATTTCCCATTCAGATTGTGCTCTCCTGCAAACGCGAAGAAGACATCGTCACCTGCCCAAACTGCGGACGGATTCTCTATTACACGCGTGATATGGACATGGCTGTGGCGGATTAGGAAAATCGCTGTTGCGGCAGACGGTTCTTCATCCCTGCTTGTTCGTCATGAGAAAGTCGTAAACCCGACGCAACAGCGAAGCGAAGCAATCAACGCTCCGGCAATCGGTTTCGTCGCATCAACTGGCATAAGTTTTCAGAAGTTTAATTATCAGTGGCGACTGTATTTATTTTAAGAACGACAATTTCGCGACAGCGTCTTGGACTGGCGCACTCCCCGACGCACATTGGCCTTGATGTCCTTGGCGTATTGGATGGTTTGAAACTCATCCTTTGATTTGAACTCCAATTTTATGATACTCATTTTTACTCCTCGTAGGTTGTGGAGCGGGCGGCGGGTTGGTGAGGATACCACGGGAAAGAGGCTGGTTTTACTGGGGAATTGGACTCTTATAGGGCGTAGTTTGCTTTTGCTCTTGAGCTTTGGGCGGAGTCAAAACGTCGTGCTTGAGGCGTTGCACGAGATTCCAAACGAAGAACATTATCACGGCGAAGAATATCAGGCTGATTCCCAGTTGAACCAACACTCGCTTTTGTCCGCGCTTGATGGTGGCGATGACGGGCGCGCCGCATTTCGGACAAGTCCGCGCTTGGTCGCTGACCGCTTCACCGCATTCGTGACATTTGATCAGGGGCATGTTGGTTTTTGATTTTACAAGTTCGGATTGAGTTCCTTCGTGATTTCAGCGTAGGCTTGTGCTGCATCAAGTCCCAAGTTCTTGAAAACTTTTGCCGCCAACCCTTCACTTTCGGCCAGCAGCGCCAGTAAAAGATGTTCGGTGCCGACGTAAGTATGTTGAAATCGTTTCGCTTCGTTCTCCGCTTGTGCCATCACTCGTTTTGTTCGTGGCGTGTAAGGAATCGACCTGGGAATGATTCCCTCAAGACCTTTCTCAACATGTCGTTCTACTTCAGTGCGAACCTCATCCAGAGTGAATCCGTGCTGAATCATCACGTTGACGGAGACTCCTGAACCCAACGCAATGACTCCAAGCAACAAATGTTCGGTGCCAATGAAATCGTGGTGTAACCGGTCCGCTTCCTGCCTTGCAAGTAGCAACACACGCCGCGCACGCGGGGTAAAATCCGGTCCGCGAGAGGTGCCTTTCAGTATCTCTTTAGCAGATTTGAGCCAGTCCATGAGCGACGCTAAGTTTTTGCGCTAAGGCTGTCGAGAGTGATTTCAATTCACCCGATAAATCTCCGTCTCGCAGCGCACAATGTGCGTGGTTTCGCATTTGGTTTTCTTGGGCGCGTGTTCCCATGCTCCTGAAATGCTGATGCTCACGGTCGTAGTGTCTCACGCAACGCGGACGACGAGGGCGGTGGCGTTGTCGCGGGAATTTTTATGGATTGATTCGGTAACGAGTCGTTGCGCGAAGTTCTCGGCGCTCTTGGCGGAACCGGGCGCGCGTAAAATTTCCAGAAATTCTTTGTCGTAGATTCTTTCGAAGAGTCCATCGGTGCACAGTAAAAAAATATCTCCCGGTTCGTAGGCCACCGCTCCGACTTGCGGATCGACAAATTGATTGCTGCCGCCCAACGCTTTTTGCAGAACGTGGCGGCGCGGATGTTCGCGCGCTTCGCGTTCGTTGATTTCTCCTTTTCTAAAAAGCCAGCCGACGTGCGTGTCGTCGTGCGTGAGTTGTTTGATGCCGCCATCGCGTTTCGATAAATAATAAATTCGGCTGTCGCCAATGTGCGCAAAATACATCCAGCCGGGCGAGAACCAGGCGAGGCTCAACGTGGCTTCCATCCCGGCGCATTCTTCGTAACTGCTGCCCAGATAAGCGAGCGCGCGATGGATTTGCGCGAAAAGTTCAGCCAACACATCGGCGCACCCCGCCTCCAGACCCAGCGCGGACAAATTAAATGAGCGGGGCAATAGACTGGTGATTTTTTCGACGGCAATTTTGCTGGCGTATTCCCCTGCCCGCGCGCCGCCCATTCCGTCGCTCACGGCGAAAACGAAATCGGTGTTGATCATTTTTGCGTCGCCATGTTTGCCGAGGTGATGAACTTCTCGCGCATCAAATTGTAATCCCAGGAAAGCGTCTTCGTTGTTCGGGCGGAACTTCCCCTGGTCGGTTGAACCGGACCATTGCAACGTGGGCGATTTTGTAAGTTCCTTCGAGTTTTGCATGGGAATTTTTTAGACGAAGCCGGGAAGAATTTCGGCAAATTCAAAATCGATCACGCAAAAACGGCCGTCGGTCTGGCGATAAGTGACGTTGCGCTTGTCGGGATCGTCATGGCGCACGCCGAATGGCTCCAACTCGGCAAATAGTTGAGTGATCCGTTGGTCGTCGATGTGTTCCACGCGGCTGCCGCAATTGGTGGTGATGATGCGAAGTTGCGCTTCGTCGGCCTCGAGTAATTTGGGAACAAAACCGCAGCCTTGCTTCTCCAGAAATTTTAAAAGGCGAATCTCGTTGGCAAAACGAGTGGGCGCGTCGGGGCCATGATATTTTTTCATGACCCGCCCATCGAAGGTCAGATGGACCGTCGCTCTCAGCGTATCTTTGACTTGCAACATGATGGCAGTTTATTGCCCGGCGGATGCAATATGGGTGACATCGCGCCCATTGAAAAGTCTCTTCACGCCGCTGAAGAATTCAGATCTAATTGCGTAAATAAATACAGAGGAAGGTGTGTCTGTTTTCCACAAAACAAAAATTCCAGCAGAAACCAAGTGGCGCGAACTGAGAAACTTCATTCTTGGAAAAATTGAAAGCACTCGGCAGGTTATTTGCTAGATGGTTTTCAATCACGCAAAAGAACGTGGGGAACCGGCACTAAAATTATAAAAATTGTTGATCAATGAAATATAAACTCGAATACATCTGGCTGGATGGCTATGAACCCGTCCCGAATCTCCGCGGCAAAACGCAAGTAAAAGAATTTAAGAGCTTTCCCAAACTCGAAGAGCTTCCCATGTGGGGTTTCGATGGCAGCTCGACGCGTCAGGCGGAAGGCAAAAATTCCGACTGCATGTTGAAGCCGGTCGCCATTTTCCCGGACAGCACCAAAAAAGATGCCGCGCTGGTCATGTGCGAAGTGATGATGCCAGACGGAGAAACGCCGCATCCAAGCAATTCACGCGCGACGATTCTCGATGACCCTGATGCGTGGTTTGGCTTTGAGCAGGAATATTTTCTTTACAAAGACGGCGTTCCACTTGGCTTCCCAACTGGCGGCGGATTTCCACCTCCGCAAGGTGAATATTACACCGGCGTCGGTTACAAAAACGTCGGCTGCATCGCTCGCGAAATTGTTGATACGCATCTCGATCTTTGCCTCGACGCGGGAATTAATCACGAAGGCATCAATGCGGAAGTCGCCAAAGGCCAATGGGAATTTCAAGTGTTCGGCAAAGGTTCCAAGAGCGCAGCCGACCAGGTTTGGATGACGCGTTATCTTCTCGTTCGCCTCTGCGAAAAATACGGCGTCGATGTGAACTTCCACTGCAAACCGCTTGGCAAAGATGTGGATTGGAACGGCTCAGGAATGCACTCGAATTTTTCGACCAAGCACTTGCGCGAAGTCGGTGGCAAAGAATATTTCGAAGCGCTCATGGCCGCGTTCGATAAATATAAAAATGAACACATCGCCGTTTATGGACCTGATAATCACCTGCGCCTGACTGGCCTGCACGAAACACAATCGATTGATAAATTCAATTACGGCATTGCCAATCGCGGCGCATCAATCCGCGTTCCACATAGCTTCGTAAATAACGATTACAAAGGGTATCTCGAAGATCGCCGACCGAATTCGCAAGGCGACCCTTACAAAATCGCGAGCCGTATTCTTCAGACGATTGCAACCGTGCCGATCAAGAAAGGTGGCAAGAGTAAATAATTAAATTTTCTCTTTATTGATTCAAAAAACGGCGGGGAAAAATCCCTGCCGTTTTTTGTTTTATAAAATTGATGTGCAAAGTTGTGCCATCGCGATCCAACATATTTCGTTCGCGAAAAAATAAAAGCCGGAGCGTTTGCCCCGGCTTCTTGTTTTGTTTAATCGCTTCGTCGCTATCTCAGATTGTTACCGACAATATCCCCCGCGATTATCCCAGTTGGAATGACTATCATAATGGTGGGAACGGCCCGAATAATTATGCGAGGTGGAACGACCTTCATAATAATTCGGCCGGCTTGAATATCCCCCACGACCGTACTGATAAGACTGATAAACGGGTGGATAATATCTTGGCTCGGGCACATAGACTACTCGCGGTGGTGGGCAATAAGGTTCTACATAAACGGGTTCCGGTTCACAGTAGGGCGCTGGTTCCACATAAACCGGAGCCGGGTGGCTGATAATAACCCGGCCCGGGAACGGCAGATGCGGGAAAGGCAGGCCAATTCCCAAGTTGACGTGAACACCGGCCTGAGACGCAGCAACAGTTCCAAGAAGAACCGCTGACAAGACGAATAATTTTTTCATATGCAAGATTCGACGTTTCCATTCACCAAATATTTAATTGCAGACCACTTTTTTGCATTTAAATATCGAATAAAGGGAGTCCAACAAACGTCGCGCTTGGCCACCATTTGCGCTCAAAGAATTTTGTGAAAAGTAAATTATCAATCTCAGCAAAGCTGGACACCAAAAAATTGCCGGGTAGATTCACCGCAAATCGAATTATGTTCTTGCGCCTTGAATTAGAAAAAACAGGTTCGTGGTTGTTTCGCTATCGCAGTTTTCTCGCGCTGG
>JBDSYB010000391.1:0-7209 GCA_039925885.1 Verrucomicrobiota bacterium
ACTTCGAGAAAGTAAACTTCGGAACCGTAGGTTTGATTGTTGCCAGCGCGGGCTTGCGCGTAATAGGTCATCACGTCCCAGTCGCTCAAATGAAATTCATCGACATAAATCACCGGCTGATAAACGGCGTATTTTGGATCGGTGGATGCGGGCAAAACGTGCGACACTTCGGCGAGACCATTCACCGTGCTGAACCATGCGTTGCTGGTTAATTGCTGGCTGGCCGCTGCTTCAATTTGCAATTGGACGGCATCGACTTTGGTCACTTTCAAATCCTGCGCGGGATCGGTGATGCGGACTTCGCCCCAGTCTTTTTTTGCTTCGACGGCGTTGGCATCGGGCAATGCGAGATTGCCGGGATCGCGTTCGACAGCATTCCTCGTTTCGACATTGGAGCGCAATTGTTCCCACGGGTCAAAGCGATGGAAAAAATAAATTGTGCCGACGAGCACGGCGACGAAAACGGCGTTATGAATGAGCGCAGCCCGAGCGGGAAAAGGAATTCGCGGCGGTTTTTCGGAAAGCACGGCGACCGCTTGATTGGAGATGCGTTTCTGAAACCACTGCAATGGCGAATCGAAATTATCAGGAAGTTTTTCCAAAAAAACGAGCGTGTTGAGACGATCAAGCAAGGTGGGTTCGCCTCGCTCAATTTTTTCCGCCAGCCACGGTCGCGCCAGAAATTTGCTCGCAACGAGCGCAACGATGAACAGCAAAGCGGTCCCGCCGCCGAGAACAATCAAGACGACGACCCCGATGGCCGAAGCACGCGAAGCGATCCAGCCTCGTTGCATCGCGAGGCCGAGCAGGAAGACGAGCAAAGTGAGCACGCTACCCAACGTTCCGAACTGTTGGAAAAAGCGGAGCCATTTCCATTTCGCGCCCGCCCTGCCCAGATTCGCCTCGATGATTTTGGATTTTGGCGCGCTCATACGATCCTCCGTTTAATATTTGTCCAAGCCGTTTCACAAAACAATCCTGCAAGCGCGATGAGCAGAAGCCACCACCAAAGGCGCTGTTGCCGGATGCTGGCAAAATTGGCCGCGCCCATAGTTTTTGTCTGCACTGCGGGAGACGATCTGGCGCTCGCCGGAACCTGCCACGCCTGCAATGCGGCAGGCGCGGCGGCGTAAATCAATTGCGATTCTTTGGGCGAAGGATTGATGGAAATGATTTTTCCCGACTGCGTTCCGCCTTCGTAAACCAAACGATAAAGTCCGGGCTGATCAGGCAAACGCATTTGCGCTTTTCCATTCTTCACCGAAGCGCGCGCAATTTCTTTTTGATCTTATACAAGCAACATCGTGTTGACTCCTGAGTTGGTCAGAAAACTTTGCGCGAAAGCATCGCCCGGTTCAAAACTCGTGGGCGTGGTGTCGGCGGGCCGCGCGTTTTGCAAACACAAATCGAGGAACGGAATAAATGTCGTGTGAACCGGCCACGAAGTTTGCGCGCGATCGAAGCCGAATGCGGACACAAACATTTTTCCCGGTTGTTTCAGATTTTGAAAAAACACCGGCTCGCCTTTTTCAGAAAAAATCAGCGGCATTGCCTGGTTGCTGCGGAGGCGAATGGGATCGATGACTTTTATTTCCAAAAGATTTCCGTAATCCGGCGAAGTGAACGGATGAAACACCGCGTGGTTCGCAAAAATATATTGGAAATTTGCCGGGCCGGATTTCGCGGGGTCGGGCGACAGGATTTCAAAACCCAATTCCTTGAGAAAGCCTTTTGTGGAGGGATTGACGCGATTGACCATCAGAAAAACGCCACGGCCATTGCTGAGATAACGCGAGAGCAATTCACGCGCGTCGCTGGATTGCAGATAGCTCGCTTCGATGCAGAGAACTTCGGCGTCGTTATTCGCGTCGAGTTCGCTGGAGATTTTCGTTGGCTCAACAAAACGTGCCGCCCAATGGCCGCGCATAATTTCCGGGGACAACGCAAGTTTTAGAAAAGTGGATTGCGCCAGCACCGCGACTTTTCCCTCCTGCACCGGCGCGAGTGAAAAGAAAACACTGTTGTCGCCCGCGAGAGAGTCGCCATCCGCTTGCACCTTCAATTCGCCGCTCAATTGCAACGAAGGTTCGGCTTCCCATTCGGTTTGAAAAACAATGTTCTCTGCTTTTTCGGCGAAATCGATTTCGCGCGCGAGCAATTCCTGTCCGTTGACGCGCAACAGAATTTTTGCGGAGCGAAAATTTCCTTTGCGACTGATTTGCGCGGTGAAATGCAAGAGCGATTTATCGCCGAGAAAAATTCGTTCGGCGCGCGCGTCCGATACGGAAATATTCGAACGCGCCGTTGATTTAGTTTTTGGAATTTCAACGTCAACATCATCGAGAAAAGCCGGTGTGTTTAGATTGTCGGCCCACTGATTTTCCTGGTTGTCGCCGAGCAAAATGATTTTCTTTTTCTCTCCAAGTGAGTTTGCCAGCAACGTGTTCGCCTGCCGAAAAGCCGCCAGATACGAGCCGCGCTGGAAGGAAGGTTGAAGCTGGCGAATTTTTTGCGCGGCGGTTTCATGTTCATCTCCGAAACTGACCACGACGCGCGGATTGGCGGTGAGTTCGACGACGGCTATTTGGGTTTCCTTGCCCGCTTTGCCGAATTCCTTCACCAAGCGTTCGCGATCCTTTTGAAATCCATCATCAACCTGATGGCTCAGTGAATTATCCAAAATATAAACGCGACTTTCTTTAACAACGACCGTCGTAGCCTGACGAACGAACGGCCAGGCGAATGCAGCAATCAAAAGCAGCAGGGCGAGCGCGCGCAACGTGAACAAAAACAAATCGCGGAGATGTCGCGGGCTTTGTTTCGGCTGCGGTTGGTCGTCGAGAAAACGGAGGGTGGAAAATGGCAAAAGGTTTTTGGGCTGCTTGCGTCGAAGATGCAAATAAATCGGCGCCGCCAGCGCCAGCGCGCCCATCCAGAAAAGCGGATTGAGAAATGAGAAATTCATTTCATCCTTTTTCGTTCGGAAAGAAACAGCGCCAAAGCGCGCCACGGATTTTCGTCGTTGCGGATGACGCAGAAAGGAATTTCCAAACTTTGGAAAAATTTGCGGTGTTCTTCCATGAATGCGCCGAAGCGTTCCAAATATTTTTCACGCGCGTTCGCGGGTGAAACTTGTCGGCGAGCGCCGGTCTCCATGTCCTCGAACAAATGCGATTCGGTGAATGGAAAATCAATTTCATCGGGGTCGAGCACTTGAAACACGAGACACTCGTGGCCGTGAAAACGGAGTTGCTTGAAATAAAGTTCCACTTCTGCACTCGGTTCCAGCAAGTCGGAAAAAAACAAAATGACGCTGCGTCGGCGCACCAAACGCGCGGTTTGGGTGAGCAAATTCACGAGACTCGCGCCGCCAGCAGGTTGCAATTTTTCCATCTCGCGCAGCATCAAACCAAATTGAGTCGAGCGCGAAGAAGGGCGAATGAATTGCGTTTCGCTTTTGGCATCGAGGGCGATCAATCCAGCCGCGTCGTTTTGGTTCAACAAAAACCATGTCATCGCTGCGGAGATAATTCGCGCGCAACCCAGTTTCGTCTCCCACGCGCGCGAACCGCGATAAGCCATCGACGCGCTCGTGTCGCACACGACATAAAACTGGACGTTCGTTTCCAGCAGGTAACGTTTGATGCAAAGGCGGTCGGTGCGCGCGAAAAGTTTCCAATCCAAATGGCGCAGATCGTCGCCGGGCTGATAATTGCGATAATCGCTGAACTCGACGCTGTAACCGTGAAATGGACTTTCGTGCAAGCCGCTCAAAAAACCTTCCATCACGTAACGCGCTTTGAAATCCAATCCTTCCAGCGCGGCAAGCGCTCGCGGATCAAACTGATCGGTCAGGCTTTTGTTGGAGGCGATTTGCATGAGCCACGTTTGTCCAAAAGTTTAAAGAGGCCGCAAGCCTCCGCAATCCAACGAACTTACGCAAAGGCCGTCACTTCCACTTCGCTGTGTTTTAAGCGCGCTTCGTTGACGACCTGTTCCAGACGGCGAGCGGTCGAGTCATCGATCCATTCCTCGCCGCATTGGGAGCAAACCGTGGCGCGAACCCGCCGCACCACAACTACACCGCTTCCCAAATCGGCTGTGAAAGTTGTTTCGCCGACTGTTTTGTTACCGCCGCACAACGGGCATTGATTGTCTTTCGTATTCATAACTGTCGTTTTGTTTTGTAATCCGGCTCAAAAATTTCTAGCGACGGTTCGTAAGCCGTGATGATAAACACCAGTTCCCGCATTTCATCACAGGCCGCCACAACGTGCAGCGGCTTGCCGGAAACATAACCTAAAAGAAGCGCGCTTGGAAAAGGTTTGTCGTCCGCGTAATCCCGAATTCGCTCCCCGCTCAGCAAGACATCGCGAACGGATTGCTGGGGAATAGCGCGTTCCGCCAGCTTTTGCAGGACATGCTTCCTCCACTCGATTTTTCCCGCCGCAACGAATTCACGAAAACTTAGAAGATCGAAAGGTTTCATGAAGCGTTTTCCACGGTTTTAATTTCGCATTGAAATAGGTCATGCATTTTCATTGGGCATTTAACATTTTAGCGCGAAACGTCCTGCAAAAGTTTCGTGATTATTTCTTCGTTCGTTTTTCCATCAGCGTCCGCTTGAAAACTGCGAATCAATCGGTGCCGGAAAACAATCGGCGCGAGCGCAGCGACATCTTCGCATGCGACATTGAACCGGCCTTGCATCGCGGCGCGCGCGCGGCCTGCGACAATCAAATATTGGCTGGCGCGCGGACTCGCGCCCCAGCGAATCCAGCGTTTGATATAGTCGGGCGACTTCGGATCATTTGGCCGCGTGGCGCGCGCCAGATTCACCGCGTATTGAATCACATTTGGCGCGGCGGGAATTTGGGCAATCGCTTCGCGCCATTGCAAAATTTCTTCGCGCCTAAGAATCGGCTCCAGCTTGTTCAGCGGTGTGAATGAATGCTGTTCGACAATGCGGCACTCGTCCTGGGCCGTTGGATATTCAATCGGCAACTCAAATAGAAATCGGTCGAGCTGCGCTTCGGGCAACGGATAAGTTCCTTCCTGTTCAATCGGATTTTGCGTCGCCAAAACGATGAACGGTTCTTCGAGGCGATAACTTTTCCCGGCGACGGTCACTGTTTTTTCCTGCATTGCTTCGAGCAACGCGGCCTGAGTTTTCGGCGGCGTGCGATTGATTTCATCCGCCAGCAAAACCTGCGTAAAAACCGGTCCGCGCGTGAAGACGAATTGTCGTCGGCCGGTCGTCAGATCTTCTTCGAGAATTTCCGTGCCGGTGATGTCCGACGGCATCAGGTCCGGCGTAAATTGAATTCGCGAAAAAGGCAGATTGAGCAATCGCGCCAGCGCATGGACGAGCAAAGTTTTCGCCAGTCCCGGAACGCCGATGATCAAACAATGGCCACGCGTAAACAGCGCGTTGAGCATCGCCTCCACTGTTTTGTCTTGACCGACGACGACTTTGGAGATTTCGTTTTGAATGGCTTTGACCTTGGCCGGAAGTTTTTCCAAAACCGCCGTGGGATCGGGGTTGATGACCGGCGGAAGCGGCGGCGGATGGGAAACGGGCGGCGCGCTTATTTCGGGCGGAACAACGATTTCATTTTCCAACATGTTGACCTTTCATTGGGTGTTTTTTTCAAGGTAACGAGATCTCCGCGCCAACGGCGAGCGCGGAAAGCAGATTACGAATTTGATTTTGCAACGCGGGAACTTCTTTGGCGGAAATTTCGCCGCTCCCCAATTCCGTATTTAGTTTCGCAATTAAATGTATGCCGTTGCGTTGCCAAACGACTTTCCACTTCAGCGGCGCTTCCTTGTTTTCGCGGGAGGCAGGAGTCGAAATATTTTTAAGATTGGGCGGCAATTCAAACTCAACGGATTCATCAAGTCCGAGGGGATAGCCCTGGTTCAAAAAAAGTCCGGCGCTCCGACGATGCAATGCGACTTCCCATTCGGTCGGAATCCAAAACGGCGCTTTCAACAGGAACGATTTTCCCGCCGGCAAAACTGAATTTCCGCCGGTAATTTTTCCATCCATTTGCAAACTGAAGTTTTTGCTCAACGCGGAAATAGGCGAATAAGTTTGTTTGTCCAAACTGAAACTGGAGTTGGCCATGCGAAACTTTGCGGACAGCAACGGCACATTAGCCGAATGGGTTTTGAAATGACGGGCCAGCGAGCGAAGTTCGTAATCGACGTAGCCGAGGCCGGAGACGTCCGCTGCGAACGGCAGTTCGCTTTCGTTCAGCGCGGAACAGTTCACTTTGGCGCGAAGAACCAGTTGATGATCGAGAGCCTGCGGATTGGGCAGTTGCGCCAGGGCGGTGGTCTGTTCGTCGATGACCAACACTTTTCTGCCCGAGTCGCCGGGGGGCAACATTCCGAAACGACACACATCATCGGTCGTGTCGATCCAGAAAATTTCGTCGCCCAATTTGACTCGCGAAATGGCGTGATTGAATGCGAGGCCGGGCGTTGCTTCGTTGGCTTGAGTGAAACGCGGGACGAGCACGAGTTGCGCATTTAGTTTTTCATTTTTCAACGAGCGAATGAGCGTGTTTAAAAAATTCGCTTTGTCTTTGCAATCGCCAAATTGATTTTGCAACACGTTGGCGGCGGCGTGCGGGCGAAAAGAATTCACGCCCATTTCCACGGCGACGTAGCGCAGACCGGTCACATAATTGTAAAGTGCCGCGATTTTTTCCTGATCGCTTTTGCAAGCGCGCGTCAACTCGGCAGCTTTCTCGGAAATCTCCGGTGTAATTTCATCCGACAATTTACAGAGGCGCGCATACCAGCCGGTGAAGGCAGCCCAGTCTGGGAACGTTGAAATCGACATTTGCGGCTCGGCGTCCCGCGGGGCGAGGGCGTCTCGCGTGTGCGCGTCGAGATTTTTAAACTTCCAGATATACGTCGTGCCGTATTCGGTTTGTTTCAGTTCAGGATCGCGCGAATCCAAGTTTTCGAACGAAAAATGAAATGCCGCTTTTCGCGGAACGCCGACGCGAATGGTTTCCTGCAAGACGGGCGATTCTCCGGCCAGCGAGATTTTTGTGGAGACATGCGGGAGCGGGAAGCTCTGCCAGGTTCGCGTGTAATGAATGTGCAAAATCGCGCCGGGACCGACTTGTGGAAGCGAGAACATTTTTCGCTGACCCGTTTGATAATCGCGCAAAGAGGAATCGGCGGCATCGC
>JBDSYB010000392.1:0-12150 GCA_039925885.1 Verrucomicrobiota bacterium
CTCACCGGAGAAGCCTTGAGCAGCGCGGATGTCCTTGATGTCTTCGCCGCAAGCAGCTTTACGGGCACCATTCCAACCATCAATCCCGCGACGCCAGCTCCCGGTGCTACATGGGACACCAGCACGCTTCTCACCGACGGTAAGCTGCGGATCGCAAGCGCAAACGCACCTGTATTTAACGCGCCGGTCATCTCCGGAACGAACCTCAATCTCGGCGGTTCTGGTGGGACCCCTTTTGCCACCTACTCAGTGGTAACCTCGACTAACGTCGCAGCTCCGGCCGCTACTTGGACGACGCTGCAAAGCGGGTCCTTTGATGCCAGCGGCAACTTCAGCACCTCGGTCCCGATTACTCTAGGACAGCCGCAACAGTTCTATATGCTGAAGCTGCCTTAAGTTGACCTTTGGACTTGCCTATGTGCCAGATCAATAGGAGAAATTATACACCCAAACGCGTTCCGCTTGGGTTCACTTTGATCGAGATGTTGGTGGTCATCGCCATCATCGCCATTTTGGCCGGACTGCTGTTGCCAGCTCTGGCCAAATCGAAGGAAAAAGCCAAAGGGATCGCGTGCGTCAACAATATGGGGCAAATCTCCAAGGCTTCGATCATGTATATGGACGACAGCCGAGGAGTGCTCATGCCGCTTTATTTTCAGGGGGGAAGCCCGTTTATGCCGTCGGATTTCGCTTACGATCCTGGAACCTACGTTGTGCAGAACGGCGGGGGTTTCTTCTGGCAGGATCGCCTCCGGGTTAGTGGTTATGCCAAAAATGCAAAAATTTTCAGTTGTCCTTTGTTGCAGGCCGTCGCCGCGAAGAGCATCGGTGGGGGCATCAGCACCAATCACGCTTTGGGAATCGGGATTAATTATCCAGAGCTGGGGGTTCTCGCGCTTTCCGGAGCGACAAGCGTAAATTGGGTGAAAGACAGTGCCGTGAGCCACCCGAGCCGTTGTATTGTTTTCGCAGACGCTGGTTCCGTCACTGTTGCGACCAAAAATTTAAATCCTGATCTTTGGCTGCCTGATACGGGTTTTGATGCCGCCCTCGCTCAATATTACGGAGGGGGTGCAACCTATTTCCGTGATCCCAGTGACCCCGCCGGTTTCGTCAGCGGCGATGCGCGCTCCATTCCACGGCACAATAAGCGCGGAACGTTCGGCTTTTTCGATGGACATGGCGAAATCATGAAAAACAGCAAAGTAGGCTACAGTCTGCCGCGCAAGAACGAAGGCGCGCTTTGGGCACGGGATCATCGCTGAACATATGTTGCACATGTGGAAAAATATTCTTTTGTTCGCGCTCATCAGTTTTTCGCTTGCAGCGTGTGGGAAAAAATCCTCATCCGAAATAGAGGCAACTTTGCCCGAATTGGATCGCGCTTTGCAGTCCGTCGCCATGGCAAAAGGAAAACTTCCGGAAAAAGTCGAAGAGTTGTCTGAGTTTATGGCGCTTCAGGGAAAACGGCTTCCCACCCCGCCCCCCGGAAAGCGATACGTGATCGACAGTACGAATCGAAGGGTTCTTTTGGTGAGTCAATAGTTTCCAATGTGGAGTTCCAACGCCACAACTGTTTTCACCAGAGTGGTCCATCTGGATCCACATACAACGACTGTTGGAGGAAACGGACTTGCGGATGAAATTATCTGCCAACAACTTTCGTTAAAGAAAACGATAATTTTATTCAACCCAAAGCCAGTGTGCATTTATCAACCAAACAACCAAAATCGGTTTTGCGACGCTATCGCATGGATTCATACCGCTGCTCGCTCGCTGTTTTTACCCTGGTCATCACGTGGCTCTGTTTCGTTCCGCCGGCTCTCGCCGAATCGTCCACCTTCACGGTGTGTTGTTCTTCTCAAAATGATTTGTTTCGAACCTTGAAAGAAAACGATTTGAAAGTGCAGCGTTGGGACACGCCCGAAAAAGCGATTGCCGCCGCGCCTCGCGGCTCAGCCGTGTTGCTTCTCGCAGATGCTTACCCGACGAACACGTTGCAGCTTTCGGAAGAGGTTTTCAAAACGGCAGCAAAGAAAAATCTACGCGTGTACGTTGAGTTTCCGTCCTTTGTGCCGGGGGTGAAATTTTCCGCCCCACAAAAAATGCATTGGGAACGATTTGTCGTGAACGGAAACCAGTTCGGTGCCGCACTGCCAGCCATGCGCATCGTGATGGCGCATGAAAGTTATATTCTTCCCAGCACGGCGACGAACTCGTTGATTAACGCCGCGCGCGTCGCCGGTTACAACACCGCGATCTACGGAATGCCGACCAACGCGCAGCCCGTTTTATTTTCTCTTCCAGATCAAAAGGTATTTGTTGCGACGACGCGCTTGAGCAGTTTTATCACTGGCCGTTATGCGCCTTCCGAGGATTGGGCGACCATCTGGACCTATATTCTCCGCGAATTAAGCCAACGCGATCTGCCACTTTTGAAAACGCGCGATCGGGTGCAATCGATGTACGGTCCGAGCGAGAAACTTCCTTCCAAGTACGAGCGCCGTGCTTTTCGCGAAGCGAGCGATTGGGTTTTTAATTCGCGCCTGCTGATTCACGAAGACCGCGTCCCGGAACTGATGACGGCGCTCAAAAAAAATGAGCCGATGACCGATGCGCCGACCGCGAAAACCCAATCAGGTGACGGCCGATTCGGCATTCTCGAGGGTTACAATTCTGCGATTCGCGTTGATGGCAGCCAACCGCAACTCACGCCGATTCGCGGCGATTGTCAGGCCGAGACCGCGATGATTTTGGGCTTTGATTGGGCGATCAATAAAGAGAAGAGAAGCTATCAAACCGCGTCCAACCTGATGGACTTTCTTTATTTCAATTCCGATCTTTGCACGGGCGACCGTGGAAATCGGAAGCATCCCGCGTTCGGGCTTATCAGTTGGGGAAGCACCATGCCGGCGTGGATGGTTGCGAATTACGGCGATGATAATGCGCGCGTCATGCTCGCCACGATGTTGACCGCGACGACTCTTAAATCAGATCGTTGGGACGAATCTTTGCTCCGGGCGTTGTATGCGAATTTGCGCACGACCGGGCCGTCTGGATTTCGCGGGGATCGCATTGACATGCCGCAATTGGAAACTCATGGATGGAAATATTTTCAAGACACGGATCGGGTCAGTTATTCGCCGCACTTCGAAGCCTACAGTTGGGCCTGTTTTCTCTGGGCCTATCAGCATACGGGCGAACGCGAATTCCTGGACAAAACCAAAATTGGTATTCAGAAAATGATGGAAGCGTTTCCTGACAAGTGGCGCTGGAACGACAACATGGAACGCGCGCACATGCTCCTCACTCTCGCGTGGTTGGTGCGCATCGAAGATACGCCCGAGCATCGACGTTGGTTGAAGCTGGTCGCGGGCGACCTCATCAATATTCAACAGGCCAGCGGCGCGATTCCGGAACGCTTTCGCGGCAGTAAAGGAAGTCATTATTCCATCCCGGAATCCAATGAGGCCTACGGAACTGCTGAAACTCCTTTGCTGCAAGAAAACGGCGACCCGGTCAGCGATCAGCTCTACGTCACCGGTCTGGCGTTGCTGGCCTTTCGCGAAGCAGTTGCCGCCACGGGCGACCAACGCATCAAAGCTGCCGAAGACAAACTTACTGAATATCTCTGCCGTATTCAAATCCGGTCGAAGGAAATTCCTTATCTTCACGGCACCTGGTTTCGCGCCTTCGATTTTGAGCGATGGGAACCGTGGGCCAGTTCAGGCGATGCGGGTTGGGGCGCGTGGTCCGTCGAAGCAGGCTGGGGACAAGCGTGGACTGCCGCCGTTTTGGGAATGCGCCTGGAAAATACTTCGTTCTGGGAAATGACGTCGTCCACCCGCATCCGCGAAAAGTGGAACTCCGTAAAAAAAGATATGGCTAAAAATCAAGGTGGACCTTGGACAGGCGATGATAAACCGTAACGAATTGCAAAGTTAATTCATGAACTGGCGTCAACTCGATCTTTGGATCGTCATAGCCTACCTCCTGATCATGTTAGGAGTTGCGTTTTGGTATCGCCGATTCGCCCGCGCCAGTTTGGAAAATTTTTTTCTCGGTGGCCGCAAAATTCCGGGCTGGTTGAATGGTGTCTCCTATACGGCTGCTCTAGTTAGTCCCGATGCCGCGACCGCTTATGGCGGACTGGCGATGGTCACCGGCAGTTTTATCTGTTGGTGGTATTTAAGTCGATTCGGTTTGGCGCTCTTTCTTGGTGGAGTTTTGTTCGCGGTGTTTTGGAGAAGGCTGAATCTTTTCACCTCGCTCGAATTTTATGACTTGCGATTTCAACCGCGCGCCGCCAACGCGATGCGGCTATGGATTGCCATTCGCACCGCGCTCATCGCGATGCCAGCGTGGACCGGAATCACGCTTCTGGCCTCGTGCAAGATCATGGAGCCAGCACTGGGCCTCAGCAAAATGCAAACGCTCGCGCTCGTTGTTCCCGTTTCCTTTCTCTACGTGTTTCTCTCGGGCTATCGCGGTGTGGTCATTTCCAACTTCATTCAAATGGCGATTTTTTTCGTGGGCACTGCTCTGCTTGCGGGCCTGACGCTGGCGCACTTCGGCGGACCAGCTGAATTGGCGGCGCAACTAAACACGGTGAATCCTGAAATGCTGCGAACCTTGCCGCCCATGGAACACGGAGTTTTCCCCATGGCCGCCGCGCTGGCGTGGCTTTTGGGGCAAAGCATCGGCTATGGCGGCGATGCGGCTCCAATGGGAGGTGCGATGGAAGGCCAGAGAATTCTCTCCACGCGCACGCCAGCAGAAGCGCTGACGATGTATGTCGTGACGGCGCTCACGATGTTCACCCTGCTGCTGCTCGTGACGTTACCGTGCATCGCAGGCGGGATTCTGTGGCCCGATCTTCTTGCCATCGATGCCGATCGCGAATTGGTTTACGGCCGTCTCATGAAAATGATGCTGCCAGCTGGAGCAATGGGTTTGATGGTGGCTGCGATGTTGGCAGCGGCCATGTCCACCGTGGCGGACAATTTGAATTTCGGCAGCCAGGTTTTGACCAGTGATATTTACCGGCGCTGGTTTGTTTCCGGTGCCACGGAGAAACATTATTTACTCATCAGCCGATTCGGAATGGTTCTGATTCTTGGATTGTCCATCGCAGTAGTTTTCAACGTCAGCATCATTATCGACGTCGCCATTTTCATGCTGCAATTAAGCGCCGCGGAATTGCCCGCCAACTGGGCGCAATGGTGGTGGTGGCGTTTCAACGGAAAGGCGCGCATTGCCGCGTCCTTTGGCGGAGCGCTCATTTTTTGCGTGGTGGTTCTCGTGCCGAAACTGTTGCTTTTCCTCGGAGTGACGTGGGCGGCAAATTTAATTCCCTCATGGTGGTGGCAAACGCTTTTGGTCATGGGATTAACCACTCTGCTTTGGGTGACGGTGGCGCTTCTGACGAAGCCAGATCCTGAACCGCTCTTGCGAAAATTTTATCGACGTGCGCATCCGCTGGGTTGTTGGACGCCCTTTGTTGACGCAGGTGAAAAATCGTTCGCTGGGAGCAATTTCAAACCAGTATTGCGCGGCATCCTGGTTGCGTTTTGCGGCGCGGTTGCCACAGCGCTTTTTATTCTCGGATTGACGCAGGCATGGTTGGGGCAATTTGCCGTGAGCGGCGGTTTGCTGATCGCTTCGGTCCTCCTGTTTATTACGTTTTCTCGAACTGCAAAAACTTACCTGAATTTTCTGGCGCTTCGTGCGGAGGACAATGATGTCATCGTTCCGCTCGTGGACCAGGTTGACCCACAAATCAAATGAAGAAAAAAAATACAAAACAATCACGCAATCACGTTCTTTACCTGGGTGACTGGGTTTTCCATGTCGGCCCGGTTTTCATCGAAACGCCATTCGGCATGGAAACGAAAGACGCCGATCTCCACTTCTATGGATCCAAACTCGTTGAAGCAATTGAACCGCTCGTCGAAACCACCTGCATGGCGAACTGGGAATTGTATCGCATGGAACCAGGCCGTCTGGAGAAAATTTTGGATCGCTCCGCCGGACTGATTATCAGCGATGTTGAGGCAAAGTGCTTTCATCTTTACCCCAATTTCTTCGATCGCTCGCGGCGCGAGAATCATGTCATCACCTTTCCCGACCGGCTTGTCGCCATCAAAAATTGGATTAAAAGTGGGGGCGGTTTGATGATGCTGGGCGGTTGGCTTTCGTTCAGCGGCGCGCAAGGAAAAGCAGGTTGGGGACGCAGCCAACTCGCGGAAGCTCTTCCTGTAAACTGTCTTCCCACCGAAGATTTAGTGGAATCCTCCGCCGGTTTCACCGCCGAACTTTTGGTGCCCAATCATCCGGTCGTCAAAGGTCTTCCCTGGAAATCCTTTCCACCGATTTTCGGTTACAACGAAATGTCCGCGAAACCCGACGGAGAAGTTTTGGTGCGAGTGAAAGAAACGGGACATCCGTTGGTCGTGGCAGGCGAATACGGCGAAGGCCGCGTGTTAATCTATACGTCCGACCCTGCGCCGCACTGGGGACTGAACTTTGAGTTATGGGCGGGCTACGGCGGTTTCTGGAGACAAGGTTTGAACTGGGTCAACAAACGCAACGGCAAGAAACGCTGAGTTGTCCCTCCACCATTTTGAACGAAAGACCAATTCAACTAAAAGCGGGGACGGCGGTGATCGATATCACTCCGCCTCTCAACGTCGGGCTGCTCACTTCGTCGGTGCGCGGAGAATGGAAACCATTCGAGTCGATCCGTTCGACCCTGAAAGCTCGCGCGCTCGTTCTGGAATCCGGTCAGATACGAGTCGCACTCCTGTCCTTGGATCTGTTGGGGCTGGCGGATGTTGCCGTCGGTGATTGGTCCCAGTTCAAACGAGACATTGCGAGCGAGACTTCCAAATTTTTTCACGGCGATCAAATTGTTATCACCTGTACTCATACCCATAACGCTCCTGAATCTCTCGGGCTAACCGACCTCCATCGAACGCCACAATTCCGCGACTGGCTCCAACAATTGCGTCGAAGTCTTTCGCGCGTGTTGATACAAGCCCAAGCAGCTGCGCGCGAATGCATGGTGTCTTTGTCCACCAGCGAATTAAATAATTTTTCGCTCCACCGCCGAATTCCAACCGATGCCGGCATTGTCATGTCCGACTCGCTCCAGCCCATCGCGGCAGAATTATTTTTACGGCAGCCAGTGGATCAACGAGTGCGTAGTCTCCGGTTCCAGGGACTTGACGGTTCGCCGATCGCAACGGCAGTTCACGCAGTTTGCCATCCAGTCCACGAAATGTGTCTGCCCCATGTCTCGGCGGATTTTCCTGGCGACCTTTGCCGCGCCCTTGATGAACAACCTGATCTGGGGACGGCCCTGTTTTTCAACGGAGCCGCCGGTGACGTAAATCCGCCTACCGTTTCTGACGGACCTGAAGCCGCAGCGCTCCACGGGGAAGCCTTGGCAAAAGCTGTCTTGACTCTTCCACAGCGCCAACCCGTGACGATCGATAACTTTCGATTTAATCGGCGCACGATCCAGCTTCGAGTTCGCGATGAAAAAGGGCGTCCAACTCAACTAACCTGCGCCGCTCATCTAAGCGGGTTGCAGTTGGGTGATTTAGCAATTCTTTTTCTTCCGGGAGAAATTTTTTCTGAAACCGCATCGTCGATTGAAAAAATTTCGCCCTTCAGAAATACGATCATCGTTGGAATGGCCGAAAGCAGCATCGGCTACGTTCCTCCAAAGCAGGCGTTTCAAGAAGGCGGATACGAAAGCGGTCCCGGGAAATGGTCGTTCCTTCAAAAAGATGCGGAAGCGCTACTGCGAAATGAAGCGGACTGTTTATTAAAAGATTTGTTGCAGAGATCAATGAGTTCAGCTCGAAACAGAGCTTCGTCCCATGATGATGAAAATATTTTTCAGCGGCGCGAGCGGCAGAACTCGATCCATGGCTTGTTGCAAAAACGATTTTCCACCCAGAAGTTTGATTAATTGCTTTGGCGTTTTTCCACGGCTGACCGGCTAGAAGCGCTCCCCTTTTCCACCAGCCATGATGATGAAACGATCATTGATGTTTGGTTTGGTTTTCACAGGAATCAGTTGGCTTTGTAAACAGAATTGTCGGAAACGTAGCGGAGTGCATCTAAAACCGTCAAAATCTAAGTTCTTCATTGTGGTGGTGCGTTCAAACCTTCCGATTTTTGTGCGATCAAACCTTCAGTGGAGATTCAGGCGGTGCAATGGAGCAGAAGCTTGGGTAATTGTCCTTGCGCCGGAGGCGCCACGAGAAAGAGTTGTTGATATTTTTCACAGCGGAACAGTCGCCGGAAATGCCCCACCGTTTCGAGTCTTTTCGTCGGCCTGCGCTACGCTCCGGCCTCCTCTAAGACTCGAAACGGTGGAGACAACAACTATGGAAGGTTTGATCGCACACACTGAAGGTTTGATCGCACCGCGACAAATCTAAGTTCTTCATCTCCCTCTTCCATTTCCTTCTTCCAAATGGTATTTTCGATGGCATGAACTCAGACACGATTCGAATGGATAAAGCCGGTCGCGTGGTGCTGCCCAAACCTCTACGAAAACATTTCCATCTTTCGCCCGGCGATAAACTCCGCCTTTCCATCGAAGGAAACAGCTTTCGACTTGAACCAACAGAGAGCGGCGGAAAGCTGGCGCGGAAAGGATCTGTCCTCGTTTTCACCGGAGAATTTGCGGAACCGATTACTACCGCCAACGTCAACGAATTGATTCAGGACGAGCGCGAAACGCGGCTTTCCACTGAAACGGGAAAATTGCGCCGGAAATGAAACTCTTTCTCGACACCAACGTCCTGATTGCCGCCTGTCTGCAAGACCACGAACATCACGCCCGCGCGTTGCCGCTGGTGCAAAAAGTTCATGATGGTAAAGCAAAGGGTTTTGTCAGCGCCCACAGTTTGCTTGAAACCCACGCCATTCTCACACGTTTGCCGCGCTCCCCGCGAATCACACCCGCGCAAGCCGCCACGCTCGTCACGGACAATTTTGTCAAACATTTTACGGTCGTTCCTCTCACCGGAAAAGAATACGGCGAACTGGTGACGAAGATTGGGGAAAACCATATTGTCGGCTGCAAAGCGTATGATGCTTTGCATTTGCAATGCGCGGAAAAAAGCGGGGCCGAACGAATCTATACATTCAACGTCCGCGACTTTAAGGAATTAGCTTCTCATCTGGCCGAGCAAATTACGGCTCCGTGATTTCGATTGTGGGAGGAGCGCTTTAGCGTCCGTCGTCGCCATAAAGTTCGTCCGTCGCGTCACCGATTCCGGCTGCTTCAATCCAACTGCGTAACGGTATAAAACCAACGGATGGGAACCACTCGCCGCTTATCCCTGCGAATGCCGAATTACTGCTATGGGAACATTCTTTGGAGCATTTTCAAATAATCTTCCGGCTTGTCGTCATTGAATTCCAGTTTCTTCACACTTTTATCTCGTGAATAACCGGGTGATCAGCAATCGTTCCTCACGGCGGCAGGCTTTGAGATTGGCAATGACTTCCGCACCGATGAATACCCGGTAAGTCGCCATTATTCTTTTCCGTTTTCCTTGATCTCCATTTTCCAATCCTGAAGTTCGGTCCAGTTGGAAGAAGAGGTCTTGTCGTCAATGCGACGAGTCATTTCTGAACGCCACGAAGCGTCGTTTTGCAGCCGCAAATGAAGCAGGTAAGCCGCGAGTTCCTTTTGTTGGCCAGCGGGGAGACTGGAAACTTCTCTCATCAATTCAGCCATGTTCATACGCCGACAATTGCAGCTTTTGACGGTAATTGCAATTTCGATCCAGCTTCAAGATCTCGTCCCGCTAGCAATGAGATCACGAAGTTTTTTTAACCGCCCCGACCAATGACTTAACAAAATCGGTGGTGAGTGAAATCAAATCAGCACTTTTCCCATGCTCCGCGATTTGGTTCACGACAGCGCTTCCTACGACGATAGCTTCCGCATGACTCGCCACGGCTTTCGCCTGTTCGGGATTAGAAATTCCAAATCCAATCGCGATGGGCAAATCAGTGTGCGCGCGGATTTTTCCGGTCATTTCGGAAATAGTTTCAGAAATCTCTGCCTGCATTCCGGTGACACCAATTCGCGAGACATAATAAATAAAACCCGTGCCGCGTTTGACGATGAGTGCGATGCGGTCTTCAGGAGTCGTGGGCGCGATCAGATAGATGTTGCACAGATTCGCTTCAGCGATCAGCGCCTCGTAGTTTTCCGATTCCTCCGGCGGCAGGTCGAGCACGAGCAAACCGTCCACGCCAGCTTTCGCGCAATCTTGAATAAATTTTTTCACACCGTAGCGGTGAAGCAAATTAAAATAAATGTAGAAGACGATGGGAATCTGCGATTGCCGCCGAATCTCTGCAACCGTCGCAAGGATTTTCGCAGGTGTGGTTCCGGAAGCCAGGCCACGTTGGGCGGCGAGTTGATTGACCAATCCGTCCGCGAGCGGGTCGCTAAACGGAACACCAAGTTCAAGAATATCCACTCCAGCTTGATCGAACGCCAGCGCCAGATCGTGGGTGGCCTGCAAATTTGGATCACCCGCCCCGATGTAAACGACGAAGCCTTTTTGCGAAGTTTTTTTCAACTCAGCGAAACGCGCGATGATCCGATTCATTCCTCGTGAAAGCCAATCTCCTTTGGTGGTGTCGAGTTGCCAGTGTACCGGAAAGTTATCGCGACCAGGAGCGCAAAACACCGTCAGGCCCGAAGGTTAATTGAACCCTTTTTGTCCGTGACTCCATCATGGGTGTGCGGACGGCTGTCGTGCCGCTTAAACCAACCGAAATGCCAGTGCCAACCCCCGCGACTTCCGCTGAAGGCCGCCCACTATACCACTGCGCGACTTTGGATCCGTCCGCCAACATACCCATTTGCGTTGGCATGCCCAACTCTTCGACAGAATGGTCGTAAGTATAGTTTCCTACGCGAGAGTCCCAGTCGATTTTGGGCGGGGTGGCGCATCCGGCCAATGATAAAACAACGAACGTGGTATAAAGAAGTCTTTGGAGCGAAGTTTTCATGTGAAAAATCTAAAGAATAAGAGACGGAACGCAATCACACTTTTACCTCAGCCAGGCCGCGCAAATCTTCCGGCGTTCGAGCCTGGTCAATCAATTGGGCGTAGTGGGAAATCTGAGTGGGGGAAAATAGATCGAGCAATGAAATTTTTATGGGGCCTTTTTCGCCTTGCAAGGTCACGTGGTCCCATTGCGCGGAAAGAATCGCCTCCCGAAATTTTCCAATGCACTTGCCTCTAATCAAAGCGCGAGTCGTCAACGGCGGCCCGCAAACCGCCGCCCGCACCGCCCCTTCGCTCGGCACCCGTTTAAACGAACCGCTTTGTTCCAGTCCGTAAAACAACCCCTCGTCTTTATCGAGCCGATGGTATTCCAGGTCCAGACTCTGTAACCACGGGTCATCATCCGCTATATTTTGCGAATTTTGGAATTCACGAATAAGTAAAAGTTTGGCAACCCAATCAAGCCGGTCGCGACAACGGGTATAATCGGTTTCCAAATCGGTAAGCACCATTTCCCAATCGGCAACGACATCCATCTTTTGCGAATCAGACAAATCGCACAGCTCGCGGACCGCTTGCAAATATTTTCGCTGCACTTCGATGGCAGTGGACACTTGAGAATTTTGTAAAATCAGTTCCCAACGAAAAATCGGATCGCGTGAAATGGCCGGTAGCGCGCCCAGCGGGTCGCTCAACATCGGGTAAACGCGTTTGGGAAAACGAGTCAGCGCTTCGAGGACCAGTGCGGTCGTGCCGACTTTCAGCCGCGTGGCAAACGACGACATGTTGGCGTCGCCGATGATGACATGAAAACGCCGATAAAGATTCGGATTGGCGTGCGGTTCATCGCGAGTGTTAACCAGCGGACGCCGCTGCATGGTGTCCACACTTTGCAACTCGCTGAAAAAATCGCTGCGTTGCGCAATTTGAACTCCGTGCGAAATAAATTTATCCTCCGCTTCGATGGCAAATTTCCCCGCGCCGGCAAAAATTTGTCGCGTGACGAGAAAGGCTTGAATTCCTTGCGCCAGTTTTTCCCACGGCAAGGAGCGCGCCAGCAAATAATTTTCGTGGCATCCGTAACTGTGGCCCCGAA
>JBDSYB010000393.1:0-5804 GCA_039925885.1 Verrucomicrobiota bacterium
AGATCAAATTTATCCACGCCGCAGCGGGCGAGCGATTTTTCCGTCGCCATGCGGAGATATTCGGCGAATTGATTGGGCGGACGAAGTTGTGGATTGGTGAAGCGCGGAAAGCCTTTTGAGCCTTCGCGTTTGCCGAGATAAAAATCGTGGCCAATCGCGCCGACCAGACAATACGAATCGCGTGGCAAACCTTTCAGCGCGCGGCCAATCAATTCATCCGCGCCGCCGCTGCCGTAAACATCCGCCGTCATGAACGTGCGAATGCCTCGACGATAAGCGTGTTGAACGACCTCGATCCAGCGCTCATCCGAAAGCGCTTCGCCGTAATTCATGAAACGTCCGCCGTTCCAGGCTCCGTAAGCAGTGCGTGTTAAATCCATAAAAATTAAATCGAGCGGGGGAATCTGATCCTCACGCCAAATTGAGGAAGCGAAAGTAACAGGTCGGAAGCCAACGAGAAACATTTTGTCAGCGTCAAATTTGCTCGTTAGTTTTTCTCAGATGACAAAAGCGGAAGCCAAAGCGCGCCACGAAGAACTGGCCGGTGAAATCCGCAAACACGATCACGCTTATTATGTCGAAGGTCGGCAACTCATCACCGACCGGGAATACGACCAGTTTTTCAAGGAACTTCAGGAATTGGAGAAAAATTTTCCCGACCTCGTCACGCCGGAATCGCCCACGCAGCGCGTCGGTGGCGCGCCCAACGAGAAATTTTCGCGCGTTAAACATCTCGTGCCCATGCTTTCGCTCGACAAAATTTCCGCCGGCGATTTGCCCACCAAAGATGAAGAACCCAATCGCGAAAAACGCAATCGCGCACAAGATGAAAATACTTTGGCTGAACTGCGCGCGTTTGATGCGACGATGCGCAAGCAACTTGGCCGCGAGAAAGTTCAATACATCATTGAGCCGAAGGTGGACGGCGTGTCCATCAGCGTTCATTATCGTTACGGGAAACTCGCGGTCGGCGTAACGCGCGGCGACGGGACGGAGGGCGACGACATCACAACCAATCTCAAAACGCTTCGCGGCATTCCGCTGGAGTTGAATTTGAAAAATCCGCCCGCGTTGCTCGAAGTGCGTGGCGAGGCTTACATTTCCATCAAGGAATTCGATGCGCTCAACGCCCGGCTCGCCGCTGCTGGAGAAAAATCTTTTCCTAATGCCCGCAATGCCGCATCGGGCGCGCTCAAACAACTTGACCCACGCCTCGTTTCGCAACGACCCATCCGCGCTCTGTTCTATGCGGTCGGCGTATTGGACGGCATCGAATTTAAAACCCATTCCGAAATGCTGGAATCTTTGGCGCGATTCGGTTTGCCCACGCAAAAACTTTGGTGGGTTTGCGACGGCATCGAGGAGGTTTTGAAAATTTACGCGGACAAAGTTGTCGCGCATTACGAAGAGGATCGCGACCTGCGACGCCAGTTGCCTTACGAAATCGACGGCATCGTGCTCAAGCTGAATTCCTTGGCCGACTGGGCGCGCATTCCCGGTCGCAGCCGCGCGCCGGGTTACGCCATTGTCCACAAGCCCGTGCCGTGGATTACGCCCGCCGAAACAGTTTTGAAAGCAATCACGGTTCAAGTCGGGCGCACCGGCGTATTGACGCCCGTGGCCGAACTCGAACCTGTCTTTGTGCAAGGCTCCACGGTGGCGCGCGCCACGCTGCACAACGAGGACGAAATCCGGCGCAAAGACATCCGCATCGGCGACACCGTGGTCATCCGCAAAGCCGGCATGGTTATTCCCGAAATTTTCGAGGTGGTGAAAACGAAACGTCCGCCCGGCGCGAAGGAATTCGATCTGTCCAAACACATTGGTGGCAAATGCCCCGCGTGTGGCGGACCGATTGCGAAGGATAAACTAAGTAAGTCGTCCGTAGCAGCGGACGTCAGTCCGCTCAAATCAAAACGGGAAGAGATGGAGCCGACTCACGTCGGCTGCTACAAAGAGGAGACGGAAGTCGCGTGGCGCTGTCAAAACATCGCGGGTTGCCCGGCGCAACTCACGCGGCGCGTCGAGTATTTCGCGCAACGCAAGGCGCTCGATCTTGAATCGCTCGGCGGCATCGTCGCCGAGAAACTTGTGGAAAGCGGTCTGGTCAAAGAACCGCTCGACCTTTTCTATTTGAAACTTGAGCAACTCGGCAAACTGAATCTTGGCACGGCTGACGAGCCGCGCACGTTCGGCGAAAAAAATGCGACGAAGATTCTCGAAGCCCTTCAACGCGCCAAGACCGCGCCTCTGTCACGCTGGATTCACGCGCTGGCGATTCCTGACATTGGCGAGCAAACTGCGTTTGATCTGGCAGGATTCTTCGCTGACTTACCAAGCTTAGCTGAGTCAAAACTGTTAAAAGACACGGCAGAACTTGGCAACGTCAGGCAAACCTTTGATGCAAACAAGGTGGGAAAGAAGGAAGAGAAAATTTCAGAAGCAGAAAAAGCTGCGCGTAAAAAACGTCAAGAAGAAGCCAAACTGCATGGCAATCCAATTGGAAAACGATTGGTGGAAGCTGCCTTTGCACGACCGGGCGCACAGGATTGGCAGGCTAAAACATTGATCGGTCCGGTTTCTGCAAAGGCTATTGTTGATTGGGCTGCCAGCGATTACGGACAGAGAATCTTGCGCCGTATGAAAAAACTCGAAATCAATCCACTCGGGAAACCAGCGTCGCTTCCGAATGAAGAGCGCGGTCAGGCCGAGCGATTGAGAGGTAAGATTTTTGTTATAACAGGAACGCTGCCGACGCTTTCACGCGACGAAGCGTCCGATCTCATACGCAAAACTGGCGGCAATGTCACCGGTTCCGTCAGCAAGAACACGGACTTTCTACTCGCGGGCGAATCAGCGGGTTCAAAATTGGATAAGGCAAACGAACTTGGTGTGAAAATCATCTCAGAAAAAGAGTTCTTGAATTTGTTTGGATCAAGCTCCAAGCCCGAATTAAAAAGTCAAAAATAATTATTTTTATAATGAAAGCCGTCTTACTTGCCAAGAGCAGCACGGGTGAACCCTATAAAGTTGAATTCCTTTCTGACGAATCTTCTGTTCGCATCTTTTGCCACTGTCAGGCTGGAGTTCTTCAACAGATGTGCAAACACAAACTGGCTTTGATAAAAGGCGACGAAAAGATGCTGATTGATCCAAACCAGTCTGCTCTTTTATCTGAAATTCAGGCTTGGCCACAATTTGTTACCCTCAAAACCCACGCTTGCGAATACGAAACAAAAACTGAAGGAAATAGAATTTGCAAAAGCTGCAATAGCACAAAAAGAAAAGGCCATCAAAACAGAGTTCGCCCATGGTTTGACTTACGGCTTCAGGAAATCAATCGGCACCTAAACTTTATACTCCGAACCAAAGTACCTGAATATTTATGCCAATTTATCTTCCGCCAATTTCACGACGACAATTCCTGGGGCGTTCACTCGCGGCTGGTGCGGGATTGATGGTCAGCCCAAATCTTTTCGCCGCAAATCGCAAAGTGGACGAGCATTGTTGGGCGCTTTTTTCGGACATTCATCTTGCTGGTGATCCCACAAAGCTGGGGCGCGGCATCAACATGACGGATAATTTCACGGCTGTTGTGAATGAAGTTCGCGCGTTGCGGACGCGACCCAGCAACGCGCTCATTTGTGGTGACCTGGCGTTCAACAGCGGAGAGACGGCGGATTACGCGCAGGTGGTGGACTTGTTGCAACCGTTGCGAACGTCAGGAATGCCCATTCATCTAGCACTCGGAAATCATGACCATCGCGCACGCTTTTGGGATTCTCAACTAGAACAGAAAGCCGTCAGCCGTCCATTGCAAGATCGGCAAGCGGCGATCATCCGAGCGCCGCGCGTGAATTGGTTTGTGCTCGATTCGTTGGACAAAACACTTTCGACGCCGGGAGTTCTAGGCGAAAAGCAACTTGCGTGGCTCGCGAAATCACTCGACGCCAACGCCGACAAACCGGCGTTGGTTGTTGTCCATCACAACCCTGACGAGGGGGAAAAATATGGCGGGCTGACGGAGACGAAAGAATTTTTTGAAATCATTCGCCCGCGTAAACAGGTAAAAGCGTACCTTTACGGTCACTCGCACCATTGGAACTTGAAGCAGGACGAGAGTGGAATTCATCTGATTAATTTGCCGCCGACCGCTTATTTGTTCGACAAGGAAAGTCCAAATGGCTGGGTTCTCGCGAATTTGAAAAAGGGCGGAATGCGACTGGAATTGCGCTGCCTAGATCGCAAACACACGGAACACGGACGAGTCGCCGATTTGAAATGGAGGACTTAGCCGGGTCGAGTTTAGGAAATCACTTTTTTTTCCGAAACAAAATATCCACAACGTTACGAAGATATTGTTCGTCGCTAATTCCTTCCACGGCTTCGGGAGGAAATTCCACGAGCGAGCGAAAGTGAGCGGCAATGTGCTCGAACAATTCCACGCGCGCGGCTGGTTCAAATTCTTCGCGACGAACAATTGCTTGCAAGGCCACGGCGGCTTCTCCGGGTGAACTGCGCTGGCGGAGGCGTGCTTCCAGATGCGGATAATTTCGCAACGAATTAAATTTCCCGGCGAGCAGTTGATCAAGATTCGGTTCGTTCAAGCGAGGATTGCGAATGACAACGGTGTTCGCCGCCAGATCCCCGAGACGTTGGCCACGGCGATTCAGGAATGCAGTCATGCCGCCGACCAAATAAAAGGCGGGGAGCATATCGACGAAGCGCAGGAGATTGCGCATGACGATTTGGCTGAGTTGCAACTGTAGCCCCTGCACATCCACAACGCGCAGTCGGAAAAGTCGTTTACCGACCGTCTGCCCGCGCCAGAACCATTCGGCACCGATGCCATAACCGATTTGCAAAAGAAAAAATGCGAGAACAGAAATCGCGCGCGCAAAATCCAGGCTGATAAAATTTAAGAACCCGAGGAGCGAGGTGACTACCGTGCTCGCCGCGATGATGCACCCGAGATCAATGGAATACGCGAGAAAGCGCGTGACCGGACTGGCAAGCAACATAGAAAACGCGATTCCCTCGGGCGTCTTGATCAGGAGCGAATTGGTTTTAGCGCGCGCCATTTAAACAGAAGAGATATTTTTTTTACGACCGGCCAGCGCGAGAAAGAGAAAAAGTAAAACCAGTTCCACCGCGCCAAAAGCAATTTTCACGGAGTAAGGCAAAACAGGTTCGTGATATTGCGAAAGGAAAGCTTCGACGAATCCAGCCCAGATTAACATCACGCCCACACCGCCGATGAGCGTTACAAGGTCCGGGGAAATTTCGCGCAAACGCATTTTCAAAGAAACACGTTTCCCGGAGCCGATGAAAGCGCGCCCGAGAATCAAGCCAGCTTGCCCAGCGATGAGAATCGCGGGGATTTCAAACGAACCGTGCGGAAGGAGCCAGCCGATTAGAAACCGCGTTTGCCCGGCGAGAATATAATCCACACAAACCGCGCCGAGGATGACGCCGTTGTAAAAAAGCATGAGGATTGTTCCCACGCCCCACGTTGTGCCAAGCGCCATTGTGAAAATAGAAACCTTCGTGTTGTGCGTCATTAGAGATGTTGAGAACGTGGCTTTGTGATCGGCGAGACGATCACGGGCCGCTTTTTCCTCGCGCGCGACTCGTTCGGCCGGGCTGCCGTGCAAATGTGAAAACGGCATGATGACCGACTTGGAGCCAGGGTCGAACGCGATCACCAGTCCGCCGAACGCGCAGCCGACGAGAGTGATGATGACCGAAAACCAGAACGCGCGAACGTGGCGTCGAAAGGTTTGCGGAAACGTATTCGCCAGCCA
>JBDSYB010000394.1:0-18967 GCA_039925885.1 Verrucomicrobiota bacterium
TGTGTTTCGGTTTCCCGGAGTCCGCGATGTAAAGCTTCTTTTCGTCGTTTGAAAAGGCGATGCCATTCGGTTTATCAAAATCTTTGACGACGGCGGTGAGTTGTTTCGTTTTCGGGTCGAATCGAAAAACAAGGTTGCCTTCCATTTCTTTTTTATTTCCGCCCAAACCATAATCAGGATCGGTGAACCAAACCGTTCCATCAGATTTCACGGCGACATCGTTCGGCGAATTAAATTTCTTCCCGTCGAATTGATCCAACGTGCTGCCACGCGTCCCGCTGGCAGTCCCTGGCTTCAAATCTGCCAACGAGACGCGTGACAGCACGCTCAACTCGACGAGCGTTTCGACGGCTTTGTCTTTAGTCTGAATCGCCACACGCCGTCCGGAATGTTCGCAACTGAAGAGGCGATCTTTTGCAAACAAGTTGCCGTTGGCGTTCTGGCTCGGATGACGAAATGTGGAAACAACCTCTTTGCGCGTCCACTTTTTCAATTCGTTCGCCGGGATGTCGCTGAAAACGAGAAAGCCGCCGTCCCACGAAACCCACGTCGGCCCTTCGGTAAATCCAAAGCCGCTCGCGAGCTTTTCCACTTTCGCGCCGTCTGGAACGCACTTTTTAAATTCGACTTCGTTGCGAATATCAAAGTTCACCGCGATGACCGCGAATGCGCTGGCAAACAAAATTATCACCGAGATTTTTTTCATAATGAATGACGGATTTCTGAAAAGGAGCGCGGCGTTTACGCCGCTTCAACCTCGACCAGCAAATAAATCATGACACACCGAAACACGCCTGAGTTGAAGCGGCGTGAACGCCGCGCTCCGACTGATTTAGGCAACACGCCTTAAACATTACAACCACGCCGGAATTTTTTCGTCTTTCCAGATCTCTTCCATTTTTTGCCGTTCACGCACTATGGCTGCTTTGTTTCCGTTGACCAAAACTTCGGCGGCGAAGGTGCGCGAGTTGTAATTGGATGCCATGACAAATCCGTAGGCACCCGCGCTCAACAACGCCAGGTAATCGCCCTCGCCCACTTTGGGCAACGGACGATCTTTGCAGAAAAAATCGCCCGACTCGCAAATCGGCCCGACGACATCAGAGGAAATTTCCTCGCCCGCTTTTTTCTGGAGCGGAATAATCTCGTGGTAGGAATCGTAAAATGCCGGGCGGATCAAATCGTTCATCGCCGCATCCACAATCACGAAATTCTTTTTGCCAGTGCGCTTCACATGCTCGACGCGCGTCACAAGAATTCCAGCGTTGCCCGCAATAAAACGACCTGGCTCCAGCAAAATTTTCAAACCAAGAGGTTGCAACAACGGCACGAGTCTCGCCGCGTAGCTATCGGGAGTGAGAATATTTTTTGCCTCGAAACTTTTCCACCACTTCGGCAACCCGCTTTCGAGCGCGGGTTTGTAAACAATGCCCAATCCGCCACCGACGCTGAAAAACTCAAATCGATATTTCGCGGCAAGCCTTTTTACGAGCGGCAGAACCTTTTTTACCGCCATCTCGTAGGGCGTGACCTGAGTCAGTTGCGAGCCGATGTGCATTTGGATTCCGCGCAGCCGCAGATTTTTTAATTTACTGGCGCGCTCATAAACACCTTCGACTTCCTCGAACGCGATGCCGAATTTATTGGCGTAAGTGCCGGTCGTAATTTTCGCGTGCGTGCCGGCATCGACATTTGGATTCAGGCGAATGGCGATGGGGGCAATTTTTTTGAGACGCGTGGCGACGCGATTGATGCGTTGCAATTCCGGTTCGCTCTCCGCGTTGAACGAATAAATATTTTTGCTCAATGCAAATTCAATTTCTGTTTCTGTTTTTCCCACACCAGCGAAAACGCACTTTCGCGGATCTCCGCCCGCCGCGATGACGCGCTTCAATTCACCGGCGCTCACAATGTCAAAACCGCTCCCGAGATTGGCGAGGGTGCGAATGACCGCGAGGTTGGAGTTCGCCTTCATCGCATAGCAAATCGTGTGATCCAGCGGGGCCAGCGCCGAATCGAGCCGACGAAAATGGTCGGTCAAAGTTTGCTGCGAATAGACGTAGAGCGGCGTCCCAAATTTTTTCGCAAGAGATTCAACAGAAATTTTTTCGCAAAACAATTTGCTGCCGACATACTGAAAATGATGCATCGCGGGTTGTTATGCCAAGAAGGTTTGAAAGTTCAAAGGCCAATTGCAAACTTCGCGCGGCAGGAGTTTTCAGGAATAGGCGCATGCAACGGAGCACGGCTTTGTCGCAGAAAGCCAAGCGGCCCCGCCAAAAGAGGCAAATCAAGATCCGCTTTTCAGGAAATTCCTGATGAAATTAACATTGACCCGTTCCCCTCATTTTTTACTCTCCCCACTCGTTTAAACGGTAAAAACTCAAAAACTATGAATACAATTGTTCCTCTGATTAGTTCGGGCACGGCGGGTCCTCTAGGTGTTTTGCACCTTCCACGTCTTTGGCTCAAAGTCTCTCTCGAATCGCGCGGCAAACTGGCGGCTGGCTATCCTGGCGCTGGCAAAGGCTACGATCAAATGGTCATCGACGGTCTCGGTTTGAATCGCGACGCGGTCATCAACTACATCAAAACTGAAAAACCCAGTTACACCCAATTTGAAGCGTGGGTCAAAAAGCAGCCGGGCGTGAAGCTTGACTCAGCCAGCATCGAAAAACTGAATTCCGCGATCAAAGGTTACAATCACGACGACGCCACTCGCAAAGGCATCTTTTCCGCGAGCGGTTTTTCGGACAGCGATTGCTCCTATCGCGATGCGGTGAACTTGAACAATCTCGACGATTGGAATGAGCTTCATGCAGCAGAATTGAAATAGGTTGGAGCGGCACAGACCGCTGCAATTTTCCAAACCGGCGAAGAAAAAATTTTCGCCGGTTTTTTGTTTCCAAAAATGCTGGCAGTCTCTTAAATTTCCATTTCGTTGATAGATCGAATGAAGATTTTCCTCTTCTGCTGTTTGCTCTCCGTGACTTGGATCACCCACGCCCAAATTGGCGATAATCTGGATAAGCCCGGTGAAGTTCAAAAGTCGCTCGTGCGCAAGGAATTGATTCCGCCTGCGCCTGCGTTTGCCCCGGCGCAAGAAATGAAAACATTTCGCCTCGCGCCCGGCTTGCGCATCGAACTGGTGGCGTGTGAACCCATGGTCGAAGACCCGGTGGCGGCGCAGTTCGATCACGAGGGAAAACTTTGGGTCGTCGAAATGCGCGGTTTCATGAATGACCTCGACGGAAAGGGCGAAGATGCGCCCATTGGTCGGGTGGTTGTTTTGCGCGACACAAATTGCGACGGCAAAATGGACAAGAGCACAATTTTCCTCGATGGGCTGATTATGCCGCGCGCGGTCATGCCCGTCGCGGGCGGAGTTTTAATCGGTGCTCCGCCAAAACTTTGGTTTTGCCGCGATACAAATGGCGACGATAAAATTGATGAGAAAACTGAAATCGCGTCTGATTACGGCGTGCAAGTCGATCCGAAACGGCCCGAACTCGCCAATCCTGAGCGCGCGCCCAACAGCCCGCTCTGGGGTTTGGATAATTGGATTTACAGCGCGGCTTACATGACGCGTTTCCGTTACGTGAACGGAATATGGAAGAAAGGGTTGACGACTTTTCGCGGGCAATACGGTTTGAGCGAAGACGACGACGGCCATCTTTTTTATGGCTCAAACAGCGACCAGCTTCGCGCCGATATGATTCCTTCCTATTATTTAAATCGAAATCCAAATTTTTTGCGTCCGGCGGGTGTGAACGTGAAAATTCCCGACAACCAGTTCGTCTGGCCGGCGCGGGTCAACCCGGGAATCAATCGCGGCTATCGCCCTGAAATGTTGCGCAACGGAAAATTGAAGGAATTCACCGCTGCGAATTCGCAATTTATTTATCGCGGCGACCTTTTGCCCAAAGAATTTTATGGCAATGCGTTCGTCTGCGAACCGGCCGGAAATCTGGTGCGGCGCAATTTGATGTTTGAAACCAATGGCACGCTCGCCGCCCGAAATGCTTATGAGCAAAACGAATTTCTGACCTCGACGGATGAGCGTTTTCGTCCGGTCAATCTAACCAGCGGGCCGGATGGCGCACTTTACATTGTTGATTTTTATCGCGGTGTTCTGCAGCACCGGATTTCCCTCACGACATATTTGCGCAAACAAATTGAGGAGCGCGATTTGGACAAGCCGCCCCATCTCGGTAGAATTTATCGCGTTGTTCCAGATGGAGAAAAAGTCAGGAATGCGTCGCCAAAATTTTCCACGGAAACTCCTGCGCAATGGGTCGCGCATTTGGCGGACGCCGACGGATGGTCACGGAAAACAGCGCAACGGCTGCTTGTCGAGCGGCGCGATTTGTCAGTGGTTCCAGCACTGAGAAAATTGGCTGCAGAAGGAAAAAATTCGTTCGCCAAAATTCATGCTCTCTGGAGTCTGGAAGGGATGGATCAACTGGATTTGGAAACGGTGGCAAGGAGTTTTCAAGACAAAGATTCCAAGGTTCGCGCCGCAGCGATTCGGGTTTCCGAAAGCTTTTTCGATTCGGAAGATAAAAGTGAAGTTGTGGAAAAGTTGATCGCGCTGGCGAATGATCCGTCGCCCGAAGTTCAACTGCAACTGGCTTTAACTTTGGGCCAGGCCAAAGACAAAAATGCCGACGTGACAATGGCGCGTCTGGCGAAATCCAGTGGAACGAATTTATTTTTGGCGGACGCAATTTTGAGCGGAGTTGCGGGACGTGAACTTGAGTTGCTGGAAAAAATCAGCGGAAGTTCAGGGCAGAATTCGAAAAATTTTGACCGTGTGGTGAGTGGGCTGGCCGCTTGCGTTGTAATGGAACGCAGAAGCGACCGCGTGATCCGTCTTTTGGATTTTACCGCTTCCATAAATTCGCCTGCACGGCAGCAAATTTTACTCGATGGAATTTTGTCAACGAGCGTGGTTACGGCGAAGAAACCGGTTAAATTGCTGGGCGAACCTGCGGCTTTTGCAATGCTTGCTAAAAACACGGACAACAAAACTGGTTTTAGAAAAATTCTTCCGCTGTTCACATGGCCTGGAAAACCTGGCGCTTTACCGGAGCCAGTCATCCCGGCGCTTTTGCCGGATGAGCAAAAGCGATTTGCAGACGGCAAAGTTTTGTTTACGGGAAGTTGCGCCGCTTGTCACCAGCTTCATGGACTCGGCATGGATGGCCTGGCTCCGCCGTTAGTCGATTCCGAATGGGTGCTTGGCTCAGAGAACCGCCTGGTGAGAATTCTGCTAAATGGTTTAGCGGGGCCTATCCACGTCAAAGGACAAAGTTGGTATCTTGAAATGCCGAGCATGGGAATGTTCGATGACGAACAGCTCGCAGGAATTTTGACGTATGTCCGGCGGGAATGGGATCATGGCGTCGCACCTGTGCAACCTGAAACCGTGAAACGCATCCGTACAGAAACCGCGAAACGACAAGAGGCTTGGAGCGGCGCGGAGTTGATGCAAATTCCGTGATGTCAAAATCACTTGGAATCCAGCATGTGAAATTTCATCACGCTTAAGTGCATTTTTCCGACCGGAACCTTGCTTCCAAGGAACGAATGCCCGATAGTGAAGGGACTTATGTTTCCCATGCTTCGACGGTTGCGTCCGCAAAGTTTTTTCGGTCTAACGGTCGTGTTGGGATTATTATTTCTGACCGTTCCACCTGTACGCGCAGTCGTTCGTGACGGTGGAATTGACTCGTTGAATTTGGGAAAAGGCACTTGGATTTATATCCTCCCGAATGCGATTAATAACCTGGGCGTCGGCAATATTGCTTCCGTGACCAACAATGCGAGCCTGATGGTTTTTCTGAAAAATCAAGGCTTGCAACACGTCATTGTAAAGGCGGCACAAGGCGACACCTTCAACTCGCAATTTTCCACATCGTTGGTCGGCGCGGCTCATGCGGCGGGTCTAAAAATATTTGGCTACATTTACACGACCGGCGTCAATATTCCGGGAGAGGTAACCGTTGTTGGGACGATGTTTCAAAGGGGCGCCGACGGGGTGGTGTTTGATGGAGAAGGCGAGTGGAAAATTTTGGCGGACAAGGAGGCAAAGGCGATGCAGTTATTTTCCACGGTGCGGGCCAATTGGCCGAATAAATTTTTAGCGCATTCCCCGTATGCCTACCAGAATTACCACACCACATTTCCTTTCAAAGAGTTTGGCTATTATGTGGACTCGGTCATGCCACAGAATTATTTCATTGAGTTTGGGGATACGCCTACTTTGGCGGTGAGCACGATGAATACGCAGTATCGCAATTGGCAGAATTCCCTCGGTGGCTCCAACAGCGTGGTGGGAGGCACGAATTATTATTGGACGAACTCGATCAAACCGCTGACCACAATTGGGCAAGGATGGACATCCACCAATGGAACGATTACTCCAGCGCTGATCAACGAATTTTATACCGCATTGAAAACAGTTTCGAATCCCGCGACGGCTGGCGGATACAAAGGAGTAAATTTTTGGCGCGCCGAATTGCATCCGGCAAATATCTGGGACGCCATTCGGACGAACGCGATTGGAAAGGCATATACAAATGCGCCGGTTGTTGAAGTCGCGCCAGTGTTGACCATAGGGGCCACCAACGTCAGCGTGGTGTGGCCGACCGATCAACTTTCGGACAGCGTGATGGAATACGGTTTGTCCACCAGCTATGGGAGCGCGACGACCAATGCGACATTACTTTGGTATCATACTGTGAATGTCACGGGACTCACCCCCAACACGACTTATCACTATCGAGTGAAGTCAAACGGAACAAATAATTTAACGGGTGTTTCCTCGGATTATGTTTTTACGACAGCCTCAGCGTCCTTCAGCGATGTCATCGTAGAAAGCCGTTTGGCCAGCGGCGTTAAAAATTCCAACCCGCCTTATACTGACGCGGGTTGTCTTGATTCCACTGCCAAAAGCACTGCGGGCGGTTTGACTGGAACTGGCAGCCGCTACGCGACGGGCGGCAGCGGAACGCCCAGTTGCACCTTCAAGCCAACTCTTCCCGCATCAGGTGGCACTTTCGATGTTTACATAACACACACGCCCACGAGTTGCTCCAGTGATATCACCGCCACGATAGCTCAATCCGGCTGTAGCGGTTTGCCATCGACGACCACCGCCTTTCGTTCGACGAGCGGGGCTAACTCATGGACTAACGTCGGGCGAATAGTTTTAAATGCGGGAGTCACTGTGCCGACACTTACATTCACCTATTCCTCGGGCACGCTCGATGCAACTTCCCGGATGTATGGCGACGCGGTGAAATTCGTTTATGTTCCACCGTCGCCATCCGCGCCATCCATTGCCACCCAACCTGTCGCGCAAACACTTAATCGGGGCGATAGCGCGACATTTTTTGTTGTGGCGTCCGGCACAGCGCCGATCACTTACCAATGGAAATTCCAAGGCACCAACATTTCCGGCGAGACTAATAGCGCCTATACCCGAAACACCATTCAATCTTCCGATGCAGGAAATTATTCTGTTTCGTTGACGAATTCCGTCGGCCAGATGAACAGCAGCAATGCGCTCCTCACGGTTAATCAATATCCGACGATTACGTCCAGTCCCACCAACGCCACCCGCTCGGTCGGCAGCGAGGTGACCTTCTCGGTCATCGCCATTGGGACAGCGCCGATGGGTTATCAATGGAAATTTAACGATGTGGAAATTCCCGGTGCGACTTCGACAAACTACACACGGACAAATCTACAGAACAGCGACGGTGGAACTTATTCCGTGTCCGTAACTAATATGGCGGGCAGCGCCACCGCCTCCGCGCAACTCGTCGTGGAGTCTCCATTGCCACCTCAGATTACTTCCATCATCGCGCTGCCCAGCGGCGAAATTCGTCTCCAGGTCACCGGCGCGCCGGGCAATTATTTCATTGATGCTGCAACCGACTTTAGCGGGTGGGCCACATTGACGAATATCGTAAATACAAACGGCTCAATTGAATTCATTGATCCAACAACGAATTTGCCCATTCGCTTCTATCGCGCCCGAAGTTCTCCTTAAAGGAAGCCTGGTTGCGTGGCTGTGGAAATTGGCCAACAAATGTGCATTGGACGGCGTTACAAGGGCAGCGGCGAAATCGTATGAGAAGAAAGGGGGGTGATAAGTGTCACGAACTGGCGTTGCAACCTGGCCTGGCAGTATTCGAGGAATACCCCGAACAGAAAGATGGGAAAGTGAAACTGGACGGCGACAACGTCGTTGAGTTTCCGAAGCTGCCAGAATTCCAGCAAATCACGTTGAAAGCGATTCGTTGGGAGGAACGGGACAAACGGCTCGTAATCAAAGAAGCACAAGTTGTGAATTGATGATCACGTAAAAAGCGGCGGGACGGAGGCGCGGAGCGCCCCGGCCTGCCGCTTAAGAGGAGCGAACTCAAATTTTACTCCGCCGGGCGCAATTTCCTCAAAATCGTTCATTTCAAAAATTGTTGCTCACTCGAAAATAATTTTCGGCAAAGTGGAAATCAGTCTTCTCGTTTCTAAACTGACCGTAATGACCTGACCTATCAGACGCACGATGTATTCCTCGTCGTCCATGCGGTTCGGATCGCTGGTGAGGTTGCCTTGTTCGTTTTTGGCGACGCGATATTGGTCGATCACCCATTCGAGGGCGCTGCGGTTGCCGAGGCGGTAATCAAAGGTTTCGGCGGGGATGCCTTCGAGGGTGAGGAAATCGTTGTAAATAATCGACGCGGTAGGGACGACTTCCACGGCGTCCCTGACTTTCCTGTTGCGGCGGGAGCGGGAGAAATTTGGGACGTGGTGGAACGGCGTCCCTACCTTGAGCAACTTCATCGTCTCCACGCGCCAGTCGAGTTTCACTTCTTTGTTTTCGATTCGTTTCAGCGGGAATTCTTTGGCGGATTCGTAATTCACGTGCAAGTCGGCGAGCTTTTTGCCGACGTCGGCGAAGGCGTGGAAAAGTTTCGCGCTGGCTTTCGGATTGTGGTCGGGCTTGGCGTCGCCCTGCATCGTCGCGATGGCGGAAAGCGGGTAAAAACTGGCGGGTGAATCTTTCTTCGCGGCAACACCGACAAACGGAATGCGCGGCAGTTCGCGTTTTAGATTCTCGGCATAGCGGGTGCGGTAGGTGGGACGATGCAACAGCGCATAGATGTAATGGAAAATGTTTTCTCGCGTGTTGCTGTCGTCGTCGTAGAAAATCCGGAATAGCGTCAGCGCCTCGGGGGTGATGTTGTCGCGCCGCTCAAACTTCTTTTTGTTGGTGTCCTCGACGTAATGAAACAGAGGAAAACATTGCGCGCTTGCTCCCGCGCCAACGATGTGAAGGTCGGCAATTTTATCTGTAGCGAGAACCATGAACGGTTTTTCCGAAGCTGCATCCGTGATGCAGATCGAAAAGTTCTTTGAATCCAACTTTGGGAAAATTTCAGGGAAGCCGTAAACTTCTTCGTTCATCACACGGTCAAAGAAAAGCGAAGTTGCGGCGAATGGACGGTAAAGGCTCGGTCTTATTTTTTCTTCGGCAAACTCCACCTTTCGATGCCGCAACAAATCGTTTTTCAAATCACGACTCCAAGAAATCTTGCCGGATTTATAATCAATGAAGTCTTCGACTTTGGCGGGCTTCTTTTTCAGCCGATGATAGGCGTCCACCTGACCATTGTAGGCATCAATCATCTCCTCCATGTTTTTCGCCAGACGATCACGATTGAAGTTCACCGCAGTATCATCGCGCGAAGTCGCGATGCCTCGCGAGTAATGCGAGAAGATTGGTGGAATTGAATTTCCAGAAACCAAGTCGCGGTCACCAATCGCCATGAAATCGTCAAACTCCGGACGATAACCATGATCGAGCCAGTTCTGTTTTTTATCCGGCGTGAGAGTTGTCCATTTTACGCCCGCGATGGACCCGGCCTTTTCGAGGAAGTCGTATTTCTGTTCCTTGCGCCAGTCAACCGGCACGGCGTGATAAAAGATTTTAGCCATGACGTTTTCCTTTTGCTTTTCGCTGTGCCGCCTCGAATTTTTCGATGCGCCGAAGCAACGCGGCGCGCTGCCGTCGTTTGGCGGCGAGCTCCTTCCGCAGATTGTTGAAAAACCGGGCATTCAATGGCCGCAGTTTTTCTGGATGCGCGTCAACTTCCTGGAGGCGGCGTTTTATTTCGGCGATTTGTTCCGGCGATTCCTGCCATTCCATCACATAACCTTTTGGAGTCAGCCCGACTGATGTGCGGTAAGCGTCGAACCAATCAGCGAAACCGAGCAGCTTGACGCCGCGCATCGTGCGAATAAATTCACGAAGTTCTCCTTGAGTGGGTTGCTTTGCTTTGGCCATTTTATGTCTCAGGATTGTTTGCTTGAACAGGTTTGCGCAAAAGACGTTCGCCGACGCCATACAGTTTTAGCCATACGTTTCGCGCCGTCGTTGCAATTCTTCCTCAGAATCACGTGCGCCATGTAGGATTCCAAGCACCACCACGGTTTCTGAATGTATGAAATAAAATATGCCGTGGGGAAATGTGCGAAGATTGGCGCGACGGACGTCTTCAAAACGAACGGCATAAAAGAGTGCGGCATCAGGGAACCTTCGAAATACATCGTGCGCTTCGGTTTCCAATTGCTGGCCTTTGCCGGGCTCCCGCAGTTCGTACCAAGTGGAGGCTTCCACGAGATCAATTCTGACGAGTGGATGAAAGGCGAGTTTGAACCTCATGGCGAATTCCAGCAAAGAAACGGTCAAGCTCTTCCTCGTTATTCAAATGAATGAAACGTTCCGGCTGCTCGAAATATTCCTGACGTCTCCGCAGCAATTCTTTTTTTTGCGGTTCGCCGAGAGCCTCGCCCATCGCCCCGAAAAGTTCGCGACGATTTTCATCCAGCCAGGACAACAAACGCCGCCGTTCCTCGGGAGGCAGTTCGAGAATGGCAAATTCAACTTGCTCAATGCTCATGGCTAAAAATTACTGTTTTGCTTTTGGTTTGCGAACAAAAAGGTTGATGCTCACGCCAACCTGGATGCCAAAAACATTATGCGTCGTGCCGGAGAGTTTCGGGTTCTTGCGGACATTGCCGCCAAGATCGAGGACGTAGATTAAATCGAAATCCTTCGCGATTTCCTTCCGCATCCCGTCGAAGGTTTTTTCAGTGATGAAACTGTTGTTGTTCACGAAACAAACAATGCCGCTGTCGCCAACACGGTCGCTCGCATAACGAATGGCTTTTGACGTAAGGATCGGCGAGTTTTCTTTGCAACGTGGCTTTGGAGGCTTCGCCGTACGTCACGCTAACGCGCCGGTCAATCACAGGATATTTTCGGTTTTTGTTGTTGTCGTTTTCGTCCGCTTGTCCGGCGTTGTAAGGCGGATTGGCAATCACGACGCGGATGGGCGCTTTTTTCTGTCGGCTGACGCGTTCGGAATTCTTCTCGTTGAAGAAGCCGAATTCATCTTGATCGGATTCCGCAGTTTGAAATGTGTCCACCAAACAAACGCCTTCAAACGCTTCATACTTTCCAGTGGCCTCGTAATAAGCGTGCTCGATGTTCATCGAGGCGACGTAATACGGGAGCAACATGATTTCGTTGCAATGCAGTTCGTGCGCGAACTTGTGCGGCAGCGCGGATTTCGGAATGTGCCGCATGAGATTGACAATGAAATTGCCGGTACCGGTGAAGGGGTCGAGGATGTGAACGTCTTTGTCGGCGAGAGTTTTATTGAATTCCTTTTTCAACACCGATTCGACGCTGGCAACCATGAAGTTCACGAGCGGTTGCGGCGTGTAAACGATGCCGTGCGTGTCGGCTACCTTGATACAAAAGCCTTGAAAGAAACGTTCACAGACGGTGTTGAGGAATGTTTGCTTCTCAGTGAAGTCCGAAATAGTGGCGGCGGCGTTTTCGATTGCGCCGTAGAAATGTTCCAGGCTTTTGCTGAAATCGTCGCGGCTGAACACACGGGAATTGAGAGCAGTGATGACCTTTTCAATTTCCTGCGCGATGACGTTGCGAGAAATGAAGTCGGCGACGTCGAAAATTTTGCGAAAGATGCGTTCAGTGAGGATGTGCTGGATAATCATCTCCTCAACGGCTTCGATGGAAATGTTCGGATTGAGCGAGCCACGGCAGAGGGAACAGAAACCTTCGAAGGCGGCGACGAACTTCTTATTGGTTTGGCGTTCGGTTTCAATGAGCTTTTTCAAACTCGCGCCGATTTGCGGGATTCTGTCCTTGAATTCGATGACGGCTTTTTCCCAATCGGCAATGGCAGGTGGAGCGAATTCGAGGAACAGTTCGAGAATGTGAACGAGGTCGTCGGGCTTGGTCAGATCAGCTTTGAAGGCGCATTGTCCCTGTTGATAAAGCACGGCCTTGAGCGGTTCCTGAAAGAGAATATTGTCACGAGGATAGCCAGCGGTAAACTTTGCTTTGATTTCTTTTCAAGATCGTCGTTGCTGTCCCTTGCTTCCCAGATGCCATGACTCAGGTTGAAATTATCGACCAACGCGCCATCGGCTTTGAGTGGGAGTTTGCCTTTGCGTTTGATTGGATATTGAGGAACGAGTTTCCAATCAAACTGTCGGGCGCAAACTTCGAGCAACTCATGGAAGGCAGAACTAACCGCGCCTTCGTGCTTCATGCCCAGCTTTTCAAATTTCTTTAGATTCTCGTAATAGGCGACCACGCATTTGTGCGTGGTTTTCAGCGTGAGTTGCGGCATTGGGGTGAGCGTAAAGAGCGCGGATTGCGCGCGCTACAACAAATTTTTGCGACGGAAGCAGCGTTTCTGTTCGGAGAGCCATGTCTTCGTCGCGGAGAACGGTTACGCTGCTTTGGCCGCACTAATATCGGGCTGGTGAAAAGTATTTTGAAATGGAGCACAGCGGACAACACGAAAGTCTTTTTGTCAGAGCTTTCGTGTTACGCCAGGATATAACGCCCCGTTTTACGCGTGCCGACGCGTTGCACTAAACCGGCGTCCAGCAGCGGTTGCATCAACTTTATTGTGCCCTGTTTCGTCATACCAAGCGCATCCCATATTTCCTGCGGCGTCATGCTTTTTTTATCTCGCAACAATTGTAACAACTGCTCTTGTTTCGGACGCAAAACCAATTTCGTCCGGCTTGCACCCGCCGAAAATTTCTGCACCCGTGTCCAGACACGCTCCAGGGTGAGTTGCAAACCCTCGGCGGCGTATTCGAGCCAATCGGTCAAGTCTTCGCCTTCGCGCCTCACGGCATCCAGCGCTGCGTAATAGCGCGGACGATCCTCCCAATAAAATTCGTCCACGGAAAAAATATGGTGCGTGTCAAACCCGCGCCGATACAATTCCCACAATGCCAACGCGCGTCCGGTTCGTCCGTTGCCGTCGGCGAAAGGGTGAATCGCTTCAAAGCGATAATGCACGATGGCCGAACTCAACACGGGCGACATCTTTGCCGATTCCTTGTTCCACCACGTCAGCAATTCAAACATCAAACCGGAAACGTCTGCCGGTGGCGGCGGGACATAACGATTAACCCGCACGGCAATATTGCGATAACTCCCCGCTGTGCCCTGATCCATTACGTCGCCAGCAATGATTTTGTGCAGTCGAAAAATCTCCTCGTGAGAAATGTTCTTCTTGTTTGCGTTCTTTTCCACGAAACGCAGAGCGGCAAAATAATTCACCACTTCACGTTTGGCGCGAGCGGCCATCGCGGGAATTTCCCGACCTTCCTCCACGGCGCGAACTTGTTCTAACGTGAGCGGGTTGCCTTCGATGGCTGTCGAGGAATGGGTGTTGCGCGTCCGCGTATCCTTCTGCAATGCAGGAATCCACGGCACTTCCACCGTAGCAGCCTGGATGCGCTCGCGGAGAGCGGCAATCTGTTCCACGCGCCCCAGCAACGCGGGGGTGATGGTGAATTGTGGCTGATAACTCACGCGCCAACGTTAATCAGTAAGACAACCGTGAGTCAACTTATTAGACAACCGGCAAAATTTCACTACGGAATGAATCGGAAAGCTGGCTGGCGTGATGAGGGTCGTGATTTGAGACTACTTGGAGCAAAGAAGAAAGAATGCAGGGAATGGCGGGAGTGGCGGGGCTCGAACCCGTAACCTCTGCCGTGACAGGGCAGCGCTCTAACCAATTGAGCTACACCCCCCGCAATGAGCCTCGGAAAATAGAGGATGTTATTTTCCAAGTCAACGTGGCATTTCAAAAGATTCGGGCAGCAGACGCCAAGGAGGTGGGAGTGGAGAACCCCGCTGAAGAAACGTCCTGCCACCCGAATCAAATCAGCGGGATGCTAGGGTTCTCCCTGATACTTGTCAACTCGATAGCAACACTCCTCAACAATTCGCAAAAAAAATGCCGCGTCTTGAGACGCGGCATTCCAATTTCTTTTAGAACGTGTGCTTTACGGAGTCTGTATCCGATAAAACTGTGTGTCCCCGAAAATTGCCACATTCGTAGTCGTCGATGTGCCAGTCGCGACTATTGGAGATCCTAGATTCGCCCATGTGTCAGTTATAATATTTTTATATTGCACTTGATAACTACGTCCCGCTTCCGTCGTCCATGTTAAAACAATGTCTCCACCCTGCTTCGAAACGGAAGTAATGCTATAAGGTGCTGCGTTTGGCACGAAACTTAGATTGAGGTCGAAAGCCTTGATACCATTGTTGGAGTCCAAGACAAACAGACGGACCGAAGCAAGGTTGGCCTGTTAAATTGACGTTCGGGTTCTTGACCGAGAACAACTCCTGATCGCGCAGGACCGGGCCGGTAGTAAGATCGGCAATGCTATAGAGTTGAACTTTGTCAGGATTCTCGATGGACAATGCGGCCAGAAAGTTCAAGTTGGTTTCTACTGCGATAGCCGTGACAACAAGCAATACACCGGGACTTATCTGGACGACATAAAAAAGGCAGTTTTGTATCCTTACAATAAGTCGCTTAATACTTATCGGTGTCCCGCAAGCAAGGCTTATGTAAAAGGTGTGGGCAACAAACAAGTCCCGCACAATCGGAGTTACGCTATTTCCGTGTGGTTGAATTGTAACGAACTTCCGACGGGACCGAAAAAGACGGGCCAGGTGAAACAGCCTACCAAAGTGGCGGAATTCGTGGATGAAAATCAAATCAGCATCGACAACGGCGCACTAGGCATCAGGGGTCCCGGATCGAGCTTTGATTATTGGAACCTGCCTTCAGCGAGACATAACAATGGGTGCAATTTATCTTTTGTAGATGGACATGCCGAGACGTGGAAATGGGTTGGCGGGAACGTGGTCGCTCACAATAACACCTACAATGCGGATGATACCGTCACCCAGCGCCCGGACCCCGCGACTAACCCGGCTTTCGGGTTGTCTTCTACCGCTAATGACCCGGATTGGAGACGTTTGACGAACGCGATACCTGTGAATTAATTTGTCGTGCGGATTTGTTCTAACTTACGGACCGTAGGTGGGAACAATTCCGGTTCGACCTGCGTCTTGGGAAAACTCATATCTTGCAAAATCCGCTGTTGCTGGCCTCTTATAACTCCCCGTCAAATAAAGTGGCCAACCAAAATTTAATCGGCTCGGTGCTTTTCACCAGCGACAAAGTTTTGCAATCAACGGAAATAACCGTGTCGTTGCGTTTAACATCGCCCCTCCCACCACTCCGCAGCTTGTCCTAACTATTCGGTTTTGGGTTCAAATTTCAACTTCAGTTGGACGGATACTAGCGCCATATTGCAAGGAACTACGGATTTGAACTCGCCTATTGTTTGGGCGGATCTTACCACCGTCGGACAAACCAGTTCCGTTCAATCGACTTCTACAGGGAATAGGTTTTCCGTTTGAAGAAATAAAGTTTCTCTTGCACAAAGCCAGTCCTGGATACCGGGCTGGCTTTTTTATTGGGTAAAATAACGTTTTGCAAATAAGAGTTCGCATGTTAGATAAGCAGCCCCGTTTTCAAAATCAGCGGGTCAATCAGGAATTTTTTATGTCACAGCATCGCAGTCTCCGAGCCGCCAGCAATACTGGTGGAAAACGTAATGTCATGAAGCGCTTCGAGCGAGTCGCCGTTCTGAAAAAACGCGGTCAATGGAAAGACGGCGACCGCGTCACTGGTTTGCGCAAGACCAAGCCGGACGCTTGATCATGCGGGAATGGCGAAATAGCGGAAACCGCTTTCGCCTACCGGCGCTGGCATTTTTTCCGCATTTCGCATTTCAAACTTCCTGCTTTCAATGATGCGTTTGCAAAAATTTCTGGCGGACGCTGGAGTGGCGTCGCGGCGGGCCAGTGAAAAATTTATTTTAGACGGCCAGGTTTCGGTGAACGGAAAAATCGTGCGCGAGTTGGGAACCAAGGTTGATCCAGACCATGATCGGGTGGAAGTCGATGGGCGCCGCCTGAAATCCAAGCGCAAAATTTACGTGGCGCTCCACAAACCCCGCAAGTTTTTGTGTGCGCGTGAAGAAGGTTCGCCTCGTCGGCTCGTTGGCGATTTACTTCCCAGGGAGTGGAACAATCTTTATTCGGTGGGCCGGTTGGATTACGAGAGCGAAGGCTTGATTTTTCTGACGAATGATGGTGATTTTTGTTTGCGGTTGACTCATCCGCGTTACGGGGTTCGAAAAACTTATTTTGCCACCGTCGAAGGGAAAGTTGGAGTGGAAATTCTTCGCAAATTAACTCAAGGTGTTGAGGATGCGGGCGAATTGTTGAAGGCGGAGAAGGCGCGAATTCTTTCCGCGACCAATTCCCGCAGCGTGGTCGAGTTGGAAATGAGCGAAGGAAAAAATCGCGAAGTGCGCCGCATGTTCGAGGCACAGGGGCTGACCGTGGAGCGTTTGCAACGCACCAAAATCGGCACCATAAAGCTCGGCGAGTTGCCGGAAGGAAAATGGCGGACGTTGACAGAATCCGAGATTAAATCTCTACTTCCCAAGTTATGAAATTGATACATCCTTTGATTTTTGCCGTTCTGCTCACGTTGCCGGTCGGGGCGCAAGCTCTTTCACCGACAAATCCTCCTCCCGAAAGCGAAATCATTACCGCCCCGCCAGCGGACGCCAAGCCACTCGCCAAGAAAACTGCGCCAAAAAAAACCAAGGCCAAAAAGGTCAAGCCTGCCCTCAGTCCGGGGGGAGAGCCAAATGCACAAAGCACCCTTGGACGCGTGAAAATAGATCCGCCAGAAAGCGGCCTGGTAAAACAGGACGCGGTGAATGTGCGCGGGCAAGCCTCTTTTATTGGGGAAGTAATTACAAAATTAAAGAAAGGGGAAACGGTCACATTGCTTGAAGAAATATCCATCGCGAAACCCAAGAAAGACGAACCCCCTCGTTGGTTTCGCATTGCCATGCCGAGCAACACGCCGGTTTGGGTTAACGCGAGTTTTATCGATCCCTCAGCCAAAACGGTGGTTCCAAAAAAATTGAAGGTTCGGGCTGGTCCGGGAGAAAATTTCAGCGCGGTCGGTATTTTGAAAAAAGGGGCGGTAGTCAAAGAAATTCGCACCGTCAACGAGTGGACGGAGATCGAAACGCCCGCCGAGACTTCCGCTTTTGTGGCCGCAGATCTCATCGAACGTGCTTCATCGACGCCTCCCCCCACTCTCGTCCCGCTGCCTCCGACAGAGCCAGACGTCGCGACCGTCCCGCCCGCTGCGACCAATGCCGAGCCTGACGTTGCTAAAAATCCACCGACAAACGCGACACCGGAAAATCTTCCACCGCCGACAGTTCCAACCCCGCCCGTTGCTCAGACGGCTCCGCCGGTAGTTCCCCCGCCGGTGGTTGAGGAGCCTTTGCCAAAGCGCGTGGTGACTCGCGAAGGAATTATTCGTCGCTCCATTAACGTTCAAACGCCCTCTTATTATGGACTGGAGAATCCTGAGAATCGTAAGATTATCAACTACCTCTACAAGGCAGAGCCTGGTTTTACCTTGAAACCGTGGATCGGGGTGACTGTAGTTGTCACCGGTGAAGAATCTGTTGACCCACGCTGGCCCAATACGCCGGTCATTCAAATCCAAACCATCGAGAACCGTTAAGTCGTGGAAAATTTAATTGATGGTCGTGCCATATCCGAACAGCTTCACCAAGAAACGTCTCGGCGCGTGGCAGTTCTGAAAGGGCGCGGCATCCAACCTAAACTGATTTTCGTTCGCGTAGGAGAAGATCCCGCCTCCAAAGTTTATGTGGGCATGAAGGAGCGAACCAGCGTTCGCGTGGGACTTCGTTCGGAGACTCGCGTTCTGCCGGAAACGACCTCTGAAAATGAACTGCTCGCTCTGATCGACTGCCTCAATGCTGACGAAACTGTCCACGGAATTTTGGTGCAAGCGCCTCTGCCCAAACACATCAGTGAAACGAAAATATTCTCCACTGTGTCACCGAAAAAAGATGTGGATGGTTTTCATCCCGTCAATGTCGGGAAATTAATGATGGGCGACACCTCTGGTTTTATTCCCTGCACTCCCGGTGGGATTCACGAATTGCTTATTCGTTCTCAAATAAAAATTTCCGGCGCGGAAGTTGTGGTGCTAGGTCGCGGGAACATCGTGGGCAAACCAATGGCGGCAATTCTCCTGCAAAAGGGTTCGCACACCAACGCCACCGTCACGATTTGCCATTCGCAAACGCGTGACATCGTCGGGCATTGCCGGCGTGCGGATATTCTTATCGCCGCCTTGGGCGTCGCGGAATTTATTAAAGCTGACATGGTCAAACCCGGCGCTACGGTGATTGATGTTGGAGTCAATCGTGTTCCCGATCCCTCCGCAAAAAACGGTTCGCGCCTGGTGGGCGACGTGGATTTTGCGCGCGTGCAACCGGTCGCAGGAAGAATTACTCCCAATCCCGGCGGCGTAGGGCCGATGACGATCGCCGTGCTTTTACAAAACACAGTTCGCGCCGCCGAACTATTAACCCAATAAAATATCTCAACTCCCATGCAACC
>JBDSYB010000395.1:0-10642 GCA_039925885.1 Verrucomicrobiota bacterium
GTTCCTTTGTGCGACGACTGCCCAAAACTCGCGCTGCCGCCCGTGAGCGAGGCGAACTCGCCGACTTTGATTGTGTCTTGCGCACGGAGGTTCGCCCCCGCACCAATTGCCAGAATGGCGGAAAGAAAATAAATGCAATGTTGTTTCATAATTTTGTTAATCGCGCTACGGACGAGGAAACTAAAAAATTGGCGGAATGCTTTCAATCCTTATTCGCGACCGGCTCTCCGAATCGTTTTTTAAAATCCCAAATTAACTTTTGACGCAATTGGGAATTTTACCTACCGTCCGGTAGGTCATGGATAAAACGGATTCAGCAACACGGCAAAAAATTCTCGACGCGGCTCTGAGACAATTCGCCCATTGCGGTTACGCGGGGACTTCCGTCCAAGCGATTGTTGACTCGGCCAAAGTGACCAAACCGACTCTGTATTATTACTTCGCGAACAAAGCGGCTTTGTATAAGGCGCTGGTGGACTCGGCGCATGACGAGCGTTACCGACTGATGCAGGAAGCTTCGGATAAAAATGAATCGTTGCAGGTAAAGCTGGTGGAAATTTTGGCGGCGCTTTTTGGTTTTTCAAGTGGCCGCCGCGAGTTGATGCGACTGGCGTTTGCAACGGCATTTGCTTCGCCCGGTGAACTGCCAGAAAAAATGAATTACTGCGAAAAGCCAAAGCGCAATTTTGAATTTGTTCATTCGCTGATTAAAAGAGAATTAAAAGCGGGACGGTTAAATCGTCGGTTCAACAGCGAAGAACTGGCCTACGGATTCTGGGGATTGATGAACATTTATATTATGGCGCATTTGATGATGCCCGATTGTCGGCTTAACCGGAAAACTGCCGAAGGCATCGTGGCTTTGTTTCTCCAGGGCGCAGCAGCCAAAGGAAGCTGAGAGATTCAGGAAATTTATGAAAAAAGTTTTAATCGCAATTGTATTATTGGTGGTCGTCATCGGGGCGCTCGCTGGAATTAAAATTCTTCAAATTCGCAAGCTCATGGCGGCGGGCAAAGCGTTCCGCCCGCCTCCGGAAACCATTTCATCCGCCGTCGCACGCGAGGAAAAATGGCAAACGTCGCTCTCAGCAATCGCTTCGCTCGCGGCGGCGCAAGGTGTGAATGTCACGACGGAAATTCCCGGCACGGTGCGCGAAATCGCTTTCGATTCCGGCGCGGTGGTGACGAACGGACAATTGCTCCTTCGACTCGATACTTCGTCTGAGGAAGCGCAACTTCGCGCTCTTGATGCGCAAGTTGATCTCGCGCGCGTGAATGCGGAACGCTTGCGCCAACTGCTCGCTTCCAAAACAATTTCGCAGGCAGAAGTGGATTCGTCCGAGGCGGCACTCAAACAAAATCAGGCGAACGCGGACAACATTCGCGCGACCGTGGCCAAGAAAACCATTCGTGCGCCTTTTGCGGGACGGCTGGGTATTCGCCTCGTGAATCTTGGCCAGTTTCAGGAGGCCGGAAAACCCATTGTCTCCCTGCAATCGCTGGAGCCGATGCACGCAGATTTTACGATGACGCAACAAACACTGGCGCAATTGACCAACGGGATGCGCGTGCGTTTGTTCACCGACACTTATCCGAGCAATCAATTCGCCGGAACGCTGACGGCGATTAATCCCGATCTCGACGCCGCCACTCGCAGCGTAAAATTGCAAGCGACGTTTGAAAACAAAGATCATCTTTTGCGTCCCGGAATGTTCGCGCGCGTGGAAGTTGTTTTGCCGGGCGAACAGGATGTTCTGGTCATTCCCGCGACCTCCATTTTGAGCGCGCCGTTTGGCGATTCGGTTTATGTGATCGAACAAAAACCGGCGGGTACGAATGGTCCCGCGGGTCTGGTGGCGCGTCAGCAATTCATTCGCACGGGTCGGGTGCGGGGAGATTTCGTCAGCGTCGATTCAGGATTAAAGTCGGGCGAAAAAGTGGCGAGTTCCGGCGTTTTCAAACTTCGTAACGGCGTTGGTGTGGTCGAGAACAACGAACTTTCTCCAAAACCAAAACTCAGTCCGAAACCTTCGGATAGCTAATCCACGCGATGAAATCCTTCACCGACCTTTTCATTCGCCGCCCGGTTCTCGCGATTGTCGTGAACCTCGTGATTTTGATCGCGGGTTTTCAGGCCATCAAGACGCTCAACTTTCGCCAATATCCCCGCAGCGAAAATGCCTCGATCACGGTAAAGACGGTTTACGTTGGAGCGAGCGCTGATCTTGTGCGCGGTTTCGTCACCACGCCGCTGGAACGCGCAATTGCGGCGGCGGAGGGAATTGATTATCTCCAATCCGAAAGCAAGCTCGGCCTCTCGACGATCACCGCACGGCTCAAGTTAAATTACGATGGACATAAAGCGCTTTCGGAAATCAGCTCCAAAGTAAATCAGGTGCGCAACGATTTGCCGCCCGAAGCGGAAGTGCCAACGATCAATATCGAGGCGGCGGACTCCCGATTCGCGTCGGCGTATCTCAGTTTCACTTCCAAAATTCTCGAGGCGAATCAAATCACGGATTACCTCGTGCGTATTGTTCAACCACGTCTCGCCGCGCTTGAAGGCGTGCAGAGCGCCGAAATTTTGGGCGGACGAACTTTCGCGATGCGCATCTGGCTCAAGCCGGATCGTCTTGCTGCATTCAACGTGAATCCGGATCAAGTGCGCCAAGCCCTGGCCGCGAATAATTTTCTATCAGCGGTCGGGCACACGAAAGGTTCGCTCGTTCAGGTCAATCTTTCCGCCAACACGGATTTGCGTTCGGTGGATGAATTTAAAAATCTCGTCATCCGCCAGTCCGGCAACACGCTGGTGCGCTTGAGCGATGTCGCGGACGTCGTGCTCGGCGCGGATAATTATGACACCGAAGTGCGATTCACCGGTGAGCGCGCGGTTTTCATGGGAGTGCGCGTGTTGCCCAACGCCAACAGCCTCGAAGTCATCAAGCACGTCCGCAAAGAAATGGACGCCATTCAAAAAGATTTGCCGACGGGCCTCGACGGGCGAATGGCTTACGACGCCACCAAGTATATTGATTTCGCTATCAGCGAAGTGATCAAGACTCTCGGCGAAACTTTGCTCATCGTCGCGATCGTCATCTTTTTCTTCCTCGGATCATTGCGCTCGGTGCTGATTCCGCTGGTGGCAATTCCCGTCTCTCTTATCGGCGCGGTGTTCCTGATGCAAATTTTCGGCTTCTCCTTAAACCTCCTGACGCTCCTCGCCATAGTGCTTTCCGTTGGACTGGTGGTGGACGACGCCATTGTCATTGTGGAAAATGTGGAACGCCATGTGCGCGATGGACTCACGCCCATCAACGCGGCGTTGCTCGGCGCGCGTGAATTGGTCGGTCCGGTCATCGCCATGACGATTACGCTCGCCGCCGTTTACGCGCCGATTGCATTTCAAGGTGGATTGACTGGTTCGTTGTTCCGGGAATTCGCACTGACGTTGGCAGGCGCAGTTTTTATTTCTGGAATCGTGGCGCTCACGCTTTCGCCGGTGATGGCGTCCAAATTATTGAGTAGCGACGGCGAAGAACGGGGCTTGACCGCACGCATCAACCGTGTCTTTGAAAAATTACGAAAATTTTACAGCCGCATCCTCGACGCGACTCTCAAAGCACGACCGATGGTTTATATAATTTGGATCGGCTTGAGCATTGTCGGGGCGCTCATGTTTATGATGGCTTGGAAATCGAAGGAGCTGGGACCGCTGGAAGATCAAGGTTTCATCCTGAGCTACGTGCTGGGCGCGGCGGATTCCACCATTGACCAGACTTCATTTTATACGGAGGAAATTAATCGTCAGATGATGGCGGTTCCGGAGGGAGTGCAGACATTTCAAATCACGATGCCGGACAGCGGATTCGGCGGACTGGTCATCAAACCGTGGGGCGACCGCACAAATTCTGTGTTCACGATTGCGGCAGGATTGCAAAAAAAATTCAGCGCAGTTCCCGGCGTCCAGACATTTGCGATTACGCCATCGCCATTGCCAGGCGCCGGGGAATTTCCACTGGAGTTTATTCTCCTGAGCACAGAGGAACCGCAACGGATGTTGGAGTTTGCGCGCGCGCTGCAACAGACCGCCACTCGCAGCAACATGTTTTTTTTCCCGCCCTTGATTGATACGAAAGTTGACCAACCGGAAGTCCAACTGGTTCTCGACCGCGATAAAGTTGCGTCGCTCGGCCTCGACATGCGAACCGTCGGCGCCGACCTCGCCACCTTGATTGGCGGAAATTTTGTGAACCGTTTTAACCTCGATGGCCTGAGTTACAAAGTCATTCCGCAATTGAAACGAATTTCGCGCCTCGACCCCGAACAGTTGGAAAACACTTACGTCAAAGGGCCCGATGGACATCTCGTGCCGCTCAGCACCTTTGCCACTTTCAAAAAGAAAACTGAACCGCGCTCGCTCAATCGCTTCCAACAACTCAACGCCATCAAAATCAGCGGCGTCCCGGCGCGGCCCTTGGGAGAAGTCATGGCGTTCATGGAAAGCGAGGCGCGCAAAATTCTGCCGCAAGGCTACAAAACGGATTTCGGTGGCGAATCGCGCCAGTTGAAGGTTGAAGGGAATAAATTTCTCCCCGCTTTTTCTCTGGCTTTGATTTTAATTTTCCTCGTGCTCGCTGCGCAATTTAACAGCTTCCGCGATCCGCTCATCATCCTGCTTGGCTCAGTGCCGCTCGCCCTTTTCGGCGCGCTCATTTTTTGTTTTCTGAAAATGCCGGGGCTAGGGATGCCGTTCTTTACCGATGGATGGACGACAACTTTGAATATTTATTCGCAAGTCGGGTTGGTCACACTCGTCGGCCTCGTTGCAAAAAACGGAATTCTCATCGTCGAATTTGCGAACCAATTGCAACGCGGCGGACTGAGCAAAATCGAGGCCGTGCGAGAAGCGGCGTCGGTTCGTCTGCGCCCTGTCTTAATGACAAGCGTCGCCACGGTTTGCGGACATTTTCCTTTGACGCTTGTCACAGGTGCGGGTGCTGCGGCCAGAAATTCCATCGGTATCGTGGTGGTTTCAGGAATGGCGATTGGAACTATTTTTACTCTGCTCGTTATTCCAGCGCTTTACGTTCTGATCGCCAAACAACACGCGGGCGAAGAACCTGGTGCACTCGGTCAAAATATAAAAACCGGCCACATCTCACATAAACAAGAGGCGACCGTGTGAGGAAAGGTTTTCCACTCACAAACACAATTATGGGCGCGGTTTTGTTTTCCCTGTCCGTGATTTCCTGCGGGAAAAAAACTGAAACTTCTGTAACAAAATCTGCCGCTAACAGCGCAATTCCCGTCACCATTGCAGTCGCAAAAACAATTCCTCTGGATCGCACACTTCCAATTGTTGGAACCCTTTTCGCAAAAGACGAAGCGACTGTTGCCGCGCAAGTCGAAGGACAAGTTGAAAAAACAAAAGTCGATTTTGGCGACCGCGTTACCAACGGTCAGGAAATTGCGACCATTGATACCGCGACTTTTGAGGCGCTCGCCCAACAAGCAGAAGCGAATCTCGCCAAGGCAAATGCCAGCGGCACAAATGCGGAACAAAATTTGAAGCGCAGTCAGACGCTGCAAAAAGAAAAAATTTCTGCGCAAAGCGAATTGGACAAAGCCGTCGCGGACGCAGGCCAGGCGCAGGCGGATATCAAAGCGGCCGAGGCTGCGGTGGTCATCGCAAAATTAAATCTGGAACATTCGCACGTTCGCGCGCCGTTCGATGGAGCGATTGCAGAACGAGTTGCCAGCGCGGGTGATTACATGAAAATCGGGACGCCACTTTTTCGTTTGGTGAACGACGGCGTTCTAAAATACATCGTGCAAGCGCCGGAAAGTTACGTTGGCTTGGTGAAGAAAGAGCAGCCAGTAGTTTTTACGGTGGACGCTTTTCCCACAAACCAATTTGATGGAAAAGTTTTTTTGATTAGTCCGCAAATCAATGTGAACACGCGATCATTTGGTTTCGGCGCGCTTGTGCAAAATCCCGAACGAAAATTGCGCGCCAGCACCTTCGCGCGGGGCGAATTGATTCTCGAAAAGAATGTTCCAACGCAAGTTGTTCCGCTCGACGCGGTGCAAAATTTCGCGGGCGTCACAAAAGTTTTTGTCGTGGAGAATGGAGTCGCTCATCCGCGTGACGTGCAAGTTGGACGCGTAAAAGATGGATTTCAGGAAATCCTTTCCGGTTTGAAGTCAGACGAAACGGTGGTATTGACCGGCCAATCCAAACTTCACGACGGCTCGAAAGTTCAGGCCAAAACCAACGCACCCGCGCCTCGTAAATAATTCTGCATGGCTTCCGAACCGAATCCTAATACGCATCCGCCGACCACAAAAGGTTTAGCCATTGCGGATTTGTGCATCAAGCGACCGGTGTTCGCGACGATGATGAATTTGCTTTTCGTCGTGCTTGGATTTTTCGCCTTTCAACAAATCGGCGTCGATCAATTTCCAAATGTTGAACTGCCGATTGTCACGGTCACCACTACTTTGCGCGGCGCATCTCCGGAAGAAATGGAAACCAGCGTCACGAAACCGCTGGAAGAAATTATCAATACGGTTCAAGGCATCGACGAGTTGAACAGCGTCACGCTCGAAGGTGTTTCGCGCATCACCGTTCAGTTTCTTCTCGAACGAAATCGCGACATCGCCGCGCAGGATGTCCGCGACAAAGTGAACACGATTTTGTCGCGACTTCCTGCCGGCACCGAAACGCCAATCATCGACAAATTTGATTTGGATTCCGTTCCCGTCATGTCCATCAGCGTCAGCGCGCCGCGAGACTTGAAGGAAATCAGTTATATCACCGAGAAACAAATTAAGGAAAATCTCGAAACGGTTCCCGATGTCGGCGCGGTCAACATGGTCGGCGCTCGCACTCGCGCCGTGCAAGTCACCGTGGACATTGCAAAATTGCGCGCGCGAAATCTGACGATTGAAGATGTCTCGACGGCGTTGCAGTTGCAAAATGTGGAAGTCCCCGGCGGACGTGTTGAGCAAGGCTCGCGCGAATTGGTTTTGCGGACTTTGGGCCGAATGCAACAGGTTAAAGATTTTAATAATCTCATTGTCTCGAATGTCGGCGGGCAACCGATTTATCTGAAGGACATCGCAAAAATTTCTGACTCGATTGAAGAACCGCGTTCGCTCTCTCGATTAAACGGTGAAAACGCCATCACGCTGGTCGTGCAAAAACAATCCGGCGCAAACACGGTCAGGCTGATTGACAACGTTAAAAAACGGCTCGCAGAATTGAAGGCGGTTCTGCCCCCCGATTTTAAACTCGTCGTCATTCGCGATCAATCCGACTTCATCAACCGTTCCCTGCACGAGGTTAGTTCCCATCTTCTTATCGGCGCGATTCTCGTTGCGCTGACGGTTTTCTTTTTTCTCCACGACTGGCGCGGAACCGTCATCGCTTCAATCGCGATTCCGGCATCCATCGTCGCCACGTTCGTTCTGATGCGGGCGATGAATTACACGCTCAACAATTTTACGATGCTCGGTTTGGTCTTCGCCGTCGGCATTGTCATCGACGACGCCATTGTCGTTTTGGAAAACATTCATCGCACCATGGAAGAAAAAAACTGGAGCGCGATGCAGGCCGCAGGAATTGCGACCCGCGAAATTGCCTTGGCCGTCATGGCAACAACGCTTTCGCTCGTCGTGATTTTTCTTCCGCTCGCATTTATGAAAGGCCGCACTGGAATGTTTTTTTCCAGTTACGGCGTGACGGTCGCCTTCGCAATCATGGTTTCGCTTTTCATTTCATTCACGCTCACGCCGATGTTGGCCTCGCGATTTTTGCGGCACGCCACTAACGAAAAAGCGCGAGAGAAAAAAGCGCACGGCGGCTGGCTAATGCATTGGCTTTCCAATTTGTACACACGCGTGCTGACCTGGAGCTTGCATCATCGCTGGGTGATCGTGGTTTTGAGTTTGCTGGTGATGAGTTCGACCTATTGGCTCGGCAAGCTGACAAAATTTACATTTATTCCACAAGACGACCGCAGCGAATTTGAAATTTCTTTGCAAGCTCCCGAGGGTTCCACGCTCGAGCGCACGGCGGCGATTTGCACCGATATTGAAGAAGCGTTGAAGGCGATTAAAATCAACGGACAAAAAACCGTCACGGACACGCTGGTAACGGTTGGCGAAACAACTGGTCGCGTTGGCAAAGGCGAAGGCAACGTGACGGTAGCTAATATTTATTGTCGCCTGCCAGAACTCGGCGGCTTTTGGAAAACCATTTTCGGCAAGACTCGACGTTGGACGCAATTTGAAGTGATGGGTCGCGCGCGAAAAATTCTGGGTCAATTTCCCGACGTGAGAGCGAGTGTGCAAATGATTTCAAATATCGGCGGGGGCGGACGGAACTCGGATCTACAATTAAATTTGCTCGGACCCGATCTGGATAAATTGACGACTTACGCCGCGCGCATCATGGAAAAATTGCGTTCCAACAAAGGTTTGCTCGATATGGACACGACGCTTTCCAATCGAAAACCGGAATTGCAAGTTCACATCGACCGCGACAAAGCCAGTCAGTTTGGTTTGCGCATCACGGACATTGCTGGAACGTTGCGCACGTTGGTCGGCGGAGAAATTCAAGGCACGTTTAAAGAAAACGACGATCAATATGATGTGTGGTTGCGCGCCTCAGCCGAAGGCCGCAGCACCGAAGAAGCACTCGACCAAATCATGTTGCGCGTTCGCTCCACTTCGACGAATGCTCCCGTCAACCAACTCGTGCAACTTTCCAACTTTGTGAAGCTGCGCGAAGCGCGTGGGCCAAATCAAATCGATCGTTTCCAGCGACAGCGCAAAGTAACCGTCGTTGCGAATATTGATCCGACTTACGCCTTGGGTGATGCCATTAAAGCCGTTCAAAAAATCATCGACGAGGAAAGTCTTCCTCTGGATTACCAAGCGGTTTTTACTGGCCGCGCCAAACAACTGGATGAGACCTTGCACAATTTTTTAATCGCCTTCGGTCTCGCCATGATTTTCATGTACATGATTTTGGCGGCGCAGTTTGAACATTTCATTCATCCCATTTCGATCATGCTCGCCGTGCCGCTCTCCCTGCCCTTCGCGCTGCTCACGATGATTTTGCTGAACGCGCCGCTGAACATTTACGCCATCTTCGGATTGTTCATGCTCTTCGGCATCGTGAAGAAAAATGGGATTTTGCAAATTGATTACACGAACACGTTGCGCGCCACCGGCATGGCTCGCGAAGAAGCCATCATTCAAGCGAACCGCGTCCGCCTCCGCCCGATTTTGATGACGACGATCATGCTCGTGGCGTCAATGATTCCAATTGCGCTCGGCAAAGGTCCCGGAGCCGCTGGTCGTGCTGCGATGGCGCAAGTGATTATCGGCGGTCAAATGCTTTGTTTGCTGCTGACATTGCTCGTGACGCCGGTTAGTTACTCGATCTTCGACGATTGGGGCGCGGGCAAATTTTTCAAATCTCGCCGGAAAGGCGATTCCGAAAAAAGTTAAGCAAAAGCTTTCTTCAAATATTCGATCTTTATGGCCGCGATGACTTCCGCTCCTTCTTCAAATTTAAAAACTTCCATGGAAACAAATCCGTGGTAGCCGACCTCTTTTAGCGCGGCGGCAATCGGCTTGAAATCCACATCGCCAAATCCGGGGCCTTTCAAATTTTTATCGTTCGCATGGAAATAAGCGAAGCTCGGCGACGACTCGGTGGTTTACACGGTTTTTAGCGACACCTCAGACCGTCTGTTCCGGCGCAAAAGAAACGTCGTAGAATCTGACGCGGGGGCCGCGGAAGCTGTTGCGAAATAAATCTTTCTCAGCACAAAATTTTCCGCTCAGACCGAGTAAAAAAACTTTCTCAACGACGCTCGACTCGCGGAAAGCTTCCCGCTAATTTCTCGCGCAATGCAGGCCTCCGAACCGACGCCCCCCATCGCTGATGCACCAGAAATTTCCCCGAGCGCGCTTCACTCGCCCACCCCCTTGCTCTGGCGGGTAGGCATCGGCCTGGCAATCATCGTCATTGGTTATTCGGCATTCGCTTTCCAAAACACGATCGGTTTGCAGGGCCAAGCTTTTGCTGGAATCTTTTGTTTCTTCGGTCTGGTGGCAATGTTCTCCACCAACTTGCGCGCGGTAAACTGGCGGACCATAGGATGGGGCGTTGCGCTTCAAGTGATTCTGGCGGTGCTCGTCCTAAAAGTGCCCTTTATTACTGAAACGTTAAATAAACTGAAAGTAGTTGTGGTAAGCTTCATCAGCTTCTCTGACAAAGGCGCGGAATTTGTTTTCGGCAATCTCGCGCGTCCAGGCGACATCGCTCTGAATCCCGGCAAAGAATTTCTCTTTATTTTCGCCTTCAAAGCATTGCCGCCCATTCTTTTTGTTTCCGCCTTTTTCACCGTGCTCTATCACTACCGTATTCTGCAAAAAATCGTTCGACTCATGGCGCGGGCGATGGTTCATCTCATGGGCACGAGTGGCGCGGAGACCCTTTCCGTTTCCGCCAATGTTTTCATGGGCCAGACGGAAGCGCCGCTCATCGTGAAACCTTATGTGCCGCGCATGACTAACTCCGAACTTTTTGTCCTCATGGCCAGCGGCATGGCGCATATCTCCG
>JBDSYB010000396.1:0-4021 GCA_039925885.1 Verrucomicrobiota bacterium
ATCAGTTTGCGGCGCGAAATCCATTACAGGGTTCATATCTTCTAAAACTGGAGTGGTTGATGCAGCCAAAAAGTGACAAAGTTTCTTTACCTGAATGAAGCGTGGTCTGGATAAACTTACAAAAGAACACCGCTCGTGGAACATGTCGCGCATTCGCGGCATGGACACCAAGCCGGAAGTGGCCGTGCGCCAGCACCTCCACCGAATGGGATTTCGTTTCCGTCTCCACGTCAAAATTCCGATTGAAGGTAGGGCGAAGCTGCCGCTTCGCCGTGATTCCGAGGCGGCGCAGCAACGCCGCCCTACCCGCGTCCGCTTCGTCCGTCCCGACATCGTTTTACCCAGATACAAAACCGCCATCTTCGTTCACGGCTGCTTCTGGCATCGGCACAAAGGGTGTAAGAATTGCACAACGCCCACGCATCGGCAGGAATTCTGGCTCGCGAAACTCAATGGGAATGCGGCGCGGGATAAATTGCATCAGCGGGCGCTGCGAAAACTTGGCTGGCGCGTGATTGTGGTTTGGGAATGCCGGGCCAGTGACGCAATCCCAAGGATCATCAATCGACTCAATAAAACTTCCCGCGTGAAAGACATGAAGGCCGTCAAGCTGCGGGATGACGCACACGCACTTTCAAATCGGTGACCAGCACGAAGCACCGTTGCCACGATTCTGCCGGTTCGCTTAAAAAGACGTCACGGATTCTGCGCGTCAGCGCGAGTCTTCCGGGAACACGCAGACGAATGAGCATCAGCCCGTGATGCGTTCCCGGAGCAAACTGCCGGATGTCGGAAAAATCCAGATCCTGTGTAATTAAGAATCGACCGGCGGCTTGAGTGGCCTTCCAAATCTCTGGATCGTTTTGCCCGGCTAATCCCTCTTGCCGCACATTATCCACGTCATGGTTCAAACCAGAAAGAGCCGCCAGCAACGCCTCAGGCAGGTTTTCGTCCAGCTTGAGCTTCATGCCAGAGACGGCAGCGGTGATACGGGAATATCTTCTTCTGCGGACGCGGCGGCGTAAGCAATTATGGCGCGCACCGCGTCACGCGAAACAGTGGGAAAATCCGCCACAATTTCTTCCACCGGCGCACCCTCCGCGAGACTGGCCAGAATCGTGCGCACTGTGACTCTTGTGCCGCGAATGACAGCTTCGCCAGCGCACACCTGCGGATTGCGCTCGATGAACTTCTGGAAATCAAATGGCATGAAACAACAGTAACGTTGCGTGTAAAGTGCGACAAGCCCACAAAATGCACCACGCCCACGCATCGGCAGGAATTCTGGCTCGCGAAATAAATATCTAATGTTCACAACTTCAATGCGCCCTGGCATTGTGCAAGGAATGCGTTCTGCGCTCGCGCCAAATTTAAATAAATCCTTGTCGCGTGCTTGGTATACCGCATCAATTGAAAATTTTCTCAAATCCTCCGCCGACTCCGTCTTCGCGCAACTCGTAACAAATAGCGATTTTGACGTCATCACAACCCAACGTGACACGTGGCTTTCTCAAATTGAAATTTTGCGCTGTCATCTGGCCGGATTGTCGGGTGCAATTTCATTGGAATTCAACATCCCGCGCATGGGACGTCGAATTGATGCAGTCCTTATCGTCGGCCACGTGGTTTTCGTGGTTGAGTTTAAGGTGGGCGAAAAATTATTCGATCGTGCAGCCATTGATCAGGTTTGGGATTACGCGTTGGACTTAAAAAATTTCCACGAAGCGAGCCACGGCGTTTCAATTGTTCCAATTCTCGTTTCAACAAATGCGGAAATGTCTGCTCCAACTAATTGCCAAGCGGACGGTGACAAAGTTTATCGCCCTCTCATGGTGAATGTTAAAGGATTTCTCCCCGCTCTAGATCTCTCACTTAAAACCATCACGGATGATGCCGTCGATAGTCTGCAATGGGCCTCTGCACCTTATCATCCAACGCCAACCATCGTGGAAGCAGCCCGTTCGTTATATGCGCAACATTCAGTTGAAGCGATTGCGTGTTACGATGCTGGCAAACGAAATCTTCACATCACATCGCGTCGAATCGAGGAATTGGTGGATGAAGCCAGAAAGACTGGGCGCAAAATTATCTGTTTTGTTACCGGGGTTCCCAGTGCGGGCAAAACACTGGTTGGGTTGAATGTCGCCACCCGCCATCGAAAAACAGATGAACCGACTCATGCAGTTTTCTTGTCTGGCAATGGTCCCCTCGTTGCCGTTCTTCACGAGGCTCTCACCCGAGACGAACTGGTTCGTCAGAAACGGAAGAACAAAAAGGCGCGCAAAGGAGAAGTTGGGAAGAGTGTAAAAGCGTTTATCCAAAATGTTCATCATTTTCGTGACGAAGGAATAAAAGACTCGCGGCCACCAATTGAACACGTCGTTATATTTGATGAGGCTCAGCGCGCGTGGAATGAAAAACAAACGTCCATCTTCATGCAAATGAAGAAGGGGCTTTCAGGTTTCAAAACTTCAGAACCTGAATTCTTAATTTCATGCATGGATAGGCACAAGGATTGGGCGGTTGTCATTTGCCTTGTCGGCGGCGGACAAGAGATCAACAGGGGTGAAGCCGGAATTGACGCTTGGCTGGAAGCGGTGAACACACAGTTCCCGCATTGGCACATGTATATTTCGTCCCAGCTAACCGATAGCGAATATGCAGCAGGCCAAGCTCTCGCAAATGTTTCTCGTAGGAAAGATTCTCACTTCGACGAAAGCCTTCACCTCGCCGTGTCGATGAGATCGTTCAGAGCAGAAAATGTTTCTGCGTTCGTGAAAGCTCTGCTCGATTGTGAGAAACAACAGGCGCGAGAGCTTTTTGAAAAGTTTGTGAACCGTTACCCAATTGTCGTCACGCGAAATATCCAACTGGCCAAGGAATGGATACGCACCCGCGCGAGAGGCACGGAACGCTTTGGAATGGTGGCCTCATCAAAAGCTCAACGATTGAAACCACATGCCATCGACATTCGCGTTGATGTGAATCCTGTTCATTGGTTTCTAAACGAGAAGGAGGACACACGCTCAAGCTACTATCTCGAAGACGCTGCGACGGAATTTCAGGTGCAAGGACTTGAACTCGATTGGGTGTGCGTCAATTGGGACGGCGATCTGCGTTACACAAATTCCGGCTGGAGCTTTCACGACTTTTGCGGTGATCGGTGGAACAATATTCGCAATCGAGACAACCAAGTTTATCTACGCAATGCCTATCGCGTTTTACTGACACGCGCGCGGCAGGGAATGGTCGTTTTCATTCCACAAGGCGATTTGCTAGACCCAACTAGATCGTCTGGAATTTATGATTCCACATTCGACTATCTTCGCGAAATTGGTCTTCCCGTAATCGGAACATAGCTTCGGTTCACCAATCCTTTCCAAACCAGTTCCCGTTCTTGTCTAGAATTGATCCATCATAAAAGACATCTACTTCTTCGACATATTCCTCAACCGTCATTGCATCATCAAAGTCGCGTTGCCCCTCCATGAACTGGCGTAAACGTTCGATGGTGTCATCGGCGATTTCTCGTTGGGCTTCAAACAATGTTGGATACACGACAAAACCGTTCTCGTTCCGCTCAATAGGAATCGGCCCTTGGCAAACCGTGTTGACGTAAATGCAAAATGCGGAACGCGAGTTTTTACTTTCTGGCATTTCTCATTATCCATAGAAACACATCCAAAAATCTATGGACGATGAGTCATAATCGGCAAAACGCAGAAAATTCTTTCTTAACGGCAGGACGCATTACTCATTGAGCATCGGGCGTAAATTCTCGACCGCTCCATGGCCGGACATAATATTGGCGGGATGAGATTTTCGATGGTGTTAGCGCTGTTTCTAGTCGGGTGCGGAACGGTTTCCACTCGCATGAAACGGGGCGAATCGTTCGTTCCTGCGCCGGAAGCATTGGACGGCATCACGCAGGCGCGCGCGGAGAAATTGGTGATCGATGGCGGCACGGCTTTCATTGCGTCGGCGGAGAAACCGGCGCGCGGCCAGCCGTGGGTCTGGTATG
>JBDSYB010000397.1:0-6404 GCA_039925885.1 Verrucomicrobiota bacterium
GATATGGCTAAAGCGATGGCCTCAAAGGTTGACGCCGACAAGAAAGCCAAAGTCGAAGCGACCGCCAAAAACATCGCGAAGCTTGCCGAGGAACTGGACAAATCCGGCGACGCCGGCGATCAGGCGGCGACTGAAGCCAACATGAAGAAATTGGATGGTCTGCTGAAAATGTTGGATGCGCAGTCGAAATAAAAGTAATCCCGATTTTTGGCGGCAGAGTTGACGGCGTGAAACCCGTTAACTCTCCGCTGAATGGGATTAGACAAAAGGAAGCTTTTATGCCCACGAAAAATATCGCACTTGCCCTTGCCACATTTTTGCTGGCTGCGGGTGGTTGGATTGCCAAAGCCGGAGGGCAGATTCGACATCCCGAATTTCGACCGATGACAGTGGATTCAACGGCAGCAGAGTCGCACGAACGCAGCACGTCAGAGCCATCGCACGAAAAAATGAAGCCCGCAGAAAAGAGCGGCGAACAATAATAATTATGAAAAAACTTTTTTATCCAATTCTCAGCGCGGTGGCGCTGACGGGCTGCATCAGTGGCACGGCGGCATGGTCGGCTGCACTGCAAAGGAGTTTGATTGTTTGGGAAGGTGAAGGCGCAATTTTCTGCAGCGGTGAAGAATAATATAAATGGATGAAAAGCCTTAGCCCAAGTCCCGAAACTGAACTGGCCGAGTTGAAGGACGCGCTGGACGAGCACGCGATTGTCGCGATCACGGACGCGCAAGGTAAAATTACCTATGTGAACGACAAGTTTTGTGCGATTTCAAAATACGGTCGTGAACAATTGATAGGACAGGACCATCGCATCATAAATTCCGGTCATCATCCCGTGGAATTTATGCGTGATTTATGGGGCAGCATCGCGCGCGGAAAGGTTTGGAAAGGCGAGATCAAGAACAAGGCCAAGGATGGAACGTTCTATTGGGTGGACACTACCATCGTTCCGTTTCTCAACGAACAAGGCAAACCCCGCCAATACATCGCCATTCGCGCCGACATTACGGATCGCAAGCGCAGCGAAGAAGCGTTGCGTGAAAACGAACAGCGAATGCGGGCCATTGTGGAGACCGCCGTGGAAGGCATTATTACGATTGATGAGCGCGGTATTGTTGAATTATTCAATCCCGCAGCGTCCCGCATATTCGGCTACATGCCTGAGGAAATCATCGGACAAAATGTAAATATGCTGATGCCCTCTCCTTACCGTGATCATCATGACGGCTATCTTGCGAATTATCTGCGAACGGGTGATGCGAAGATTATCGGGATCGGGCGCGAAATGGTTGGGCAGCGCAAAGACGGCAGTTTGTTTCCAATGGAATTGTCCATTGGTGAAGTGCGTCTTGGCGATCGCCGGCTCTTTACGGAGTTAATTCGTGATATTTCTGAACGCAGGCATCTTGAGCAGGCCGTGGCGGCGGCGGCGGAACAGGAGCGAGCGCGGATCGCGCGGGAACTACACGATGGTTTGGGACAGCAACTCGGTGGGCTGCTTTTTTTGATGAACGGATTAAGTCGCGATTTGCAGTCCGCTAACGCACCGCAAGCTGAAACGGCCAACCAACTTTCCAAAGAACTCGCCACGGCTTTGAGGCAGGCGCGCAATCTGTCGCACGAACTTTACGCTGTCCCGCCACAGCCCGATGGGCTGATTCAGGCACTGGAAAATCTTACCGACCGCGTTGCTACTGATCGTGGGATCACATCGACGTTTTCATGCGAAACACCTATTCTGGTTTATAATCAGGTGGCAGCCAGTCATCTCTACCGAATCGCGCAGGAGGCTGTGCAGAACGCGCTCAAACACAGTCATGCAACGTGCATCGACATCACATTGACGCAGCAGCGCGGAAGCGTGGAACTCAGCGTGCGTGACGATGGAATTGGTCTTCCGACGCAGCAGAATTCTAGCGGCATTGGTCTGCATACGATGGAACAACGCACAAGATTGATCGGAGGCCGGTTGTTAGTGCAGACTCAGCGCGATGGCGGTGTTGAAATAATTTGCACCGTGCCAAAAACCATTTTGGAAAAGACTGAAAAAATTCGGACCGAATAATCTAATGACACGCAAAGAGCAATGTTCCACCCAACCCAAGCAGAAGAGAATTCTGCTAGTGGACGACCATCCATTGATGAGGCGGGGACAAGCCGACTTGTTGAATCGTGAAAAAGATTTCACCGTTTGCGGCGAGGCCGGAACGGCGCGGGAGGCAATGGAAGCCATTGAGAAATTAAAACCAGACCTTGTTTTGTTGGATATGGCGCTACCTGATAAAGACGGGTTGGAAGTCATCAAAGATATTCAAGCGCTTCACCCCAGCCTTCCCGTGCTGGCCATGTCCATGCAGGATGAATCGCTTTATGCTGCGCGCGTTTTACGAGCGGGTGGACGCGGCTATGTGATGAAGGCTGAAGGACTGGAGCGTCTCGCCTCTGCAATTCGCACTGTTTTAAATGGTCAAGTGGCTCTTAGTCCACGCATGTCCTCAAGGGTTCTCGAATCCATGGTTGGCCCTTCTGGAAAAGTTGGCGACGGGCCGGAAAATAAATTAAGCGACCGCGAATTAGAGGTGCTGCGTCTTTTTGGCGAAGGCTGGAGCACAGAGGAAATCGCTACTAAACTTCACCTCAGTCCCAAGACGGTGGACGTGCATCGAGCGCACATTAAAGAAAAGCTCGAATTAAAAACTACGCCCGAGTTCCAACGGTTTGCTATCCGTTGGGTCGCCGCTCATGGCGGCCCCGCTGATTAACCACTTTTCGACTTGGTTCCGCTTATCTGATTTTCTTCCGTGATCGTCCAAACTGCATCTGAGCGATAGGGATTTCCGCCGGAACGATAAGCATTTTCTTTAGGCGACTCGCTTTCTCTGCTTATCCACGCACATCTTTTCTGCCAATAGGCGACTTGTCTCTATGCGCCTAATTTGTCTCCGTGGACGCGAGCAAGATTCAAAAAAGAGTTTTCATAATTGAGGATCATCCCTTGATGCGTCGTAGTCTCGTGGAAGCTATCGAACGCGAAACCGATTTGACGGTATGCGGCCAAGCGGAAGACGCTCAAGAGGCGCTGGCTGCCATCATGTCGATCAAGCCCGACATTGTGCTGACCGACATCGAACTGAAGTCCTCCAGCGGCCTTGATTTGATCAAGTCCCTTCGCGCGCAAACGCCGATGCTCCCGATCATCGCAACCACCATGTTCGACGGACTTCAGAACGAACGACTGGCTTGGGCGGCAGGGGCTTCGGGCTTCGTCTCTAAGGACGACGGGCCGGAGAAGATGATTGCAACCGTTCACGATGTGCTGCGGAAAAGCAAGGAACCGAATGAAAGTGCTTAAAACAATTTCGGGCAGACACACGAGTTTGCTCTGATGGAAAAAACAAACAAAAAAACGGAATGAAAGGAAAAATGAAAATAAACATAATTCGTAAATTAGCAGTTGTAACCGCAATGGCCTTGACGGCTGTTCTTGTCACATTTGCACCGACAACTGCAAATGCCCAAAAAGGTGCTGGAGCAGCAGCATTGATCGGAAAACCACTTGACACAGTCGCGGACATCGAAGCGCTGAAACCCGGCGACACAGTCGCGATGGCTTGCCCAAAATGTAAGACAATCACCATAAGCAAAGTTGAGGAAGGAAAGGGTTCAGTGAAACGCAACGTAACGCGCGAACAACACCAATGCCCCGGCTGCGGCAATGTGATCAAGACCACTGGAGTTGGAAAAGCAGCGACAGATAAAGTTGTGCACGTCTGCTCCAAATGCGGAAGCGAGCTGGCCTTCTGTTGCGCAATGAAAAAAGAGTAATTATCAGCTGATCAAAAAGGAAAGTCCCGCAAGGGCGGGATTTCCACCCTTTAGAAATAAGAAGAAATCGTGTGGGCAAAAACAATGACAACAAACCAGAAAGAATCAAAACAATGAAAGAATCAAAATCAATGACCAAAGACCCGATCTGCGGAATGACCGTGGACGAAGCCACGGCGCTGCACGCCGAACGTGACGGAAAAACGTTCTACTTTTGCGGCGACCACTGCCGGCAAAAGTTCCTATCCACGCCCGCAGGAGCGAATCCGGTAGCTAAGTCTGGCGGCTGTTGCGGATAGCATTCGCGCGCAAATTCCGGCCCGCCCTGGCGACAGTTAGTTTCCTGTGGCGGGCTGGGCGCAACGCAACCAAAGGCTTTTTATGATGAACCAATCTGACGGATGGATGAATGGATGGTCGGGCGGAGGCATGTGGCTTTGGACGGTGATTGGCGTGCTGGTGGTCGTCCTGCTGGTCGTCGCAATTATCAAGCTGTCCAAGAAATAATCCTGCGCTCGTCCCTGCTACGAACATAGCGACCGTAGCGAGAAATAATTTTGGGAACACATCGTTCGCCGAAGCAGCAAAAAACAAAAGAAAGACACAGTTATGAAAAGGAAAAACAAGGTCCTCAGCACAATCGTCGCCGTGACACAATCGAAGTGGATGCGACCGGCCCTAATGACGTTGGCGCTCGTCGCCGTCCTTGTTGGCATGACCGGTTGCCCGTCAGGCCACCAACATTGAGTCGTCTCGATATGGGCGGTGGTTGGCGTGAGGCAGACAAAAAGGGAGCAGGTTTCAGCAACTCCCATTGGGTGCTTCGCCTGACTGCCACGTATCAAAAATGAAACCGAGAAAAGCTCGGCCAAAATAAAAAAGAGAAAGATCAAAACATGAAAACGAAAAACAAAATGCAACTGCTCGCGGTGAGTGCCGCTGCTCGCACTGAAAAGCGACTGATGCTCACCGAGCACGCCAGCTCCGCGCCGTTCACGCCTTTTGGCGACGCGCTGCGTTCGGGGTCGGAATGGACCATCGAAAGGATTCGGGAACGCGTTGATTCGAGTTCGGAAGTGCTAGAAAGAATCCTGCACAAGACCGTTCGACTAAAACCCTGGGGAATCAACGAATGAACACGCTTCTATACACTGTAGCGAGAATGAATTTTTGCGAACACGTCGTTCGCTGAAAGCAACAAAACATACAATTGAAAGACACAGTTATGGAAACAAAGAACAAGTTCAGCAGAATCAGCTTCAGTTCGGGACTCGCGCTCGCCTTGGCATTCGCAGCGTGGTTGCCCAACGCGGCCCACGCGGCGGAACACGAAGGCAACATGGGCGGTATGCACATGAACCACATCAAGACCCAGGCGGAGGCGGAAGCGCTGAAGCCCGGCGACTCCATGTCCATGACCTGCACCAAGTGCAAATCCGTCATGGTCCAAAAGGTCGGCACCGACAAGGCGCACATCAAAATGATGACCATCGGCACCAAAACCATGTGCCACGCCTGCGACGGGACGGTCGAAGTCGTGGGCACCGGCAAAGGCACAGGCAAGAACGAAGAAGTAAAGCACGTCTGCTCGAAGTGCGGCGACGACGCCATGTTTTGCTCCGCAGTCAAACCGGGGAGTGGCGCAAAGAAGTAACGCTGTCGCGCATCAGCCGGTCGTCGTTCAAGGCGTAACCGGCGACAGCCCGATGAACCGACGGCAAAGAACACTGCAATTAGAAACAAACAAGAAAACAAACAAGAAAACAAAAATAACAATATGAAAAAACACAAAAATAATCACAAAGACCACTCACACACCAATGGCAACCCTGATCCGCAAAAAATCGAGGGCCGCGCTTATCAACTCTACCAGGAACGCGGCGGGGACGCCGGACATGATTGTGAGGATTGGCTGCAAGCGGAACGCGAATTGAAGGAACTTGGGCAAGTCGCAATGAGCGTCTGAATTAAAAAACCGCCATTGTCAGCCTTTCAAATCCATTAACGAAACAAGAAACAAAAACGAAATACGCAATTATGAAAATACGAAATAAAACCATCGCAACCTGTCTCACCGTTGCTGGCCTGATCGCCGTCGCAACCTTCGTGAGCGTCGAACAGAAAACCTTCGCTCAAGCGCCGCCTGACCCGGCCCACACGGCGCATGTTGCCGCTGCCCCCAGCCAACAGGGCTACCAGCCGGGCGGGCAGCCAGACGGTCAGACCGCCGAGGCGCAGGTGGCGGAATTGCGCGCCAGGGTTGAGCAACTGGAAGCCGTCATCCAGCAACAGTCCGCACAAGCGGCTCCCGGTGCCATGCCGACGGACGCGGGAAATCCACGTCGCGGCAGAACGATGCGCCGCATGAGGTCGGGCGCGACGCCCGCGCAAGGGATGGCTGGCATGAACATGAAGGGCGGTGTCCAAGGAGGCCCGGCCCTCGCCGATCAGTTCGCGGAACTGCGCACCAAAATGCAGCGACTGGAGACCACGATTCAAGAGCCAGCCGGGGCATCATCCGACGCGTATCGCGGTAACCCGAGCATGGGTAATCCGCGCTCCGCCAGTGCCATGCC
>JBDSYB010000398.1:0-27271 GCA_039925885.1 Verrucomicrobiota bacterium
CGGTCGCAGGAAGAATTACTCCCAATCCCGGCGGCGTAGGGCCGATGACGATCGCCGTGCTTTTACAAAACACAGTTCGCGCCGCCGAACTATTAACCCAATAAAATATCTCAACTCCCATGCAACCGACCCGAATTTTACCAGACCTGCAATGCGCTTTGATTTGCGAAGATGTCCGCCAGGAGGCCAATGGAAATTTTATCATCCTCGGCGTCATTAATTTTATTCGCGTCCCGCAACTGCCGGTTACTGCGGCAAAACTCTGTTTCTTTAATCGCTGGACAGCGGGCCTTGGTAAATTTGTGGAAAACGTGCGCTTAATTGCGCCGGATCAAACAACCGTCCTGCGCAAAAGCGACGTAAAATTTTCTCTCGAAGATGCGGCCCTCCATGCCACCAACGTGACTGTCTTCGGCCAGGTTCAATTCGAGTTCCCGGGAGTTTATTTCATCGAAGTCTTGGTGGATGACGTGATGAAACTCCGCTTTCCACTTTCCGTCGCAGTTGCCCCGCCACAGCCCGGCGCGCCGCCACCCGTGGCACCCGTTGTCTGAAATCGTTCGAGCCGTGAGAAGAGCGTCAGTTTCGGCCATCGGGATTTTTCTCGCGAACAGGGCGTTCCAGTGACAAAAGTTAGCCGATAAATGGCTGACGCTCCTAAAAATGTCACCGCCGAAACACTGAACAAGTTTCCAACATATGCCTGGCAACCTTTTACCCCAAGAGGTGTCGCGGCGTTCGCCACAGCGCCAAGCTGGCGCGCGGTTATTTTGAAAATAATCGTCGCTCTCGTCGCCAGCTTCACGGTGGTCTGGTTTTGCCGCGCCAATTATTTTCCCTCAATTTACGAAGCGATAAAAAATCTTCCCGATGGCGCGGCCTTACAAAACAAAATTCTGGTTCATTTTCCTTCCGGCGCTTTGACGCAGAGAAAATTTCTTTCTGTGATCGTGGATTCAGCAGAAACGGGCGCAATCGGGCAGACGGCGGATGTGCAAGTGGAATTGCGCAAAACTTACTTTCAGATTTGCTCCATCTTCGGTTGCGGCCTTTTTGAATATCCCGAGAAAAATATTGCTTTGAATCGCTCGTCCGTCGAGGCGTGGTGGGGGGCGCGTCAGCCTGTCATTTTAGTCCTCATCGCCTCAGTGGCGGGATTTACAATCTGGATGACGTGGATTTTCCTTGGCCTTATTTATGCGCCGGTCGCAAAACTGATTGCCTATTTCAATGACCGCGAACTTTCCTGGTCGGGAAGCTGGCGATTGGCTTCCGCCGTCCAAATGCCCGGAGCAATCCTCATGTGCCTGACCATTCTTTTTTACGGCCTGCAAACATTTGACCTCATCCGCTTCCTTTTCTTTTTTACCATTCACTTTTTTGTCGCGTGGATTTATCTTTTTTGGGCACCGTTTTCATTGCCGCCCATCAAAGCCGCAATTTCTCCAACGCAAAATCCGTTCACTCCTCCGTGAACTTAGGCTGGCAACTCCGCACTCGACTTTTGCAACGGGCAAATTGAAATTCTCCAGCCGTGTCTTTGCCGTATAAAATAGCCACCTTGCTCTACGCATTTAATGAGCGTGATGAAATCCTCTTGCTCGAACGCGCCCACGAACCGAACTACGGTTGCTGGAGTCCGTGCGGAGGAAAATTGAAAACCGAAATTGGCGAATCGCCTTATGCCTGCGCCTGTCGCGAGGCCGAGGAAGAAATTGGTTTAAAAATTCAGCCAGCCGATTTGCATTTGTTTGGAGTCATCAGCGAACACGGTTATCAAGGCCAGACGCACTGGCTGCTTTTTCTTTTTGAAATTAAACCGCGCCTGAAAGAATTGCCTCCCGATCATCGTGAAGGAAGATTCGCATTCTACCGCGCTCCTCAACTCGCTTCACTGAAAATGCCGCAAAGCGACCTTGAACAAATCTGGCCGCTTTTTTGGAAACATCGCCACGGTTTCTTCGCCGCGCATTGTCATTGTCACGCCGATGGGCGGAACGAATGGACAATCGAAGAAAGTTACACTGGCGTTTGAAACCCTCAATTAATTTTTCCGAGGACGAAAACAGCAAATGTCCCCATAGCTTCCGACAATGCGAAGGAGTTTAATCGAAATGTAAATTCAATGGCGGTAAAACCCTTCAAAAAAACTTAACTTATTATGACAAAACTCACCAAATTCTTTTCGGCTGTGATCGCGGCACAACTTTTATTTTCCGTTGGCGCATCTGCGGAAATGGTCAAGACTTATCAAGTCACCGGGCCAATCCTGGAAGTAAATGCCAAAATGATTGTTGTCCAAAAAGGAGATGAGCGCTGGGAAATTGCGCGCGACGAAGCCACAAAAAACAAGGGCGACCTCAAAGTCGGCGAGAAGGTCACCATCCATTATCGCATGACGGCTACCTCCGTGGAAACCAAGGAGGCTCCTGCCAAAAAGCGTCAGTTTTAAGGAAGAATTCAAAGTTCCCATCGAAGGACTTATTAGACTGTGAAATAAACGAATTTGTTTTTCACATCGGTTAACACATCTCGGTTGCAGCGCTTTTGTTCACCTGGAAGAAAGCGCTTTTTTTCTGAAATACTTCACCATCGCGTAGAGCGGGTTTGAATTTTTCAACAATCTCTGCATCCTTCCGTCCGTAATTCTTAATATGGACGAGCCCATCATTGATTTGCAGAGCGATAATTACTTCATGGGCGAAGCCTTGCGTCAGGCAAAACGCGCCTATGCCGCAGACGAAGTTCCCGTCGGCGCAGTCGTGGTCCGCGAAGGAAGAATTATCGCGCGCGCGTTCAATCAGGTGGAAACCTTGAAAGACGCCACCGCCCACGCCGAAATGCTCGCGCTTACGCAAGCCGAAGAGCTTGTCGGCGATTGGCGTCTGAATGACTGCACGCTCTACGTCACCAAGGAGCCTTGTCCGATGTGCGCAGGAGCAATCGTGCATGTGCGATTAACGCGAGTGGTCTTCGGCGCAAGTGATCTGAAAGGCGGCGCGGCGGGAAGCGCGTTGAATCTCCTGCAATTCCCGACGCTCAATCATCAATGCCAGATCACGCGGGGCGTGCGCGAAGCGGAATGCGCTTCGATGCTGCGAAGTTTTTTCGCGGAACAACGCGCGGCCCGCAAAAACGACTTGGACAAAAACTTCGACGGCGATTCCCCTTCACTCAACTGACCGCGACCATCGAGACTTTTTCATTCGCTTCGTTGCGGGCAACTCCCTGGGCACACGGGTCGAGGGTGGATTCTCCATCCACCATAAACTGGTAGTGATGATGCCCGTGATTTAGCGGCACCTGAATCCTCCACGCACCATCCGCTTGGCGGCGCATCGGATGAGCATGGGGATGCCAATCATTGAAATCACCAATCAAACAAACAATTTTGGCGTGCGGCGCGACACAAACGAAGTTGACCGGCTTCAACATTTTTTTAGCCGAGTAGCGGTTGGAAAATTGAAAATGAGAATGCGACATCGTAAAAAATAATTTGGAGAAAAATGTTCAATAAGGAAGCACTGGATATTCGTTCGGGCAAGTGGGGAACCAGATTATTTTAGACGCGAACTTCGTTAAAGAATTGCAGCGGCGAACGTCTCACTTTTTAGCCGCAATCAACTGGTAAATTTCAAAAATTTCCCGGGCATGACGGCGCATCGAAAGTTGAGGCCGCAGCGCAATTGCTTTTTCCGACATTCGAGCACGAACGGAGCGGTCTGACAAAATCCCTAAACTCGCCGCCAGTTCCGCGACCGCCTCGGGCGACGTCAGCACAAATCCATTTTCTCCCTCTGTGATGCACTCCGCCGAGCCATCGAAAATCGTCGTGATGCACGGAGTCCCTGAAGACATTGATTCGAGAACGGTGCGCGAACAAGGATCGTAATACGTCGGCAAAACGCAAACATCCGCTGCGAAATAAAGCTGGCGAACATCCGTGCGCGCCCCCAGAAACTGAACTCGATCCACTACTCCCAGTTTTTTGGCCAATCTCTGATATGTCGTGGGAGAATCTTTTCCCGCTACCAATAACCGCCATTTTTCCGCCGCCGGTTTCGCCAGGGATTCCAAAATTTTCGGCAAACCTTTTCGCCGAAAATTATGTCCAGCAAAGAGCGCGACCAAATCATTTTCGACCAATCCATTTTCCGCGCGAAGTTTTGCGCGAATCCTTTTCCGCTCGCCTGCTTCTGGCAAATGGACTGTTACGCCATTGAATACATCTCGAATATTTTCCCGGGGTAATGCGTAGGACTCCTCCAACTGCCGCCGCATAAAGTGACTAAGCGCCGCGACCATCGGCGGATTCTCGCGTTCCAAAAGCTGGCGTTCAAGTTTTTGGAGAAGGCGTTGTTTGGAATTTACGACGCCTCCAATTTTACGGATGAACCGCATCATTCCACTTTTTCGCACGGCGACCGTTCGATTCAACGCCTGCTGTGTGATCCCGCTACGCGGCTGAAACAAATTGCAGTCCACGCACGGCGTGACGGCATGGACCACATCCCATTTTCCTTTTTTTAAAAAAGCCTGCGCATCGTCCACAAAATTTTTGTAACGCGCCGCCCTGCCCCATCCGCGCACGCCCAGCGCATGAACCGATGTGGTGGAAAATTCGCTCGCCGCGCTTTGCGTGACCACGGTAACAGCGGCTCCGAGCAAAACCAGCTCGGCGAGAAATTCCGCAGAGGATGTTTCCATTCCACCCCGGCGCGGATCGAGCCGTTCGATTAAAAACGCAACTTTCATCCAGGTATTCCCCGGTTTTAATACGACGCTCCCGGAGAAGTGGAAATAAATTTCAGCAGCTTTTCAGACTTTGCCATTGGAACCCCCTGCAAATCATATTTGAATTGCGCTGTGCAACGTGGGCATTTCAGCATGAGCAATCTTAAAATATTTCTGGCAAGAGTTCTCCGCTCTCTCCGGCAACCGTTGTATCTGCTCTTGGCGTGGCTGGCGCTTTTCGAAATATTTCGCCTGATTCTGGTCGGCATGACCTGGCAACATCATGGCGACGCCACGAACGGATTGATCTTCAAATCTTTCCTCATTGGTTTGCGTTTTGATTTGTCCATCGCGGTGCGGGTGGTGTTTCTGTTTGCCGTTTGGAAAATTTGGCGTCCCGTTCCTCACCGCCGGGAGAAGCTCGTTTTTTTTATTCTGTTCGCCTTTTTGACATTCACCATGATTTTCACGCTCGCCGCCGAAGTGGAATTCTACAAAGAGTTTCAAATGCGGCTCGGCCCACTGGCACTGGAATATTTCAGCACGAACGCCGAACACAACGCCATCATCTTCGGCATGGTTTGGCACGGCTATCCCGTTGTTCGCTGGCTCCTGGCCTGCCTCGTCATGTGCGGGATTTTTCTTTGGCTGACCAAACGATTTTTTCGAGCCGATCAATTATCGCCTGCTCTTTCCCCACGCATGGCCGCCACATTTTTATGGATTGTTTTTACCATCATCGCGGTGCGAGGCGGCTTGCAGCAATCCGTTCTTCGATGGGGCGACGCTGTTTTCTCCCAAAGTAGTTATGCGAATCAAATGGCGGAAAATGGCGTTTTTATGCTGAACGATGCTCTTCGTCATTCCAGAACCGAGCGTAAAGATTCGGCCGCCTGGAAAAAAACTGTGCAATTGGATCAAGCCATTGCCGACACGCGCGAATTAATTCTTTTGCCCGGCGAAACTCTTCTGGCTCCTGATCGCTATCCTCTCCTGCGCACCTCTCCCGCTTCACCATCTATTCCGCGTCGTCCGAAAAATGTCGTGCTGGTCATCATGGAAAGTTTTAGCGCCCGGTTTTGCGGCGCGACCGGCGCGGACTTCGGCGCCACGCCGAACTACGATGCGCTCGCCAAAGAAGGCATCCTTTTTGATCGCGCCTTTTCTGTCGGAACTCACACCGCCCAGGGAGTTTTTTCCACACTAACCTCCATTCCCAATCTGCCGGATTACGAAACGCTCATGAAACAATCCCTCGGCCAACAGCCCTTTCGTTCCCTCCCGGCGATTTTCAGTGAGGCGGGCTATGAAACTTTGTTTCTCTACAACGGACTTTTTTCCTGGGACAACAAGGAAGGATTTTTTCGCAATCAAGGAATGAAGCGCCTCATCGGTCGACCCGATTACAAAAATCCGACGTTCGTCGATCCCGATTGGGGTGTCAGCGATCATGATGTTTTCAACCGCGCTTTGGAGGAATTTAGTGCGCTTGCCAAATATAAAAAACCGTTTTTAGGCATCGTTCTCACCCTCTCCAATCACGCGCCATTCAATCTCCCAAAGATTGATGACCTGCCCACTATCACAATAGGCGGCGACCAGAATACCCGGCTCAATGGAATTCATTATGCCGATTGGGCCGTCGGCGAATTCATGAGCGCCGCTCGCACAAACACCTGGTTCGACGACACTCTTTTTGTTTTCACCGGCGACCACAGCTTCGCCGTTCCCCCGAACCTGACCCAAATGGGAATTTTACACATGCACGTTCCCATTCTTTTTTATGGTCCGAAAATTTTTGGAGATCGGCGCGAAGTGCGTCATACGACCGTCGGGCAACTGGATATTTTACCCTCCATTATTGGTTTGTCTGGAATTGCTTTACCTCACCAGGCGTTCGGGCGGGATTTGTTTTCCCTCCCCGTTGATGACGTCGGCCATGCTTACGTGAAGCGAACCGGCGAGCCGCTTCTGGGATGGATTGAAGGCGATAAAATTTTGTCTGCTGAAAAAGGGAAGCCTCTCGCTCTGGAAAAAATGGATCTGGGCTTTCCTCCTTCTGCCGCGCCGTATTCCGGAAAAGAAGAAATGGAAAAAATGACGGCGCATCTTAACGCATTTGTCACCACTGGATTGTTTGTCGTCGAGCAGCGCCGCGCCGCGCCGCCTTCCCCGCGCGCTTCCAAATAATTACAGCGCCATCTGCGCTGAAATTTCCCGGGCGAGTCTGCGAGGATCGGACACCGCGGACCGTTGCCGACAATACTGCGCCAGAAATTGCAGGCCGGCAGTGCGAATTTTTTTTTCGTTAATGCAAACGCTTTCCGCGAGCCGAGCCAGGTCTGCGGAAGCTCGTTGGTTGTTCAATCGGCGGAAATGGCTCAATCCATCGAGATCGATCAGAAATGGCTTCCAGTCACCATCGAACAAAATGTTGCTCGATTTGAGATCTCGATGGGAAAAATTGCGCTGATGTAATTCAGCCAACAACGAAGCCAAGTGCATTGCAATTTTTTTTAGTGGCGGATTCGATTGGTTCAAAATTCGAGAAAGCGGTTGGGCTTCCCTAATTTGTTCCGTGATCAAATAAGCAGCGCACGGCCAGCCAAAAACCCTGACGTCGGCGGCAGCTAATGCGCGGGCGGTGGCGATGCCATTTTGCTCCAATAAAATTCCACGATGAAACGCGCGTTGCGCGCGCGAAGGCCTGAATACGTCTTTCAATCGATGGATGAATTTCCCGTAATTGAGGCGGCGCAAAACCAAATCTGGATCTCCTTTGAGCGCAGCGGGCACGCGCGCCACTGTCACCACCCTAGTGTTTTTAAAATGCAATTCGGCGTCACTCAAAAACGACTCCGGTTTTTTCATCACCGCCCAAACTCGCTTCGGGAGAAAATCAGGCCCGGTTTGCCAGTGAATCTTTCGCGTCTTTCCCTGAATGAGTGCGGGAACTTCTCGCGCCATTTCGCGCGTCAAAACAGCACGTAATTTCCGGCTGGAAATATTTCGCACGCGGCCGTAGTGCGCCACAAACCAGCACTGTTCGCTCACTGACATCGGTATTCTCAGAAATAATTGGGCTAAATCACCGCTCATGACGCTCAAGGAATCCATGCGTTTCGGGCGAATTCCATCAAGGTCAATTAATACGATCCGAATTTCTTCACCATCGCAATTCTGCACAAAAAAATTGGACAACGAAGGGTCGGAGTGAGACCAACCTGCCTCGTGCAAACGTACCATGACATCTGCCAGTTTCCGGATTACGCGGCGTTGCTTTCCGATGTCGCAATTCGTCGCGCGAAATTCCCGAAGTGGGCACGCATCGGGAATTTGTTCGGTAATCAAATAAGATTCCGCGCGACCTGCCCGCCATCGCACTTGGCTGGCACCCACAGTCGTGGCGCTGAGAATTTTAATCGCGCCCAGTGCGAGGGCTTTTTCAAACGCCGAAAGCGCACGGGAAGGCCGCAACCGATCATGGAGCGATGCAAACATTTTCTGCGCGCGATAACGTTTGATGATCAGCGGCACCGGATGAAGGTCGGAAAACATTCGTTGAAAAACGAGAGTGTCGCGGGGGCGTGGGTCCAATCGCAAAAGTTCTGTGCAACTTTCCACTAATTTCTCAGGGGCTTCGAGGTAACGCACCAATTCGGTTCTATGAAACTGAGAATTGACCTGCCATTTCCAAGCTCCGGCACGAATGGGAACAGATCGCAGAATCTGAGAATTTTTACTTTGAATCATTTTCCAACAGCCAAGTTTCTCCGGGCATCAAGAGATGCACCCGTTCTTTATTTTCTTCGGTCCAACGAACTCGCATTTTTTCTGTTCTATTTGATTCGTTCACAAACCCGATTGAACCGTCTCCGTTCGTTCGCGAGAAAACGAAGTCATTTCCTCGCACCGTTTCCAATGTCACATTTTCCATTTGCACAATCAGCGAGCCAATCCCGAGAGCCACCCCACCCGTTGAATCAAGCGCAGGACGATTGCTGATAATTTGCAGGAGTTGCTCACCTTTGGCAGTCCAATCCGTGAGTGGATAAACCGTTTCGTGGAGTAGCGGGGGCTTTTTTAAGCGCGCCGGATTGATCGCTAAAAAAACAGATGGGCTTTCTTCCATTAAAGGTGCCGCAACATTGAAGGGCGTCAAAGCCGTCAATTGTTTCAGATAGAATTGAAAGGCAAACGGGCTGTCCACATGTGTTATCACCCAATGTCCGCTAGACTGCGAACGAACTTTTACGGCGAGCGAACGCAACGCCTCCGTTTGTTGCACTCCTTTGCTTTTGCGCAAACCAATGTGGAAATAAACCGCCATCGTTGCCAAGCCGAGGACAATAAAAGCAGCGCAGGTTTGGGAAAATTTTGCACGGCTAAAATTTTTGGTGAAGCGCGCTAACTCCCGACCCGCCAAAAGCGCTCCGATTGGAATCAACGGGATGATAAGTCGCCCGCGTTGGTGTGCCGCAACCGAAAAAATAATCAGGCCGACAAAAAACCAGCAAAAAAGAAATCGTTCAAAGCGGCGTTGGGCTGGCTCGACTGAGGGGGTTTTCCAAATCCGCCATAAAGCTAAAATAACGAACAAACTCCATGGGGCGAAGCCGCCTAAAAACGTCAAAGTTGGTTTAGAGAATCCACTTCCCACGGAGTCCCCGCGATCTGAGGTGACGGCGTGGGTGAAAAGTTCCTGCACAATCATGCGGTGAAATAATTCGCCATTTGTTTTCCAGCATGCCAGCACGAACCAACCACCCGTGATGAGGAAAAAAAAACCAATTCCCTTGCCATGATTGCCGCGTAATCGGGGACGTTCCGGTCTGTTTTTTTCCCAAAAAAAAGCGAGCAATCCGGCGGCACCGAGCAAGATACCGAACGGCCCCTTTGTCATGGTCGCCATCGTCGATGCGAGCCAAAACCAAACCCAGCCGCGACCCTTTTGCCATGCGTTAAAAGCGGCCAGCGCAGCGAGCGTCACACCAAGCGCGAAGAGCGTGTCATGACGGCATCCTCCCATCGGCTTTACAATTGAGTGGCAAAATAAAAACGTTAACCCCGCAAATATGCCGGCTCGATAGCTGAAATATTTTTTACCTGCGACAAAGAGCACGCACGCAAGAAGCAGAGTCGAAAGTGCAGACGGAAAATAAAGCGTGACGGGATTGATCGTGTCGCTCAAGACGGTCGCGGCTGCCGCAATCCAGGCGGACAGAGGGGGTTTCGACGGCAGCCCACCGCGCTCATCTCGCGGGCAAATCCAATTTCCGTTGTAAGCCACGTCTTGCACGAAACCCGCCATCCGGTCTTCATTTCCCTCCACCAAATTTTGGGGGCCGGTGAAAATGATGGCAAACAGAATTGCGGCGATGCCGCTAAAACAAAGGATTTCCCGCCACGGCCACCCTCGAATTTGTGAATCACCGGACATGTTTTATTTTGTAACGCGAAATCAGTTCCCGATATAAACCGGCCAGTGCATCGCGCGAGGCATCGAGACTAAAGACCATCGCAGCGCGCTCGAATGCATTTTGAGCGGTGCGCTCGCGCAAATTTCTATCGCGGAAAAATTGTTCCATTTCGTTTTGCAAAGCCAGTTCGTCATTCACACCCACTACGCGCCCAAATCGCTCGTCGGGAATCGCGTCGCGCAAGCCGCCGGAATCCACCGTAATCACGGCGCGGCGCGAGAGCATCGCTTCGGGAATGACGCGGGATAAACCTTCGCTCTGCGAACAATGCACGATCAAATCCATCGCGGCCAGAAAGGGACGGCTGTCCACGCGGCCTGAAAGCGTAACGATTTTTTCCAAACCCAAACGCGCAATGTCGCCTCGCAAAATTTGCAAGTAGTCCGTGTCTCCTTCGCCCGCGAGAAAAACATGAAACGCTGGCAAATCTTTTTTCCTAGCCAGCTTTCCTGCAATACGAAGCAGCAGACGTTGATTTTTATTTTCGCAAAGTTTGCCGAGGTTGCCGACCGCAATAGTCTCGGGCGTCAATCCTAAATCGCCGCGAGCCGACGTGATTTCGCTCTCGCTAAAATTATTTTCTCCGATGCCATTGAAAATAATTCGTGATTTGTCGTAAAGATCGGTGGCGCCCGAAAATTTTTCTTTTACATCGCGGGAAATGCAAACCAACCCATCGCCACATTCGAGGCGATATTGCCGCGCTTTCACAACATCGTGCGTTAATGTCCGGAGGTGGACGACAGAGGGAATCTTCAATATTTTAGCAATGAGAGAAGCGTGCGGTGCCCACCAAAATTCGTTGCTGTGAATCAGGCAGGGATTGAATTCCTGCATCTTGGCCAACCATTGGCCCGAGATGGAAAAATGCAGCAGTGGGCGCTGCAAAATTTTTCTCCATCCATAAAATGGCACGAAGAAAAATGGAACGTCGCGCGCTTTCAACTCGTCGGTCAACCAACCCTGCTCGCCACACGCAATGATTGGTTGGAAACCGGCTTGAGGTAAAATTTCAGTCAGCGTCAAGAGCGAGCGTTTGGAGCCTCCGAATGAGGAAGTTCCCTGCAAAAAAATAATCGGCTTGAGCATGATTGGAAGAAACGCAACGCGGACGCTCTATTTCAACTCTCTTTCATAAATCGCGGGACCAAGAACCGTCTCCAAGTGTTGATTGATGGCCTGCCACGTGGTGAACGCCGACGTCTTTTCAAAATGTTTGCCGTCCGCCCGCACGATGTCATAGACCTGCGCGAAAGGCGTGCTGATAGTTTGTTGAACTTTGCCATTTACGAGTCGGAACAAAGCGCCGTTGCCATCAAATCTTTTGGCGCGGGGACCTTTGTGGCTGTGGCCGAGAATCAATTCGTCACCGGTTTGACTGAAACCGCGGATCGCGTATCCGGGCGGTTTTTCGAAAAATTCTTTGTCCACCGGAGAATTATTGGCCATGAGAAATCCACATTCTTTGCCGCGCCCGCCGAAAGTATCAGAATAATAAAGCATGTCGCCGGAGAGGGAAATATCGTGCGCGCCACGGTTTCGGGCGGGATAACCTTTGACGCGGTTTTCATGAACGACACCGATCATCCCTGTAGCTCCCGCCCGGTAAGCGCAAAAAAGCAGGCAATCGCCCGACTGACTCAGACTGTTGATGTGGTTGTGATCGCCCCGAATTATTTCGCCGAAAGCGTCTCGAAATGGCGCGCATTCGGAAAGCACCACGCCCGATTCCCGGTCGAGAAAAATAATGGAATTGGCAGAGGTAAGAGTCGCGCCCAACGTCTCACCGTAAAAAGCAATTTGATGAATACGACCGCTTTTATTAATGGCGGTGCGGAAAATTTCCCCGAACGTGAGAGTCTTCCCGGCTGCAATTTTTTCCGGGAAAACACATTTGCTGATTGAGGAAAAATCGTCGGTGCTCGTCGCGGCAAACAACTCGCCCCCGCGAACCGCGATGCCAAAAGTATCCAAATCAGTCAATTGCCACGCGTGTTTATCAATTATCGCAAAAATGCCTTTGTCGCTGCTCACAAAATAATTGCCGGAAATTTTTTCGATTCCTGGCCAATTGACAGAGGAAATTCGGGTTGAGGAATTGGCAGCTTTGAACAAACGACGGTTGCGGACGAGGCTGCGAATAGTTTTCCGAATTATGGAAAATGGGGCCTCGATTGGAACAATGCTGGGGGGCGGCAAGGAAGACATGGGTTAAATTTGTTGGTAGAAATTAAGCATTTTTTGCCGATGAAATAAAATTCGCAATGGAGTTCTCACACGAGTGCGTGAAGTTTTTTCATCACTTGTCGAACCTCTTTTGGTGTGACTGATTTTTCATAGAGAACAGCCCTTTTTGAATAAGCTTTCTTCCCCAACAATCTTTCCCGCACTTGGAGCGAAGGGGAAAAAGTGTATGGCTCTCCTATAGCGCGATATGCTTTTAGTTTCAATCCGCGCCGCACGTCATTCAGATTCAGGCGAAGTTTTTTGGGAGCTTGATGCGCTTTCAAAGACGCCGCGATAACAGTCGCGACCGATAACGAGGAATTTCCAGCCGGAGAATGACACCAACGTCCCAAGTGTCTTTTCCTTCCTTCGGCAAACTCAATTTGTTCCGGCTGGCGCAATTGTGTCTCGATGGTCGCAACAATTTCTTCGGGCGTAGCGCAGAGCGCGTTTAATTTTGAAAAGTCATGGTCGTAAAACAAGGGGTGTTTTTCAAAAACCATCTCAATCGTCGGCTTGCGCGCGATCCAGGATTCCATGGCGGTCGTGCATTTCTCGCAAGAAATTTCCAAGTCGCAATCGAGAATCAACGGCGTGATGTTCGCGTCAACCGGAACATAATTTATGTTCGTCTGCAATTTTTCCGGCAAGGCCGCCAGCCAGCTTTCATACAACTGACGCGATTCGCGCGGATGGGTTTTCAGAACAACCTCGAATTGCCCGCTGACCAAAATAGCTCTCAAAAAATCAAAGAAACGAAGGCGGCTGCGGTGATTGACTTCAATGGCTTCCCAATAGTTGGCGTAGCTAGGCAAATGGCTCCATTGGGAGAAAAATTGATCCACCTCGGACCGCGGCCGCTCGCGCCACTCCGCGAAGCCGAAGTTGGTGCAGACGAGAATACGGGGGCGATTGCGCGCTTGAGTTTCCGTTTTAAAAAAACGATTCCACGGTTGAAAATAAAAATCGAAGCGCGGGACGCCGACGGTTATGACCTGCGTCAATTTTTTTTCGTCATGCTTGAGCAAACATTCCCGATGCGGCTCGTTCCAACAAAAATAATGATCCAGATGGAGGTTCGGCAGACGCTTTGAATTGTAAACCCGCACCTCATCGCGATAGAGCAAACCCTCGTTGGGTAGAACGCCGGTCAACACGCCGAGCCGATGCAAACGCCCTGTAAAATCGGCCAGATGCGGACGCAGTGCGTGATTGAATAAAATAAAATGCGGTTTGTGCGCGCCCAGCGCCGATTGCCAGGCATTGACCGGTTCCAAAAAAGTTTCTATCCCGGCGTCGTTGAGATGTTGGGCGATGAGCGCGCAACCGTTGAGATCGCGGTTTTTGTGTTCCACTAAAAGAACGACGCGCTTTTTGCTCATGAAAACATTTTGGAGAACTTACACGCGAAGGCGCAAACCAATTTCATTTGGGGAGCCATGAAAAATAAATGGCGCCGATGAGAACTTCATCAACAATGACTTTGGATTTCGCCAGTTGTCGTCCCAAAACGCGGTCCATCTCCACTGTAATTTTTTCCCAATTTTTCGGGACGCCGTTCAAATCCAAACGCGTAAAAACCCATTGCCCATTCCCGTCGGCAACTTTGTTTTTCAAGAGCAATGCTTTGTGCAATGTAACTAAAGTTGAAATGAAAGAGAATGGAGAGGAGCCAGAAAAGGAAATCGATTTCTCTGCAAATTCCGCCCGCGAAGTCACATTTTCTTCGGGGTAAGGAATTCTTTTCTCGATTTCCGATGCGGGTTCTTCGACCACGCCGATCCAACCTTTCGCGGACGGCGTTTCCCACGACAGACTTACATTGAAAGCAGTATGATGCTCGGGCGTTTCCATGAATTTTTCCAGCCGAACCCGGTCGGAAAAAATCATTCGCGAAATTTTGTAGGAGAGAGAACTACCGGCAGCAACCTCGTCGAGCAACGCGTCGAAAAGCGTTGTGCCGTGCAGGTAATTTCTTTGCGCTAAAAATGGCAGGGTTAAAATCACAGGCCGGACAACATCACGTCGTCAGATGTTGAACGATGCGGTTCACTTTGGAAAAACCCGCTTCCGCCAAATTGTCGTCCGGAAATTTTTTTCCGGACGTTTCTTCCAGTTCGAGAAAAAAAACCATCGTGTCGAGCGAATCGAGAATTTTTTCCTTGAACAAATCTGTTTCGCGCGTCACTAAAATTTTCTTATCGAGCGCTTTGTGTAAGGCTTGTTCAATTAATTTGATGGCTTCTGTTTCGCTCATTTTATTTCTCCCTTTTATTTATTTTTCGTCCCAGCATGAATGCCTCAGCCGCTTGCATTCCGACGCTCGCGCCACGCCACCTCGCGAGATGCTCGACTGCTTCCAACGAACGAGCGTGTGGCCAGGGTCGCATTTCCTGATGATAGGCACGCAGGGCTTCGAGTTTCAATTCCAGCGTCGCGCTGATGTCATTCCACCAATTAGGCAAAAACGGCGGCGCGGAGTGAGGTGGTTGATATTCGGTGCTGGAACAGGTTTCCCAAAATAAAATCGTGTCAACGCTGTGGCCGGGTAACGGGCGGCAGGCGGTAATGACGGCATCGTGGATGCAGCGATGATCGATATTCACGTCACCAACATGATGCGTGTAAACAATCGACGGCTGAAATTTTTTAACCAACTCTTCGACGGCTTTGGTGATGTCCAAACGAGCCAACGAATCCATTCGGTTGTCGGGAAAATCCAGCAACGTTACCGAAGTTGCGCCAAGAATTTTGTTGGCCTTCCTCGCGGCTTGGCCGAGCGCTTTCAATTCTTTCACGAATGCGCTGCGATTTCGCTTCGGCAACCGTGAGGTCATTCCTTCCGCCATGATGACCACATGCACTTCATCCCCGGCGCGATGGTGCGCGGCGATAGTTCCGCCGCAGCCCAAAACTTCGTCATCAGGATGTGCTGCAATTACGAGAACAGTTTTTTTCATGCTCAAGCGTGTTTGAAAACCAGCCAGCTCAATGGCTCCCCGGACTTGAAAGTTTTCGGAGCTTTCCAGCCAATTAACAATTTTAAAAAGCGCGGCTCGATCCCTTCCGTGTCAGGCGGAACGCGTCGCAAGGCCAGATCATCCGCGTCTAAAATTTTTCCCGCTGCAATATTTCTCGCAGCCACCAGATAACGCCGCGCCGATTTAATCATCGGTGCTTCCGCCGCCGCCGGGCGTTTCGCGCTGTCGCCTAAAGCGGATTCAGTTTCGCGGATCGCTTCGACGAATCTTTTAAACTCAACTGGTTCAGTAGAGAAACCGTGGTCCGGTCCTTTTTGTTTTTGGTCGAGCGTGAAATGTTTTTCAATAATTCTCGCGCCCAACGTCACAGCGGAAATCGCCGCCACATTTCCGAGCGTGTGATCAGAATAACCGATGGGATGATTCGTAAATGCGGCCGCCATCAGCGGGATTGAGCGCAAATTCAATTGATCAGTTTTTGCGGGATATTGAACGGTGCAGTGCATGATGCCACAGGGCAATGGAGGGCTGTTCAACGCGGCCAGTGCTTCTTCAATTTCCCCGAGTCGCCCAATCCCGGTGGAAAATAAAACCGGCACTTCCGCGCCACCGATAACTTCGAGCAAGGGAAGATTCGTCAAATTTGTTGAACCGATTTTGATCAATCTCGGTTTCAATTCCAAAACGGGCACGAGCGTTTTGATGCTGGGAACAGTGAGAAAACAAACAATCTCGTTTCGTTGCGCGCGCTCAAATATTTTTGCAAAATCATCTTTGCTCAACTCGACGCTTTTGAAAATTGCGTGGTATGGGGAGTCCGGCGTGGCAATTTCGTCGGCCACGATGAACTGAAATTTAATCGCGTCCGCGCCTGCTTCCTTCGCGGCCTCCACCATTTCCAACGCTGTTTCCAAATTGCCGTTGTGATTGATCTCGCCCTCGGCGATGACATAAACGGGCGCGCCTTTTCTGAAAAACGACGGGAGCGACGGCAAATCAATTTTCTCGTTTAACATTTAAATTTTTGGAATGGGGCGGGCCGGAAAACCCATCACACTTGTCCCCGGCGCAACGTCTTTTGAGACTACCGCGCCGATTCCGACAAGCGCGTCGTCACCTACCTTCACTTTGTTCAAAATTACTGAACCAGCCGCCAGCCAAACACGATCACCGATCCTCGAACTGCCGCACAAAATCGCGGCGGCGGCGATAAAACAATTCTCTCCAATTTTTACGTTGTGACCAATGTTAACCTGACTTCCTACTTTCGTTCCGCGCCCAAGAATTGTATCGGTCAAAATTCCTTTGACCACCGTGGAGTTGGCGCCCACCCAAACATTTTCTCCGAGAACGGCTTGGCCTAAATGCGGCATCGCTTCGTAAGACGCGTCTTCTTTGGCGAAGGCCAAGCCTTCGGCGGCGATGACAGCGTTGGCGCCGATGCGGGAATTTCGGCCAATGACACTTCCGCGCAGAATTTTCGCGCCGCACTCAATGATGCAACCCGCCTCGACACACGCGCCGTTTTGGATGAAAGCGAAATGACCGACAGAAACATCGGACGCCACCTTAGCCTCGGCTTCCACCACCGCGCTGGCGGCGATGTGGTGCGAGAACTGCGCGCGAAAAAACAAATTCAATACTTTGACAAAATAGAGCATCGGGTTTGCCGTCAAAATAATCGTCTGCGAAGAACCTTGTATTTGCGATAAATGGTCAGGGCAAATAATCACCGCCGCCGCTGTTTTATGATTTGCCAGATCGTCAATATTCGCACAAAAGCAGAGCGCATCGGGAGTGGCCTTTTCTAGGGAAGCGACGCCTGAGAACTCGCGCGATGGATCTCCCGCGATGCGCGCTGGCAAATCAATTTGCGTCACGAGATTACCAACACTGACCGGCGAATTTATTTTAAAAAAATCCACACTTTTAATTTGTTGGATGGTGCGGTTCGAGCAGGCAACTCGCCCAGGAAAGACCGACGCCAAAGCCGCTCAAAAGAATGCGCCGCAGATCGGTGCGACTCAAATAATTTTCCAGCAAAAGTGGAATGGACGACGATACGGTGTTGCCCTGGCTTGCTAAATTGCACGGCACTTTTTCCGCATTAATCCCCAATCGCTTTTGCAACGTATCCAAGATGAATTTGCTGCCTTGATGAAATAGAAAAAGGTCAATATCGGCCAGAGTAAGATTTTCTTTTTGAAGCATCGTTTTTATTTGCGCGGGAACTGCCGTCGCTGAAAAATTAAAAACCGCGCGCCCGTCCATTTGCATCATTCCCTCACGGTTGTGCAGGGCGGCGCCGTCGCACCCGCGCGTGCCAAAAATAAAATTTTTCGGAATCCAACCAAGTTGGTTTTTCTCTGGCTCTTGCAACAAAGTAACTGTTGCCGCGTCACCGAAAAGTAAAACAGTGTTTTTATCGTCGGGCGAAATTTCTGGGGAATACGGATCGCAGGTGAACAGCAATCCGCAGCGCAGCAAGTTGGCCTCCATGAATGATTTGATGATGGAAAGCGAATAGACGAACCCGGAGCAGCCGAGGGAAATGTCAAACGCGGCGCAACTCTCCGACAAACCTAATTTGCCGTGGACGATGGCGGCGACATTCGGAATTCCGCGTCCATCGGGATGCTGCGTACAAACAATGGCGCAATCCACCTGGGCCGGCTCAATGACTTTTTCCTCCAAAAGTTTTTTCCAGGCTTCGACGCAAAGATCGGAAGTTTGCTGGGAAGCGCTTTTTCGAGAAACAGCTTCCACACCAATTTTATCGCGAATAAATGCCTCATCGGTTCCGAACCGTTCAATTTTCTCCAAATTAGATTCGCGTCCCGGCGGGATATAACTGGCGATAGCACTGATTCCGATCATAAAAATAATTTAGGGGCTGTAGTTACGGGTGGAAATGCAAAATCGCTCACGAACAAAACTCGTTTGCGTTGGACTCGAACTGCACCGAATCCTCGCGCGTTGACAAGACAGTTCGAAAACCAGCCAACTTCAACATTTTTTGCGACGCCTGATTTTCCTTTTTGATTTGCGCGACGACCTTGATGTCGGGCCTTTCCTTCCAGAATTCCCGCAGTCCTTTGATGAACAACTCTGGGCCGCGCCCCGAGGCCCGGTGGCTGCTGCTGACCGAAACGTCCGCAGACGCAGAGTTCCCGCTGACATCAATCCGCATCTGGCCAATACATTTTTCTTCGTCACGGGCAATCCAGATAAAAGTGTCAAACGAACGCAATTTTTTTTCCATCCAACCAAGATGCGCGGTCCATGGGATAGGCTCCGTTTGAAAAGCATTTTGACGAACGCTGGGGTCGTTGGCCCATTCCCAAAGAATTTTGGCGTCGTCCAAAGTGGCGCGGCTTAAACGGAGTGGTCCGAGCCAGCAAGCAACTCGTTGCGCCCCCCAACCATCCGTAATCTCCCACGCTCGCTGGCTTATGGCGCGTAGTTTTTCAGGTTGGTGCCGCAATTCCTCAATTGTGCCGGCAAGATTCTCGGCGGAAACATTTTCCTTAGCGCCTTGAAATAAAATTGCTCCCGCGACGCCGAGTTTCTCACAAATTAATTTTTGATTTTCCGCAAGTTGGACAACGATGGCGGGCAACCCCAGACAGCATCGTTCCCAACTCGTCGTGCCCGCTGCGCCAATCGCGAGGTCGGCGGTCGCCATCAACTCGACGAGGTTTTCTGCCGGGCTTTGAAAATGAACATTGGGCATGTCTTCGCACTCGGCGCGAATTTTTTCGCGATGCGGGTTGGTTGTGCCAACGACGACGTGAACGGATAGGTCGCTGGCGCGCAAAAGACGAATCGCTTCAATTGCTTTGATTGTTTGGTTGGAGGCATCGACCGTGCCGAAAAAAATCAAAATAGTTTTTAACGCACCTGAGCGAGCAGAAAGAGTTTTGCGCCTCTGGTAAAATTCACGGCGGAGCAGCGCAAATTTTGGCCCGAGCAACAGCGGTGTTTTCTCGATCAGTCGCTCGTAACGCGCGGAGGCATTTTCAGTAAATGTTTGATCAAGCAGCAAATCGCAGTTGTGCGGACGGTCAGCCAGATCGTCGATCACCATGATTCGTTTAGCGTGAGTGCGAAGCGCGGTTTCCCACGGTGCCGCCAGTGAGTAGTGATCGACAATTAACCAATCCGCTTTTTGGACCGATGATTTAATGGCGTAGGCAGTCTGCTGCGCATCAATTTCCCATGATGTTTCGAGCCACTTGGCGTGAGTCGGCTCCGACGCAGCAGGAAAATATTGTTGTGGCAGCGCAGGCAAGAGATGCACCGGAAAACCAGCCTGTTCAATAATGGAACAAAGATTGCCCCGCAAATCGCGGCAAACATATCGAACGTCGATTTCCTTTCGACGCAATTCCTCTGCCAGCGCGAGGGTGCGCATGATGTGACCGCCGCCGATTTGCAGCGAGGCGTCCGCGCGAATGACGATGGAGAATTTCACGATTTTCCGACAGTCGTGGATTTAAGTTCGCGCGTGCCGGGTTTGTAAATTGAACTTTGCTCCATCAAACCGGACTGTTCCAAAAATTTTAAAACAGCGGTTGCAGAAAAAACCGGACCTCGATCGAGCGCGTTAAAAATTTTTCGGAGAAAGTCGTAATCCTGCGGCGTGTCCAGCGTCCATCGGTGGGTGGAGAAATCAACCGGCGAAGCAAAGTTATGGGTGCGGAATTTGTTTTTCGGATCGCGCATGAAAGGAGAAACGTGTTCACGGTCGCGCACCGAGGTTGCTTCCTGAAAAGCGCGATCCAAGGCGGCAAAAGTAAAAATTTCCGCATCCAATCCGTGCTGAAATGTTTTCACGAGGCTGTTTGCGAAAAAGTCAATCTGTTGCGGGGACTGCTTCGATAACTCGAATGCGACAATCATTTCATCTATGAGTTTAGGTTCGATCAACGGGCAGTCAGCGGTGACCCGTACAATTGTTTTCGCCTGATGTTCTCGGGCCGCAAAATAATAACGCGCGAGAACGTCGTTCTCGCTACCCCGAAAAATTTTCACATTCCAATGGACCGCTTCCTCGCAAACAGCGTCGTCGCAATCTCGATCCGTGGTCGCCACAATCACTTCATCGATTCGAGCGCAGGCTTGCAGACGAACGATGACGTGTCCCAGAACGGAGCGCGTTCCCAGTGGCAGAAAAATTTTTCGCGGCAAACGGGTCGAGTTGGAACGCGCCTGGACGATGGCGACAGTTTTCATTGCAGAATTTTTCTGAGAGCGGTCACGACGCGGTCTTGCTCCCGATTACTCAGATCGGCGAAAAGCGGCAGACTGATCGCCTCGGAATAATGTTTTTCGGCTGCGGGAAAGTCGCCGTCTTTAAAACCAAGTTTCCGATAAAACGGTTGTGTGTGAACGGGAATGTAATGGACATTGACGCCGATATTTTCCGCTCGCAACACTTCAAAAATTTCCCGGCGCGTTTTGGAAATTTTGTCCAATTGCAAACGAATGACGTAAAGATGCCAACTCGATGCAGAATGGGATTTTTGTTGCGGCAACCTCAACGGCAAGTTGTTCAAAAGCTTGTCGTAACGGCGGGCGAGGCGCTGACGGCGAGAAACGAATTTGTCGAGTCGTTCCATTTGCGAAATGCCGAGTGCGGCTTGGAAATCCGTGAGGCGATAATTAAACCCGAGTTCAATTTGTTCGTAATACCACGGGCCAGCCGACGATTTGGCCATCAAATTTTTCTGGCGAGTGATACCGTGGGAGCGCAGGCGAATCAGTTTTTCAAACAACCCTTTTTTATTGGTCAAAATCATCCCGCCTTCGCCCGTTGTGATAATTTTCACAGGGTGAAAACTGAAAACACACAGGTCTGAAAAATCGCAACTGCCGATGGGTTGATGTCGGTATCTTCCCCCGACGGCGTGCGACGCATCTTCAAGAACGCGGAAACCGTACTTCCTGGAAAGCCGAAAGATTTTTTCCATTTCACACGAACGACCCGCGAAATGAACCGGCACAACGATCTTGGGCAGTCTGTTTTTTTTCTGAGCGGCGACGAGTTTTTCTTCCAATTTTTCGACGCTCAAATTGCAGGTGTGCGGATCGATGTCCACAAAATCCACGTCCGCGCCGCAATACAAAGCGCAATTCGCAGAGGCAACGAACGTGTTCGGCGAGGTCCAAAGCAAATCGTCGTTTTGAAGGCCCAGCGCCAAACAGCCGAGATGAAGCGCAGCGGTGGCATTCGACACGGCAACCGCATATCTCGCGCCGCAATAATCGGCGACTTTGTTTTCAAATTCCTCAATGGCGGGACCTTGCGTGAGCCAATCGGAGCGCATCACGGCGACCACGGCTCGAATATCTTTTTCGCTGATGGATTGCCGTCCGTACGGCAAATATTCTGAATTTTGAATTCTGAATTCTGAATTCCGAATTTGAGACGACCGGCTCATCCAACTTCTGCGGAGAGTTTTTGAAGGTCTGTTTCCTTCAGCCATTGGGTGTTGTTGTCGCTGCCGTAGCGGAAATCCTGGGGCGACTTTTTCCCGTGGCTCCAATTTTTTTCCACCCAGCGCGGATGATATGGCTGAAGGACGACAAACATTTCGTCCAGTTCGACGGTGTTGCGCGCTTCGTCTTCGGAAACGAGAACTTCGTGCAATTTTTCGCCGGGACGGATTCCGACGTTTTCAATCTGACATTCAGGCGCAACGGCCTTGGCCAAATCCATGATATTCATGCTGGGAATCTTTGGGACAAACACTTCACCGCCGTGCATTTTCTCGATGCAATTGATGACAAAGCGCACCCCTTGTTCGAGCGTGATCCAGAAACGGGTCATGCGGGAATCGGTGATAGTGATTTTGCCGTTTTTGCGCTGCTGCTGGAAAAGCGGGATGACGCTGCCGCGGCTACCGACGACGTTTCCGTAGCGCACGCAACTAAACGAAGTGCCCGTTCCTCCCGCGTAAGCATTGCCCTGGACGAATAATTTTTCCGAACAAAGCTTGGTGGCTCCGTAGAGGTTGACGGGGTTGACCGCTTTATCCGTGCTGAGGGCGAGAACCTTTTTCACGCCTTGATCAATCGCAGCGTCGATGATGTTTTTTGCGCCCATCACGTTCGTTAAGATTGCTTCAAATGGATTATATTCGCAGGCTGGGACTTGCTTGAGCGCGGCGGCGTGGACAACAATATCGACGCCGTGAAAAGCGCGTTGCAACCGTTCGCGATCACGAACATCGCCTATAAAAAAACGCAGCGGCAAATTGGCATTGGCGGGAAATTGTTGCTGCATCTCGTGCTGCTTCAATTCGTCGCGGCTGAAAATTATAAGTTTTTTTGGGCGACAATCGCGCAGTAAAATTTCCGTAAATTTTTTACCAAATGAGCCTGTTCCGCCGGTGACCAGGACGACTTTATCTTGCCAATTCATGGGGCGAAGTTACGGAAAAGATTTTTAAAACGCCACAGGAAGTTGAAGGCAATCTCCGAATCCATTTTCAACGTTCAGCCGGGGTGAACTGAATTCCTTGGCGGCGGGCCATGGCGGCGAATGCACCTTTGGCTTCTAATAATTCTGAAAAGCCGCCTTGCTCGATAATTTTCCCTGCGGACAAAACGATGATGGAATCCATGTTCGCCAGAGTGGAGAGGCGGTGTGCAACGCAAATCACGGTGCGATTTTGTTCGAGGTTTTCAATGGCGACCTGCACTTCAGCCTCGGATTGCGAGTCGAGAGAGGCGGTGGCTTCGTCGAGGACCAAAATGGGCGCATTGCGAATAAAGGCGCGGGCAATGGCGAGCCGCTGCCTCTGGCCGCCGGAAAGCGTCACGCCGCGCTCTCCAATCATGGTGTCGTAGCCAAGGGGCAATTGTAAAATAAAGTCGTGAGCAAAAGCGGCCTTGGCGGCGGCTTCAATTTCCCCGCGGGTGGCGCCGAGTTTTCCGTTCTCAATATTTTCGGCGACTGATTTGTTGAAAAGGACAATTTCCTGGCTGACCAAAGCCATTTGCTGCCGCAAGTCGGTGACAGAGATTTCTCGCAAATCGAGTCCATCAATTTTTATGACACCGCCGGTGGGATCGTAGAACCGGAAGAGCAAATTGACCAACGTGCTTTTGCCTGATCCACTCTCGCCTGCAACGCCGAGTTTGAATCCGTAAGGAATTTTCAAATCGATATTGTGCAAGACAGTTTTGTCTCCGTAGGAAAAACTGGAATTTTCCAGCGCAAGTTCGTTGCGAAAATGTTTCAACGGTTTTGGGTCAAGGGGTTCCCGCACGGTTGGTTCTTCGTGAAGAGTTTCGACCAAACGTTCGATGCCCGCGCCCGCTTGCGACATATTCAGGTGAACGCCCGCTATTCGTTTGATCGGAACATAGAATAAAACAAGACCCGTTAAAAAACTGACCATCTCAGCAGTGGTCTGCCCGGTGTAAAAAATATAAACGATGAGCACGCCCATTCCAAACATCGACACCACTTGAATCAATGGATTGGTCAACCCTTTGGCCTGCACATTTTTCATTCCGTGATGGACGAGCCGTTTGGAATCCTCGCGGTAACGAGCCATTTCATGTTTCTCGAGATTGAAGGCTTTGATTACACGGATGCCGGTGAGCATCTCGACCAACATGCTGCTTTGAGAGACGCTGGCTTTGCGGCTGGAACGACTCGCTCGCCGCGCTTTCCGTCCCAGAATTAGTAACGGAAATAAACAAACGGGCAGAAAAACGAGCGTGAACAACGTGAGCCGCCAATCAATCGCGCAAAGAAAAACAATCGCGGCCAGAGATTGAAAAACGCCTTTGACCAGATCGCCGCAACTATCTTTGAGCGCCTTGTGAAGATTGGCCGTATCGACGTTGATGCGAGTAATCAAATCGCCTGTGGTCGATCGATTAAAATAGTCGAGCGAAAGGGTGTTTAGCTTGGCCAAAACATCAATGCGCAAATCATTGATAACGCGCTCGGTGACCCAGCCCATGAAATAATCTGCAGCGTAGTCGGTCGCACTGAGCAGCAAAGCGAGCAGCGGCAAAAAGAGCAATCCGCCCACTATGCGCTGCCAGGTGAACGCACTTTTCGCTTTGGGCAACCATGGATCAATAAATTCATCTACGTTCTTTCTGATATTTTCCAGCTTCAGTTTCACCCCGCCAAATTGGTTCTGAAAAAAATTCGGCAGTTTTTTTTGTTTGTGAAAAGTGGACAGTTGTTCCGTCTCCGGCGAAAGGCGTTCCGTCAAAGTTCCGACCGCCCAAATGAAGGCGCCATTGGAAAGTCCGAACAAAATGCCAAATAAAATTCCAGCCATGAGCCGTCCTTTGTAGCGGCTCAAGTAGGGCCATCCGAATTTCAAGACTGCTTTAAGGTTGTTCATCGTCGCATGTCATACTTCTTTTTTTGGATAAGGTGTCAACACAACAGACACTTATAGAACAATTTCTCGGGCGAACACCCCGCGTGCCGCTACGAGATTACCTGATGGCCTGATCTTTGCTTAGGACGTTGCAGGTTGGCTTCGGCAAAACCAGAACGAAACAAAATTATATGAAAACTGGAAAAACATATTTCGTGGCGCTGGCCACGCTACTGGGCGCCGTGTTGAGCGCACACGCCGCTCAATCCGAGCGCATCATCAATATCGCATTGAGCGGATATACACAGAGCAAAAATCCCAAAGGTGACGCGCAAGCGATTCCATTTCGAAAAACCACCAAAGATTTTTTGGAAGAAATCAGCCTTGTTAAAAGCCAGGATTTCACCAACGGCATTTTAGTGATGGTCGATCACCCGGACGATACCAACAGTTTGCCGCAAATTTTTGCGCGCAAAGGCGCAACGCAAACTGACGTGACCGATCTTTTCACGATTACGCAGGCTGATAATTATGTGGTCACTTCCAAATATCCATCGGGTGCTTTCAGAAGCGCGGCCTATTACGCCATCGACCATTTTCGTTTCAACTCATTCAATGCGGATCCAAACGGAGTGGATTTGACGCTGAAGGTCTTTTCCAAAGAAACACAGCTCGCAAGTTCAAAAATGATCAGCAGCGTAAAGACGCCGGTGACGACTACGGCGATTCGATCTGACGGCGTCGGGGAAATGCGTTCAGCTGGGGTGTTCGTCGCGCCCATCAAAGGCTTCGTAACAATCGGGGCGCCCAAGTTCCTTCCCTAACTTTCAGGCAACGTGAGAATTAAATTTATCCTTATTTTCACTGTTGCGTTGGCCGTCGTCTTCGCCCTCATTGTTGCCAATAAAAAAACACGCTCTGCGCAGGCGAGCACCAACCCTTTAACCGAGAGCCAACCCTCGCCGCCCCTGAAAAAAACCGTCCTTTCGAAGAAGTCCTATAATGTTCATGCCCCGACTTCCAACCCCCTCTTCGGGCAACCCGTGCAAACCGAGTCAGTGGAAGAATCCATTCAAAAACTGGAAATTCTCGGCTCTACCGATGATGGACGAGCGTTTGAAGAAATTCTCGCCGAGCTGCGAAATCCAAACCCGAATGTTCGTCAAGCGGCATTGGATGCTCTTATCCAATTTGGTAATCGTGACGCCATTGCCACGCTCAATGAAGTTGCGGCACAAACCGAAGACGCCCGGGAAAAAGTAAACATTTTGGACGTGATAGATTTTCTCAACTTGCCGACCGCAAAAGAAACGAGAGACGCACAGCGCGGCCATTCCAAAGTCTCTGCGCGCAGCGAATAGTTTCTGTTTCGCTTGCCGAGCAATTACTTCGCGAAGTAAATTTGCCTCATGTCGCAGCACGCGGATTTTGTTCATCTCCATTTGCACACCGAGTTTTCTTTGCTCGATGGCGCGTGCCGTCTGGACAAGCTGGTGGAGAAAGCGCATGAATTAAAATTTCCCGCCTTGAGCATCACCGATCATGGCGTGCTTTACGGCGCGATAGATTTTTACAAGGCGGCGCGGGAGCGAGGCATTAAACCAATCATCGGTTGCGAAGTTTACGTTGCCCCGGGAAGCCGTCTCGAAAAAAAATCGAGCAATTCCAGCGGCAGTCGCGATATTTATAATCATCTTGTTCTCCTGGCAAAGGACGAAGTCGGTTACCAAAACCTGGTCAAGCTCGCTACGGCTGCGCATCTCGAAGGCTTCTATTACAAGCCGCGCATCGACAAAGAAATTTTAGCCGCGCACAAAGAAGGTTTGATCGCGTTGTCGGGTTGCCTCGCCAGCGAAATTCCGGAACTCATTTCCAAAGATCAATTACCCAAAGCGCGGGAGGCGCTGGATTGGTTTAAACAAACTTTGGGCGCGGAAAATTTTTATTTGGAATTGCAGAATCACGGCATCTCGGAACAGGCCAAAGTGAACCGGCAACTCATTCCGTGGGCGAAAGAATTTGGGCTTAAACTCGTTTGCACCAACGACGTTCATTACGTTAATAAAGGCGATTCTCACGCGCACGATTGCCTCATTTGCATTGGCACGCAGACCCATCTGGAAGACGCGAAGCGGATGAAATATCAGCCGGAACAATTTTTTCTGCGGTCGGCGGAGGAGATGAAAGCGCTGTTCAACGAGACGCCCGATGCGGTGAAAAACACGCTTGAAGTGGCGGAGAAATGCAATTTGGAAATCAAGTTCGGGCAACTGCATTATCCGGTTTTTCATCCGCCGGAACATTTTACCCGCGAAGGTCTGCTCCGAAAACTCCTAGCGGACGGTTTGCATCGCCGCTACACAATTCACGCTCGCGCGGAGGGTGATGAATTTATCATCGAAGGAATTGATGACGCGACGCGTTTGCCGACATCCGATGCTTCCGTAGTGGCACGGGCGTCCCGCCCGTGCGATGAAAAACAGGAACTCACGGG
>JBDSYB010000399.1:0-7632 GCA_039925885.1 Verrucomicrobiota bacterium
TTCGAGCGGCAACACATGCGCGCCACGCAAATCAAAATCCGAATCCGGCGAAGGACCTCAATTCGCGAAGCGAACGTCTCTTAATGGGCACCCGACTTGAGGCGGGCTTGGGAAGCCACACCCGTAAAGATGCGCCCCGCTGATCGTAGCGAACAACAGCGGATACGGCTGCGCCGTGACGATGCGATGAAGGCGTGGGTCAATGGTCATCTCAGTCGCGCCTTAACCAAAGATGGCGAATGACAATCGGCGGTGCTGGTCGATTCGTCTCGTCGTATCGGAATGTGCGCCCGTGCTTACTGATATGTACGGGTTCACTCCACCTTGTGACCGGTGAATGCGCGCACGGTGTTGGAAAATCCAGTGTGGGGAGCGTGGATTTGCGTTTCTTCAAAGCAACTATGAGCTTCTTGGAAAGAGTATAGTTTTCGGTCACGTATCCAACCATCAATGCGCTCGGCATTGCCCACGCATAATCACCGCGCACAAATCGGATGATGCCTTTGTCGCAATAGTGGGCACCAGCGGAACGGCCCGATTGCACAGGTTTGCACTCGACGAAAAGCCAGTCCTGCGCGGGAATTCGGACCACTGGACGATCCACGAGGTCAATCAATAAATCTGGCATCTTATCCTGGTTTTTGCCGTTGTAGTTTTTGAGTTTCGATTCGCGCGTTGGCTTTGCAAACAAACTGCGGTCAAAGCCATCCACCACGCCTCGGTTAAAAACCTCGTTACACATCCTCTCGCTCAATTCGCAGGTCACAGGGTCTTCATCCTCGCTCAGCAGTTGAAGATTTGGATTCGGCTTAGTTCGCATCAGATCCCAAGTTGCGCGCAGGGCGGCTTCAACGACGAGAAAAACAGACAACGAAATTGGTGGATGCGGCAGTTCGAGATTATTTTCGTAAAAACCTTGAGCCATGTGTCAGTCCTCAAAAACACTCATGTGCTGGCGGACGATTTCCGCGCCGAGCAATCGCGCGCGACTCGGCGTCCAGTAACGGTATTGGCTCAGGATGCCCACAAGCAGACCACCATCCACCTTTTGAATAATCCGTGTGCATCCCGTGTCGTTCGCGAGACTCACAATCAGTTCTTGGGACAACTCATCCGACGCGGCAACGGTGTGTCCTTTTTCGCCAATAAAGAGAATGCCAAATGGCGCGTTAGTTTTTAGAAAAGCATTAGTTGGCTTCCACGCTGTCACATGGGGTTGTTTGCCGAGTACTTTTAAAAATGGACGCAGTACCGTTTCAAGCCGCCGTCGGAACACCTCGCGCTCGAAGGGAATTGGTGGCGTGCAAGCCCGGTCACGTGATTCATCATAGGGCAGGCTGACGGAAATTGTGTCGCGGATCACTTCACGGTCAAACTCGTCGAGGTCATAAAGGTTTCCGAAGAATGCGTCGATGTCTTCAAAGACGTCGTGATCTTCGGATACCAATCGTTTTGAAAGTCCAATCGCCGTATTCCGTTGTTCGTTGCTTAATTTTTCCAACGGAATAAACGGACATTCGTCCAAATCGGCCTTGTAGAACCGGCGTCTCTCCGCGCCGAACTTCGGGCTAGTCATCAGTGCATAATGCAACCAAACAAAACTGTGGACGAACAGATGAAGGTATCGGACAAGCATCTCAGGATAGTTATGCCCTGCTGCAGAATAGCCGTTAAAACTTTCGCTGTATGCAACGTCTGAGAAACTAAGAAGCGCCCAGCCCTTCGTTCGATCCGCTCCAGGAGCCTCTTTTACCAGTGTCAGTGGACCACGGAAGACGCGTAATTTATCTTTGTCCCGCTTGCGCAATCGGGGGCGAAACGCTGTGTTGCGAGAAAACATAGCCAAACTGTTCGCGTCTACCACAAACCGAAACAGTTCAGTCGAGTCCAAATTAGGTAAAATCTTTAGAGGCTTAGCGTCCTTTTGCGTTTGCTTTTCCTTTACCTGGTAGCCATTGCTGCTCACTAATTTTAAATCAGTCTCCCAGTATTCTCGAAGAGGATGTCCGCCAATTGATTTCAGCTTCCGAACGACTTCAACGTCAAGCGATGTCCCAACAGCCAGGGTCTTCCACAGCCATGATTCTTCGAGCGCTACGCCAACTTCGAGTCGATGGGCCGACTTTGAATCAATGCGGAATTCCCCCTCGCGATTCAGCACGATGTCATAATGCGGCGTGATGAAACTGACCGTGTGACTCGGCTTCGGGACACGATTGCGTGCAAACATCAGCATGAACGGTTGCGACATTCCGGGCCAAACTTCCGTGTCAGAAAGGTTCGAGCCATTGATGATGCCAGTGACTTCGATCAATCGAAAAATTGTTTCGCAGGCGCGATGCGGAATTTCTTCCTGTTTGAACAGGATTCGAGTGGGCAGAGCCATCGCAATACGCCCATCCGGCTTGCACCATTCAGTGGATTTCCAGAGGAACGGAAGATCAGGCACTCGGTCTGGATTTCGATATTCTTTCGCCAGCGCCTCATGTTTCCGACCAATGACGGCTTTACTCACCTTATCCAACGCCTCTGCTACAGTCTCCAAATGATCTGCCTCTTCTTTTGTTTTCTCGGTAACTTGCTTTTTCGGGATGCTCGTCCACGGGGGATTGCTCAGAATCAGGTCGAATTGGCCATCGAACCGTTTACCAATACGGGAGCCGAGACTTCCAATTACTATGCCGGTTTTGGGATCTTTCACGCCGCGTGTGGAGAAAAGCACACGGTTGCGGAGTGATCGAAACTTCAGACCTTCTGGCGGGATCGGCTTCGGATCTAACTCGATGGCCGTGAGATAAAGACTCAGTGCAGAAAGTTTTAGAGCGGAGTCGCTGATGTCGAAGCCAGTGATTTTCTTTTCCAGCAGTTCACGAATGACCTTTGTGCCGGGGCGTTTGCCGTCATGTTTCCACCGCTCGCGATAGAGTCGCCGCAAAGCAAGAACGAGGAAGACGGATGCACCGCAGGCCGGGTCAAGCACGCGAGCTTGGTGGGCATTGGGAAGCTGATCAAATACCTCATCTACCAGCGTTGCGGCAATGTTGCGTGGCGTATAGTGGACGCTGGTTTCGCCTGCTGTAGGATCCCATTTCCAACAAAAGGCTTCGTACACTTGGCTGAGCAACCCGATGGGGATGTGCGCAAAATCGAAGTCGCTCCACTTCAATTTCAATCTCGTTTGGTAATCGTTTGCACCGATCGGTTCCAAGCCGTGGACGATGGCCCTCAGATGATCAAAAACCAGTTTGGATCGATGAGCAATGTTGTCGAAAAAGGCGCGATTGCCGCCATCCGAAAGAGGAAGGAAGTCGCCGTTGAAAGTTTTGTCGAGCCATCGACAAGTATCGTAAGCGTTTTGAGCATTGTCGAAGCAGGCAAGCAGAGCGTCCGCTTTCGGCGCGATACGAACCTTGTCGTCTTCAGTGACAATTTGGCGGTCGCGTAGAAAACGAAAGAACAGCGCCCGCCCAACTAACGAAAGAACATCCGTCCAACCAATTTGTTTTGTGATTCGGTCGATGCCACTTTCAAGGACGCGAAGCATTTCCTTAAAAATAAAGTCAGCATCATCCGGCTTGCCTTTGCCGTCGTAGTGCCCAAGCGCGAGACGTGAAAAAAATGTGAGCGCCTCGCCGCTGCCGGGTTTGTACGGTTGCCAATGGAAAGTTCGGTCAGTGAGGCTGACAGGCGTAACCAATAATTCTCCCGGACGGATACGGGCGAGATAAGCGCGATCACCCCGACAAGCGAGGCTGCGGCGCATGTTCTGAAGTTGGACTTCTTTTTCCGTCGGCGATTGGGCAAGGCGGCTTTCGTTGACAAAAAAAAGGAGCGGGCGTCCCTGGCTTTCAGCAACCCCGTCAGGAAATACGCCTTGCGGCCCACGCGGTTCAATCAAATCGAGGTAATCCAGCAAATCCGCTTGGGTTGATGTCCCAAACGTCCGAACGCTACGGTGGGAAACCCCGTAGTTCTGGAGTTCTGCTTTAAGATTCATAGTTCCGCTTCTGACATGGACGCGGTGCAATCATGATTGAGCATCTAAAGATTTGCACTTTCCAATTTCGTCTCGTCAATAATTTTTGAATTGTCTGACCAACTTTTATCGCGAGTTTATGGAGTTATAAAAAAAGATCAGATGGCCACAATCTCCCGGCGCGCTTTGATCAGAAATTGATTCGCCGCTTCGTAATCCGGTCGTTCCGACAATTTAGTTTCCGTAAGCGCGTGTTCAAAATCGCGATGGAGTTTTTTTCGCTAGACATCTCTTCGGCCCAACGGCAGTTCGCCGCAGTGTATCTTCATTCTAATTTCTTCGCTTCAACCCGGTATGACGGAGGTTGTTCATGCAGCCAGCCTTCTTCCGGTGTGGGCGTCGTCGGGCGAATGGCAAGGGTGCGTTCGCGCAAGGCATCCAGCATGGCCAGCTTTTCTTCAATCGGCAGGGCGGCGAGGCGTTGCCGGAATTCACGTTTGCTCTGCCGGATTTTGGCGAGGTCGAATGTCATGGTGCGTCGGTGAGAAATTGTTTTTCAAAATGTTGCCACGATTCCAACAATTTGTGCCGGGAAATAATGGCTTGAAATCGCGCGGGATCAAGCGCCTCGGTTTCAATAAATTGGAGCACTCGAGCTTTGTCCTTGGCGCGACCTGTCTGGAGCGCAATCACGGCCAGATGTTCGGCGGTGAACACGCGCGCGGATGTATTGGCGACATTTTTTTCAACGGCTTGCGTCAGGGCTTCCTCGATCAGTGGATTGGCGGCGGGCAGGAATTGCACCGGCCATCCGGCAACGACGATGTATTCACCTTCCATTTTGCCGCCATGCGCTTTGAGGTAATCAAAAATCGGCTGCGGGCTGGCAATGAGTTTTCCGACTTCAGGGCGAAAGGTGATGAAGATAGCCACATCAAGCGTGGCCACAGGTTCAAGATAGAAGGTTGCGCCCACCGCGCCGCCAATGGCGTAACGCTCGATGACGCCATCGGCTTGCATCTGGTTGATCACGGCGATGGTGTCCTTGATGTTCATGCAATCACCTTTGCCAATATCATGTCAGCAGGCGCGCCCGTTTAAAAGTGGATCGAGGTTGCCATTTCCCGCCGCGCTTTAATCAGAAATTGATTCGCCGCTTCGTAATCAGGGCGTTCCGGCAGTTTAGTTTCCGTCAGCGCGTGTTCAAAATCGTGATGGAGTTCCTTGCGCCAGGCGTCCAGTTCGGCCCACGGCAGTTCGCCGCGTTTGACGGCGAGCAGTTTTTCGCGATGCGCTTCGACGCGCACGGGGACGCGGGATTCGCGCAAGGTCGCCGCGCCGGTGAGCAGCAGGCGCAACAGGTGCATCGCGTGTTTCCATTTGATCTGCCCGGAATTGCGGATGTCTTGCTCGATCTTTTTGAACTGCGACATCGCGTAGCCGTTGAAGGTTTGGAAAATCATTTGCGAAAGAAATTTCGCGCGCATCGCCAGCAATTCTTCGCCGAGCGGAGTCACCTTTTCCACCAGCGGCGAATAGAGACATTCCAGAATATTGGGATTCGCCTTGAGCGCCATCGTGAGAAATTTCTGCAATTCCCAATAGCAGCTTTGCGTGGCGTTGTCCTCGAATTGTTCTGGCGCGCCGAAGATCGACCATTGCAATTCGGCAGGCGCGAGATAAATGCCGCGCCGGTCGGTGTCGGAATCATCGGTGTCCAATCCATACGCGCGCGAGCCGATGACGCAGCGGTAGATGATGAGTTGTTCGAGGTCAAAATCGGAGCAACCCTCTCCCCTAACCCCTCTCCCATCTGATGGGCGAGGGGAACCGGTGTTCACGTCGTCGAGGCGGTCTTTGAAATGTTTAAGACTTCAAATTGCGAGCGGTCGAACGAGGTTTCAAACCCATCGGGAAAGCGGACGATGAATTTTTCTCCTGCGACTGCCGGAGTGCGGGTCACGATGCCAACCGCGCCGCGTGAATGGACGAGGGAATTTTTCGTCCCGCGCACTTCAGCGCACGCGACGACCTGGGTTCCGGCGGGAATATTTTCCGGTTGATGCGACATCTGGTGTGAAGGCTAAGGAGTTTTGCCGGGACATTCCAGACCTGTTGTCTCATTTGCGATTTCATCGGAGAGTTTTGATTGAGCGCGAGGAAGGTTTTGATTAAAAAGGAGAGAAGGCAGGTGTTGATCTCCTAAAGAACTTGTTCGTCGTTATTAGGGATTGAGAGAAATCATAAACTTGAAACCAAAAGTGAAACTATGAGAAAAGTACGAGTATTGGTCGGGACGAAAAAGGGCGCGTTTATTTTGAATTCGGATGGCGCGCGGAAAAATTGGGAAGTGAGTGGGCCGCTTTTTGCGGGCTGGGAAATGTATCACCTCAAAGGTTCGCCGGTGGAGCCGAATCGCATTTACGCGTCGCAAACGAGTGGATGGTTCGGGCAGATTATTCAGCGTTCCGATGACGGCGGCAAAACGTGGCAAACCCCCGGAAGCAATCCCGCCGATTTGGTCGGGTCGGAGGGAATGCCCAAAGCTGAGAGCAACAAGTTTGTGTATGACGGCGAAGTCGGCACGCACAAATGGTATGACGGCACGCAACATCCGTGGGAATTCAAGCGTGTCTGGCATCTCGAACCTTCGCTCACAGATCCTGATACGGTTTTCGCTGGAGTGGAAGATGCGGCGCTTTTCAAATCGACGGATGGCGGAAAAAATTGGAAGGAACTTTCCGGCCTTCGCCACACGAAAGGTCAACTCTGGCAACCGGGCGCGGGCGGAATGTGTTTGCACACGATTTTACTCGATCCAAAAAATCCGCAGAGAATTTTTATCGCTATCTCGGCGGCGGGCGCGTTTCGCACGGACGACGGCGGCAAAACCTGGAAGCCGATCAATCGAGGGTTGAAGTCGCAATACGAATTGCCCGATCCTGATGCGGAAGTCGGACATTGCGTGCATCGGATTGCCATGCATCCAGCACGACCGGAAACGTTGTTCATGCAAAAACATTGGGACGTGATGCGCAGCGATGACGCGGGTGATTCGTGGAGCGAAGTCAGCGGAAACTTGCCGAGCGATTTTGGTTTTCCCATTGATGTTCACGCGCACGAGCCGGAAACCATTTACGTCGTGCCGATTAAAAGTGATTCGGAACATTTTCCGCCGGACGGAAAGTTGCGCGTCTATCGCAGTCGCACGGGCGGCAACGAATGGGAAGCGCTCACGAAAGGTTTGCCGCAAAAAGATTGTTACGTGAATGTGCTGCGTGATGCGATGGCGGTGGATTCGCTGGATTCGTGCGGAATTTATTTTGGCACGACTGGCGGACAGGTTTATTGCTCAGCGGACAGTGGCGATTCGTGGAATTCCATTGTGCGCGATTTGCCAGCGGTGTTGTCGGTCGAAGTTCAAACGCTGCCATGATCCACGTCGTCCTTCCATTTCATTTGCGCACTCTTGCGGGTGTGGAGGGCGATGTGCAGATTGAAGTCGCACATCCGGTGACGGCCGGCGCGGTGCTCGACGCACTCGAATCGCGCTACCCGATGTTGCGCGGAACAATGCGTGATCACGAAACACAGAAGCGCCGACCATTCATTCGCTTTTTCGCGTGCAAAGAAGATTTGTCCCTGGAATCGCCGGA
>JBDSYB010000400.1:0-9018 GCA_039925885.1 Verrucomicrobiota bacterium
ACTTTGAAAACGTTCTTGTTCAGAAATCCAGGTTATCGCCACGTTTCCGTTCGCGAGGGTAGTTAAGCTGGGCGAGCGTTGATTGAAAGCGGTTGCCAGGTTTATTAAAACTTCCGGCTGAGCGAGGGTTCCTTCCGCAGAAATCTTACGCGCGTAAATACCCGCCATGCTTCCATCCTGACCAATACTTTTCCAAGCGATCATTGCGCCGCCGTCGGGCAAAGCAGTCACGACCGGTTCAGTCTGCTCGTCTTTGATGTAGGTATTGACGCGAACATCCGAAGTCTGAAAAGTTCCGTCTGGTTTTAAAATCCGCGCAAATATATCGTGCCCTTTAAGGCCAACTCCCTGCCAAACTACGATTGCCCCGCCATTTTTCAGCAGTTGCACCTGGGGCTTGCGTTGATCGCCCTTGGTAAACTTATTGACTGTAAATGCAGAGATCTTGTTGTAACTGGAATTGAGGCGAACACAGGAAATGCCTGAACCAGATTTGTCGCTGGCGTTATCGTCCCAGACGATATAGCCGCCATTCTGATCCAGCGAAACGCTGGAGTGAAGCTGGTCGCCGGGAAGCGCGCCCGCCGCGGAATATTCAGTTCCCGACGGATTGACAGTTGCTTCGCCGAAAACAAGGAAGGGCGATGCCAGTAAAACAGCAGGCACGATAAACCGCTCGCGGATGGTCAGCAGTAAAGACATAATGATTTCAGGGAGTGTATCACCAGCGCAATTTTTTGTCCACGCTTTCTTGATTAATTGGTCTGGATTTCTGGAAAATTTTTCACGTCTCATAAATTTATTCACCTTCACACATTCGTCGCCGCAAAAAGATCGCTTTGCTTTACTTCGGCCGACTCCATTTCCTGCAATAATTTTTTAAATCCCCAGCCGTTGAACAACTCGCGCAAGGCCTCGACCTTCGGCGGCCTGGCTTCAAATTTTTCCAGAGCGAACTCACACGGCAAATCGTCGCGCAAACAGATCAGCTTTCGATTGCGCTGAACTAAATCAGCGGACGCCCGCAGGTTCTCGCGCAACCGATCGGATTTAACTTCGCCAAGTCGTTGATAAATTTCCTGCAACGAACCAAATTGCTGCAACAAATCCGTGGCCGTCTTCGGGCCGACGCCAGTGACGCCCGGAATATTATCCACGCTATCGCCAATCAGGCTCAACCAATCTACAATTTGCGATGGCGCCACGCCGGATTTCTCTCGAACGCGCGCGTCGTTCCACAAAACTTCGGATTTGTCATTTGGATTCAGAAGCGAAACTTCCGGCCCCACTAACTGCATAAAATCCTTATCGGCGCTCGCAATCACCACCGGCATTCCGACCGCAACAGCCTCTTTCGCAATGGTGGCAATGAAATCGTCCGCTTCCACGCCGTCTTCGCACCACGAAGTTATGCTGGCCGCCCCAAGATACTCGATAATTTCATCAAGCTGCCGCTCCAACTCCGACGGCATCTCCACTCGCTGCGCTTTATATTCCGGGAGCAACTGCATTCGCTCCTGAGCCAACCCGCCGTCCCAGACGATTATCAGATGCGTTGGCCGAACCTGGGACTGCATTTTCACCAGCATTTTGATAAAGCCATAAATGGCGTTCGTCCCCTTCCCACTGGGCGAACTTAAATTCCGGATCGCATAAAAAGCGCGATACGCATACGCATGGCCATCAACAATCAAAAGCCTTTTCAAACTATTCGGCATTTCCGGCACGCGCGTCATTCGCAGAAGCAAGACCTCAGCGCCTTTTTACCGAAACGCTCGGACACCCTTCATTATTGCGTGATAACCGGCGCAGGTTGCACGGGAATCGAAACGCGCGCGAAAGGCATTTCCTCATCGGCGTGAATTCGATTGCCAGCGGGATCAATGATCGTTGGAGTGACGAAAATCATCAGATTCCTTTTCACCGACGAAGAGGATTCGCTGCGGAAAAGTCGTCCGACAAATGGCAGATCACCCAGAATGGGAACTTTATCTTTGATCTTGTTGACATTGTCGGTGAGCAAGCCGCCGAGCATGATCGTCTGGCCGTCCCAAACGTTGCAACTAGTCGTGATCTGACGCAAACGAAGACGTGGCAACGGCAATTGCGCCGTCAAGGGAATCCCGACCGTGGCACCGCCGACTGATTGGGCCTGAGGAACGAATGCACCCGGGTCGTCATACCCAACAAATTCCGTGATAGTAGGAATCAGGGTCATTTGAATGGAATATCCATCCGCCGAAACCGAAGGAAGCACGTCCAAAACCGGGCCGAAAGGCAAAGTTTGAGTTGTGTAGGTGATGGTCGATCCGATGACTCCCGGACTGTTATTGCCATTGCCGTTGCCATTGCCATTGCCGCCAGTATTTCCACCGCCGCCACTACCACTTTGCTGCAAATCAACACCGACAACCACGCGAACCAAATCCAAAACAGAGATCTGTGCCTGACGACCACTGAGAGTGGTAGCTTTGGGAGCGGATAAAATGTCTGCGCCCGCCCGTTGTTCCAATGCACGAATCACAACTCGAAATTGCGGGTCTGTTAAAATTCCCGTGATGGTTCCAATCGCTGGGATGGTGCTATTTCCAGTTAAACCTGAGGTGAGCAAGGAGTCCGCACCAGACGGGGAGATTCCGCCAATAAACGGCGTAAACGGGTCGCCCGTTGGAATCGCCGGCCCGGGGAAGAAACCGCTCGGGTTTCCGGCTGAGGGAGCGCCTTGGAAAGACGGCGCAGTGCCGCCTTGGGCACCGATTCGGCCATTATTTAAAAGCGTGTTGCCAAGGAACCAATCAAAACCCAAAGCTTTGGAATCATCCTGGCTGATCTCCACGAACTTCGCCTCGACGGTTACTTGTGGCGGATCGGCGTTTAGCGTTTCAATGGCCGTTTGGATAATTTCTAAATCCTGCAAGGAAGCACGCACCATCAGTAATCCGGTGCGATCATTAAAAAATACCGCTTTACCATTTTGAGTTACAAGACCCGGACCGGCACCCAGTCCTCCGCCTCCTGCCACAGCACCAAAATCCACGCCAGCCGCTGTGAAAAATTCTCGCACCAGCAAGTTGATGTTCGATGTCAAGTTAGTCTTGCTCACGCCGATTAGACCAGTGCCAGCAGTCCCCCCACCACCGCCTCCACCCTGACCGCCCGTGGACTGTGCGATAGAAACTCGAGGAATGGAGAAAATCCCTTCCCCCTGTCCACCGCCACCACCTCCGCCACCACCTCCGCCCCCACCACCGCCTCCGCCACCACCGCCGCTACTGCCAGAACTGATGGACAGACTGAGAGCTGAAACACTTTCCAAACCCTGCTGAAACGTATTGGGATTTACTTTGAAAACCCGCGTGTAGAGCGTCACACCCTCGGGAGCTTTTGGAGAAAAAATCACCGCGTAATCTTCGATCTTATATTCAATTGGCTGGTCGGATACTTGCACAATTGCGTCAAGCACATCCGCCAGACGAATATCTGTCAGAGCGGGGCTGATATGGACAGTCACAGTGTTCAAATCCACGGGAGCGGCCGGAGCTGGAGTAAAAACGGCCGCTGTTGGATCCGCAGGATTCGCAATGGCCGCTGGGGCTACGAATACATTGGCATGAGGATTAAACATGAAATTTATTCCGCCGCCTTCCGGATCGCGTTTTTTCGACTCATCCCGCAATGATTTAAGCACTTCTCCGAGTGGCAATCCTTCAAAGAGAACTTCATTCAAGCGGATGCGATCCAACTTTGATTTGATCGCCTGACGGCCTTTGCTCGTGTAGATAAGGTTGGTGCGCGCCGCCGGATTGGGGATTTGCAACGCATCACGCTTGATGGCTGGCTCCCATGCCTTCTGCACTTCCACCAAGGCGCTTTTAGCTGATTGTTCACGAACCTGCGAACTGAACTTATAACGTTTTTCTTTAACGAGATTCTTGTAGTAGAAAGCGGAGGTATTGGCTGAATCTTGTTGAATGGCCAAAGTAAGTTTGGCATCGGCCTCATCCAGTTTGCCGGCTTCCAACAAAAGTTTACCGTCTTGCACCAAAGTGGCAGAGGCTATCTGCGCCCGTTGGATATCCGGAATTTTGGAGAGTGTATCTTTGCTGGGAACATTCCCGACATTGGCGGCGATGAGCTTGTCGTTGTCGCGTTTGAATCGGATCAATTCCTCGTTCTTTGGATCCCATTTCAGGGCGACGGCGATCTGCTCGCTCGCTTCCACCAAGTTGCCCCGGTGCTGCGCATCCCGGGCCAACTGCAGACGAATATCCACCAACCCTTTGACCGCTTGTCTCTTTTCCGCTTCGACCGCAGGCACACCCGGCCCGACTTTGGGAAACAAGGAAACCGCTTCCTGAAAAAGTTTTCCAGCATCTACCAAATATCCTTTGCGCTGCGCTTCCTGCGCGGCGAGAAGCTTATTGTGGAGCGTGATGGCCGCTTCCTGGCGCCTGACCGCTTCTTCTTCTGCAAAGGAAGCGGGATTGATTTGAGCGCGAACCGAAAGGGCGCTGGTTAAGAGGGCGAACCCGAGTGATATTTGAACGACTTTGATCATGGTATTTTTTAGGCTGTTAAAATTAGCAATGAAACTAGGGCGCACTTTTCAATGGTATTGTTGCACGTTTGTCTGTCGAGATGGACTGGACTCTAGCGGCATTCTCAGTGATGGCAATAATTTTATATGAGTCGCCGCCGAAAGTAATAACTTCGTTGATTCGCTTGTTGACGAACGTCAGATTGTCAGGCTCATACCGAAAATCCGCCGCGTAACCTTCCACGCGCTGGAAAGGTTTGCCTTTGGAAAGAGTAACCATTTGTTGGTTCTCAGCGAGTTCAAGAACGAGTTCGTCGGGTTCTTCGGGATTGGCTCCTTTGACTTCCTTGATGGTGAACAGTTCTTTTTTCTCGTTCAACTTTGCATACGACGACGGATTTTTTTTATCAAGTCGTTTAATCCCAATCCAATATCCGGCCGCCGTGGCGCGTTCGAAGTTCAGCTCCATGTGCAAGGGATGTATCTTCGTCACCAACAGTGCATCGACCCCTTCGCGAAGAACTTTCAAAAACGTGCCATCGCTTTTTAATTTCCATGTAACAGGATTGAAAAGATTATGCCCGCCCGAAAGAAGAACCGTTGGCGGATTTTGCAAACGTTTCAACGCCGCTTGATTGGTCGTCAAATCGATGGGCTTCAATTCTTTTGGCTCCGTCAAAGTAAATTTGTATTTCTGGGCGTTTTCTTTTTCGTGGCTGATTTTAACTGGGAACCACGCAGCAGTCAGCGCCAGGCATAACAGCACCACGCTCAACAAAATCTTTTCGTAATGTTTTTTGAGAAACTCCATGACTTAACGCTGAGGTTTGAGTTTGACGACATCTATCAATAGAGTCACGCGCAGCGGTCGTTCGCCCAGAAAAATCAAGGGCGCACCAGCGACTGCGGGTCTTCCCGTCACAGCCGTGGGCGGCGGCGCCAAAGGGCGAAATCCCGGCGGGCCATCCGGCGACGTATCAAAGCGCGATCCCACGGGATATCGTCCTGTCGGCACGGCTCCCGGCGGCAAAGCAGAAGTTGGGGAAAGGGGCTGGCCACCGGGACCAATTCCGGGCACAAATTTTGACGGTTCGACGTTCAAAGTTTTGACGATGAAACAATTGGTCGCACGCAAAATTCCATCCATCACCGCTCCTAGTTCCCCACTGAAACTGCGAAAGGTCACCTCGTAGGGCGTAACAATTGAAATATCATTTGTTATCACTGTGGTCGTCAAATAATCGGGCGTCCCACCGTCGTCCAGTGAAACAGGCACTCGACGCAACCCCTCCAGCGCGTTGATGCGGGCTGCGTAAAGGATGTTGCAAATACTTTTGATCTCACTCAACTGCGCCGTCCACGGTTCGATGCTGCCTGGCTTGAAAGTTAATTTCCCGCGTTGGGCTAAAAAGGTGAAAGAATATTGCGGCGGCAAAACCACTCCCGCGTTGCTCGCGCCGGTTTGTAATTCGTAAATCGTGTTGAGCAAAAGATTATTAAATCCCTGGTCGTCGGTCTTTTGATACGGCGACACCGGGACAAAAAGTTTGCGCGCTTCGACCAAAAATTCCGTCACGCGTTTCTGCTCTTTTTTAGCTGCGCCGATGTTATCAACGGCGTCTGTTCCAGGATGCACAGGCGCATCATAAATCCGGCGCAATTCGGAAATTTGCTGGTTCAATTCTTCCGTCATGGCGGAATCTTTTTTCAAATTCGAGAAAAGATAGAACGCGGCAAAACCCAATAACAAAAGCGCGGCCACGCCCCCGATGACAAATGGTAAATTTCTTTTGATCCAGGACATACTACAATTTAAAAGGCCGTTTCAATTTAATGGTCAGGTTAAAAGTAAAAACCAAAGGTGTCGTGGGTTCAATTTTGATGTCACCCAGCACCGGCTGGTCTATAAAAAACGGACTTTTCTTTATTTCTGCTTCCAACGTGTAGGCCACTTCTTTGTTCGCGGTGGGCGAGATGCGGTCGAGGTTAACGCCTTTGCAGACAAAATTTAAAATCGAAATCTCGTTGCCGGTGCCGGTGCCGCTCGCAGCCGGTTGGCCGGGCGTCGGACCTCCTGCCATTGGCATCGGCATCATGCCTCGACGAGGGCCGTTTTCAAAACCTCCCAGTTCGGGAGGATAAGCTCCGGGCGGGGCCATGTCCGGCGATCCAACGGATGGCGTATAAGCGCCGCCCGCCGGAAGCTCGGGAGCGAAAATTTCCACCCACAATCCAACCTCTGTGTTTAAATTCGTTTTGGCGTTCGCTTCCGTTTCCACAAAAATGCGGCGCAGTTCCACCAAAACACCGGCCCAATAAAATCGATCATCTACCAATCCCATCATCTGATCGGCTTCCCTCTTGAGTTTGTCGCGCTCGGCCAAGGCAGTGCGTAAAGTGCCTTCCTTGACCCGGAGCGGTTCCACCTGCGTTTTGATTTTTTCCAATTCCTGCGCCTTAATGGCCGCGACCTGACTCTCAAACCAGCCGATGGCAAAAACTACCAGCACAATGGCGAAGACGGACGCGATGATGTAAGGCTTTTTCTGTCCAAACTGCTGCCGCTGAATCGAACTTTTCGGCATCAAGTTTAATTCAACCGGACAATGGGCCAGGTCGCGCAATCCCAGGCCAACGACTTCCCCGAAGGAATGGGCCGTTTTGGAAAGTTCTTCCAAATCCACGGATGGATCGATCTGAATGTTGCGGAACGGATTGAAATATTCGACCGGCAGATTCAGTTTTTCGGAAAAGAACTGCGCCGTGTAGGGCATGATGGACGCGCCGCCGGAGAGGAATAAACGTTGCGGCTCCGAACCGCCCTGTTGCCCGCGATAAAATTGTTTGGTCTGGTTGACTTGAATATGCAACCGCGTCATTACTTGCCGCGCGATTTTGGAAATGGCCGCCTGTTGCGGATTTTCCGGCTCCTCATAAGCTCCGCCGAGACTGACGAATCCCTGTTCGATTTTTAATTGGTCGGCTTCGGGAAAAGTAAGCTTCGATTCGTTGGCGAAATCCTGCGTGATTGAGTTCGCGCCAATATTAATACTGCGCGAATAAACTTTTCCTTTTTCAAAAAACAGCAAATTGCTCGTCTTGGCGCCGATGTCCAACAACATCGTGCAACCTTCCAGATCGCCATAATTATAGCGAAACGCGTTGCACAACGCGGCGGGCGAAACATCCACCAGCTTCAATCGCAACCCGGCTCCTTCCGATGCGCGGAAAAGTCCTTCCACCACTTCGGTCTTGATCGCAACCAGCAAAACTTCCAGTTCACCCGTGGCCGTCGTTCCCAGGATTTGATAATCCCAAACCACTTCTTCCAGCGGAAACGGCACATTTTGCCGCGCCTCGTATTCAATGATTTGCGCGACCTTGGCCGTATCGACGGGTGGAAGTTTTACGAATTTTGAAAAAACATGAAAACCGGGCGCGCAAACGTTGATTTGTTTGGAGCCGAAATGTTTTTCCGAAAGTAACAGTTGGATCGCGTGCAGAATGGCCGACTCGCGCGTCGCTTCCTGGGAGCCTTCGAGTCCCAGCGGTTTGACTCCGTATTGGCGAAGGCGCAAGCCGCCCGCTTCGTTCGGCTCGAACTCGGCCATCTTCAAGCTGCCCGCGCCGAAGTCAGCCGCCAAAAATGATTTTGAATTTAACATTCGAACAACAATCTCTTCGGCGATTTCCCGATTTTTTTCAAATCAAAAACGAGCAATCGCAGTAGAGTCCGTGGTGAGTAAAGGAAATCAAACCAGCGGTCAAATACAAAAGCGTTTTTCGGAGAATAATTTACAAAAGACGTTAGGAAAAACGGAACGAGAAAAATGCTTTCCCAATTTTGAACAAGCAAAATATCTCAAATCTCTCGCGGAAATAATCAATCGTCTTCACAGGATGCCCCTTTTTCTTTCTGGCGCGGAATTTCTCCCATCCAGGACGAATTCTGTTGAAAACTCGGGGGGAAACGGATACACAATGTGCGCCGCGCGCATGACAAACTCATCCCTCAACATTCTCCTCGTCGAAGACAATCAGGACGACGCGACTTTATTTCGGATGGCGCTCGACAAGGCCCAGGTCCCCGCCCGATTACAAAACGTTTGTGACGGAGAGGAAGCTATTGCTTATTTGAAAGGCGAAGGAAAATACCGCGACCGCGCTCTCCATCCCCTTGCCGATCTTATTTTGCTCGACTTAAACATGCCGCGTCTTAATGGGTTCGAGGTGTTGAAATGGATTCGCAATGACGAAACTTTCAAACAATTGATCGTCCACGTTCTCACCGCTTCGTGCCGCGATGTGGATGTGCAGCGGGCGTATGATTTGTGGGCGAACAGTTACATAGTCAAGCCGAGCCGGTTGGATGAGTTGGTCAGGTTTATTGGCGCATTAATCGCCTCGCACGGATTTGTTTGTTTGCCGAAGATGCCGGTCCGTCCTCCCGAACAAACCGCAGGTTGACCAGTAGGAAATCG
>JBDSYB010000401.1:0-7340 GCA_039925885.1 Verrucomicrobiota bacterium
GCGGGACCGGCACTTCCGACGGAGTTTGCTTCTAAATAACCCGGGCTTTTGTAAACTATCCAAACAGTGTTTCGCATGAACGCACAACTCATTTTCCGGTCAAACAGCGTGAAATGAACAGTAACTCAGCGCTCGTCATTCCTGCTCACTCTCCAGCGACAAATGTTGCGGATTTGACGCTGCACGACATTAAGGCACCTATAGACATTCCCGATCCGTGGCGTTGGGTTTGGCTCGCTCTCGGATTTTTGCTGGTCGTCACAATTGTTTTTATTCTCTGGCGTTTTTGGCGGAAGAAACAATCGGCTGTTTTGCCGGAGCGGATTATTCTTCCTCACGAACGTGCCCGGCAAAAATTGCAACAGGCGCTGGCGCTAAAGGCTGAACCGGTGTTGTTTACGGTCGCGGTTTCGGACACCATTCGATTGTATCTGGAGGAACGATTTAATTTTCGCGCCCCGGAGCGAACCACTGAAGAGTTTCTTTACGAACTGCAAAACACCGATTTGCTGACTCCCGATCAGAAGCAAACGTTGGGTGAATTTTTATCGCGGTGCGATTTGGTGAAATTCGCCCGCTACGAACCTACACAAACAGAACTTCACGAACTTCACAATTCCGCCGGGCGGCTGGTTGATGAAACCGAACCGTCCACTCTTGACTCCAGCTCTTCAACTTTGGCCTCCACGAAATGACCTTCGCGTATCCGGCTTTTTTATTACTGCTACTGTTGCTTCCAGTGCTGGCCTGGCTTCAGGGAAAGCGCGGGCAAAACTCGGCATTTCTTTACTCGTCCGTCCAACTCGTCAAACCAATTTCCGGATTGAGCCGTTCGCGCGCGGGAAAAATTCTTCTTCTGCTCCGCTGGCTTTCACTCGCCGTTTTGATCGTCGCCCTCGCGCAACCTCGTTTCATCAAAGGCGAGTCGAATACTCGCGCCAGTGGAATTGACATCGTTATTGCGCTCGATCTTTCGGGGAGCATGGCTTCTGAAGATTTTGAATTAAATGGGCAGCGCGTCAATCGCCTCATTATTGCGAAAGATGTTTTGCAAAAATTTATTCAAAAACGCCCTGCGGATCGCGTCGGTCTGGTCGCCTTCGCGGGACGGGCATATGTCGCTTCGCCCTTGACTTTTGACCATGACTTTCTCCAGCAAAATTTGGAGCGCCTGCAACTTGGGATGATTGAAGACCGGACGGCGATTGGATCCGGGTTGACCTCGGCCCTTAACCGTTTGCGCGATCAGCAATCGAAAAGTAAAATTGTCATACTCATGACCGACGGCCAGAACAACGCGGGCAAAGTTCCGCCCCTCACAGCGGCTGAGGTCGCGCAAACTTTGAAAATTAAAGTTTATACCATCGGCGTCGGCACGCGCGGAACTGCGCCGATGCCTTTCACCAACGTGTTTGGCCAGAAAGGCTATCAACAAATCGCGGTGGATATCGACGAGGACACGTTGGGGAAAATTTCTGCGCGCACGGGCGGAAAATATTTTCGCGCTGACAACGCGGAAAATTTGAAAAAAATTTACGCGGAAATTGACCGGCTCGAAAAAACCGATTTCGAGGTGAAGAAGTTCCGGCAATACGAAGAGCTGTTTGCCTGGGTCATTTTCGCCGGGCTGGTCGTTTTGCTTCTGGAAATTATTTTAAGCCAGACTGTGTGGAGGAAACTGCCGTGAATTTTACGAACGTAGTGCAAGTGTGCCGCCTTTCCCTCCGCGATTTTTTGAGTCCGAACAGCCGAGACGCCTGTTTTATTTTATGAATTTCGCCAGCCCCCAATTTTTTTGGTTGTTTCTTTTCTTGGTAGCGCCTCTGTGCGTTTTGTTATTTCTCGCCTGGCGCACCAAACAAAAACTGATCGCGCAGTTCGTTCAATCCCGACTGCTCGCCAATCTGACGGTCGGCGTTTCACAGACACGTCAAAAGATTCGTTTGATTTTGCTGGTGGCGGCCGTCGTATTCCTGGTGATAGCGATGGCGCGGCCGCAATGGGGATTTTCCCTCGAAGAATCGCGCCAGCAAGGTTTGGACATTGTCGTCGCCATCGACACGTCGCGGAGCATGTTGGCGGCGGACCTGGCACCGAATCGTTTGACCCGCGCCAAGCTGGCCGCGCTCGATTTAATGCGCCTGTCTAAAAATGATCGCCTCGGTCTTGTGGCTTTCGCGGGATCTGCTTTTCTGCAATGCCCTCTCACTCTTGACGAAGAAGCTTTTCGGCAAAGCGTTGAGACGCTTGATGTCGGCATCATTCCTCAGGGCGGCACAGCCATCACCGAGGCCATCCAAACGGCTTTGACTGCTTTTGGGAAAAGCAGTGACAATCATAAGGTGCTGGTGCTGTTTTCGGACGGAGAAGAAAACGAGAATAATCAAAGCGCTATTTCCACCGCGGAATCGGCGGCGAAAAAAGGTCTGCGAATTTTCACGATGGGGGTGGGAACGGCGGAGGGCGAATTGATTCGTGTTCCCGACGAGCAGGGAAAATTATCGTTTCTAAAAGATGATGCGGGCAATGCCGTAAAATCGCGCCTTGACGAAACGTTGTTGCGAAAAATCGCGGTCAACGGATTTTATCTGCCGTTGCAGGGCGCAAAACCAATGGAGGTTCTCTATGCGCGTGGCCTCGCCCCGCTGCCAAAATCCGATTCAACCACTAAACTTATCCGGCAGGCTCGCGAACGGTTTCATTGGCCGCTCGGCGTTGCGATTGCGTTGCTCGTTCTGGAAACATTTTTGCCGCATCGCAGAAGAATTTTACCAGCTCGCAACGCCAAGATTGCGGGAGATCAAATTCCTTCCGCTGCGGCGGGCGTGGTTTTAATTTGCCTTTTTTGTGGGTCTTCCGCAATCGGTTCCCCTTCTCAAGCTTTGCAAGAATACAAGGGCGGAAATTTTCACACTGCGCTCGAAGAATTCAAAAAATTGAGTCGCGAGAAAACCAACGATTTGCGTTTAAGTTACAACGCCGGAACCGCAGCCTACAAAGCAAAGCAGTTTGAAGAAGCGCAACGGTTTTTCAACGAGGCGACTGCCGCGCCCGATCTGAAATTGCAGCAGCGTTCGTTTTACAACCTGGGCAACACTTTATTTGAAGCCGGTGAACAGGCGCAGGAGCCGGACCACAAACAAAAAGCATGGGAAAGCGCGGCGCAAAGTTTCCAAAATTCCTTGAAGCTTGATGCGCAAGACGCCGACGCTAAACACAACCTGGAGTTTGTGAAAAAGAAGTTGGAGGAATTGAAAAAACAACAGCAGGAAAAAAAAGATCAACCCAAAGATCAAAAGCAGGACCAAAATAAGCAGGACAAAGACAAGAAGGACTCTTCAGAAAACAAGGAAAACAAAAAAGCCGGGGAACAGAAGAGCGATGATGCGAAGGATCAGAAAAAAGATCCTTCCAAACCGCAAGATGAATCACAGAAAAAGGATCCTTCTGAACAGGAGGAAAAAAAATCAGACGGGGAAAAAAAATCGCAGGAGGAAAAAAATAAGAACGCGCAGCAGAAAAAAGATCAGCCGCAGCAAGGTGAGGAACCAAAACCCGGCGACGAAAAAAAACAACAGGAGGCCGCAGCGCTTGCCGCAGGACAGATGACACCCGAACAAGCGCGGCAGTTTCTCGACATGCAAAAACAAGAGGATAGGGCTTTAATTTTTGCGCCGGAAAAAAAGCCGTTGACGGGCGCTCGCAAACTAAAAGATTGGTGACGGCGTTATTTGTAGTGCCGCCTTGATGATTGCGCTCGCCGCTCAATCTCGTTAAAAGCGTTCATGCAAAAAAGCGTTTTTATAGGTCTGTTTGTAATTATGATCGGTGCCGGTTGCGTCTCATCAAAAGTTGACCAACCTTCCGGTGTCAAAAGTTCTCCATTCGCGGCCGCACTGGTTGCAAAAGAAAAAAGCGTTTGGGATGCCTACCAGCGAAGAGATACGGCCGCATTGAGCGAATTGATTTCCGAGGATTCCTATTCCGTCGAGGATGCCGATGGTGAGATTATTACCCGCGCGCAAGCGTTACGAACTTTGCCGGATCTGGTCGTGACCGAATACGCAATGGAAAATCCGGAGGTGATTCGGATCAATTCGACGGCAGCGGTCGTGCGCTACAAAGTAAAAGTTAAAGGCTCGTTCAAAGGAGAAGCATTCACACCCCATTGGGCCCGGGTGTCATCGGTCTGGGTCAAACGAAACGGCAAATGGCAAAATTTTCTCTATCAGGAAACAGAGATTAAACATCACCATTAAATTTTCCGAGGCGAGGAAATTTCGCACGGTCAACAAAAAAAGCAGGCTGAACGAACTCAGCCTGCTTTTTTTGATTTTTTAAAAATTTACGACTTCTCCGATTTGGCGCTGGCGCGGGGTTTGCGCGGTGTCCGAGGAGGCAGATCGCTGGTGTGAACTTGTTGTTCGCCCCGTTTGGCGCGAGATTGAGTTTTGGGCGCTTCTTTTGCGGGAGTCGCTTCCGTTTTTTCCGCCGGCGGATTGCTGCTTTCCACCCGCACTTTCAATGTGCTTTTCACGTCGGAATGGAGACGCAGTTCCACTTCGTGTTCGCCGAGCGTTTTGATGGGTTGATCGAGATGAACTTTCTTTTTGTCCAGCGCAATATCGAACTGTGTTTTAAGCTGGTCGGCGATCATCCCTGCCGTGACTGTGCCGAACATCTTGCCGTCCTCGCCTGTTTTAATCGCGACGACGCAGATCAATTTGGAAATTCCTTTGGCGAGATCGGTCATGCTGTTGAGATCGTGCGCCTCGCGCTCGGCGCGGCGTTGCTTGAGCGATTCAATCCGCCGCTTGTTAGCGCCCGTCAACGGAATGGCAAATCCTTGCGGGAAAAGATAGTTGCGCGCGTAACCCGCAGCTACTTTGACCTGATCAGATTCACCGCCGAGACCGACAATATTGTGTGTGAGAATAACTTCTGTTTTTGCCATAATTGAAAATGTTAAGAGTTGAAATTGAAAGCGAAACGAAACGCCCTTTTGGAAAAAATTAAAACGGAACGTCATCTTCCTCTGGAGGCGGACCATCAGAATCAGAAGCAGATTCAGGCGGTTTGGTTGCGGCTGGCCGGCTGCTTCGTTCTACAGCGGGTGCGCCTTCAGAACCACCGCGCGGCGATCCTAGAAATTGAACCGTTTCTGCCACGACACCCATTTTGCTCCGCTTTTGATTGGTTTGTTTGTCGTCCCACGTATCGAGCTTGAGACGTCCTTCAATCAACATTGCGCTGCCTTTACGCATATATTGACCCACGTTTTCAGCAGTGCGACCAAAACAGTCAACATCTACAAAGGTCACCTCTTCTTTGGTTTCTCCAGCTTCATTCTTCCAAGTGCGATTAACCGCCAAACCAATTTTAGCTATCGCCGTCCCCTTAGGCGTATAACGCAATTCGGGATCGCGCGTTAAATTGCCCATCAGAATGACTTTGTTGAAGCTAGCCATAACTTAACAACTATTTGCTCGCGACTTCGTCTTTTAGAGCCGGGGAGTTGGTGAAAATCACGCGAAAAATATCGTCGCTGGCGTTGAGGCGCGTTCGCAATTGCGCCAACGATTCCGGCTTGGTCTCAAAAATCACGTTGACATAAAATCCCGCCGTGTGCTTTCGGTCCGCTACGCGCGAAAACGCCTTTTTATCCATCTTCTGCACGGTCTCGACTTTGCCGCCCGCCGAAGTAATCTCTGCGGAAATTTTGTCGATGACATCTTTGATGCCTTCTTCTTTTGCTGCGGTGTTCAAAATGAACAATCCTTCGTATCTTTTCACTTTCAGTTTCCTTTTTCTTCTTTGTTAACTACGCCGTTAAATTGATTCATCGCCCGGGCGATTCCTGCGCTAGCCCAGCATTCAATCTGTTCCGCAGCCCGCGCTAGGATTTTTTCCAGCAATTCCGTTTCTTCTTTGGCGAACTTTCCCAAAACATAATTCGTTATTTGCCGAACGCTGTCTTTTCGTCCAATACCGATTCGCAATCTCGGAAAATCGCTGGTGCCGAGATGTTGGGCAACCGACTCCAACCCGTGATGCCCTCCGCTGCTTCCGCTGCCGCGCAATCGAATTTCTCCGAACGGCAAATCCGCGTCATCCACCGCCAACAAAATATTTTCCGGCCGCAAATGAAAATACTCACTCAAACTTTTGACGGCCGTTCCGCTGGCATTCATAAAAGTCTGCGGCTCGCATAAAACAAATTTGTTTCCGCCCCGCTCGATCTTTGCCAGACGCGAACTGAACTTTTTCTCCGCAGTCCAATCTGCCTTCCAATTCTCCGCCAACTTTTCGACCACCAAAAATCCGGCGTTGTGTCGCGTTCTGGCGTATTCCCTGCCGGGGTTTCCCAGGCCGACAATGAGAAACATGCTTTCCACGCGAGGGCTGCGTCGGCTCGTTTCGAACTACGAGACCAACAAGAAAAATTATTTTTTCTTTTCGGCCGGCTTTTTTTCTTCGGCTTTCGGAGCAGCGGCTTTGTCGCCCGCTTTCGGAGCCGCCGCAGCTTTTTCTCCTGCCTTGGCGGGAGCCGCGCCTTCGGTACCATCTTCCTTTTTCTCCTTGGTCATTTCGACTTCAGCCGGCGTGCCCGCTGCTGCAGCTGCGGCAAGTTCTTGCGCCTCGGTCAACGGTGCCGCCACTGCCATCACAGAGATATGTTTGTCACCGAGAATTTCCACGCCGTCCGCTGCTTGGATGTCGCCCACATGAATGGATTGACCGATCTCGAGCTTGCTGACATCAATCGTGATGACGTCCGGCAAATCTTTGGGCAATGCGCGCACTTTAATTTTGAAAAGCACATGCTCTAAAACGCCGCCTCCCGTTTTGACGCCGACCGCTTCGCCAGAACTTTCCACCGGCACCATAATAGTAACCTTTTCATCTTCGGCGACTTCGTGAAGGTCAACATGCAAAACTTTTCCGCTCAACGGATGATGTTGAACTTCCTGAACGAGGGCGAGGCGCTTGCGGTCATTCTCGACGGCAAGGTCAACCAACACATTTTCGGAGGCGGAGTGGTGGATGAGGTCTTCCAACTCTTCCATATCGATTTCCAAATTCTGCGGCTGAGTTTGCCCCCCATAAATTGAAGCGGGCACCCGGCCGGTGGTGCGTAATTTTTTAACTTCGCCACGGCGCAACTGCGTCCGTGGAAATGCGGTCAATGCTACAGATTTCATTTTTTTAGATCAAGCCGACGACCTAACTGGTGCGCCCGCCTTTAAATTCAAACAGCGAAGTTATAGAGGAGTTACAATTGATCCGCTTTATCGCTTCGCCCAACAATCCCGCCACCGACAACGTGGTGATTTTCACTC
>JBDSYB010000402.1:0-4596 GCA_039925885.1 Verrucomicrobiota bacterium
CGGGCCATCCGCTCACGCCCTACGCGCCACTGCTTCAAAAATTTGCACTGCATAAAACGAGCGATCTGGCCGCGTTGCCAAATCGCAGCGTGACGCGCATCGGAGGGCTGATCGGCGCGGTGCAGCAAGGCGTTTCAAAAAAGAATGGAAAACCCTACGCGCTGGTGACGTTGGAAGATTTGCAAGGCTCCGTGCAAATCCTGTGCATGAACGAAAACTACGACAAGTTTCGCGGGCTGCTTGTCACGAACAAGGCTGTTCTGGTCGTCGGCGAAGTGAACAACGGCGAGGACAAACCGAAAATTTTCCCGCAGGAAATGATGGCACTGGAGGACGCGCCCAAGAAATACACCAAGCAGGTTCATTTGCGATTGAACACCGCGCACTTTGTTTGCGACCAATTGGATCTGGTTCGCGAGATCACTTTGGGCTTTCCCGGAAAATGCCCTTTGTTCCTTTGCCTCCGACGACCCACCGGCGAAATCATCTTCGTCGAAACCCACGAAAAATTTGGGGTCACGCCTTCGCTGGAATTTCAAAAAGCCGTTGACGAAATGTTTGGCGAGGAAACGTTTTACGCCAAGGTTGACACCAGTTTGCCGGAACGAACGCCGCGTCGATGGGAGAAAAAAAGTAACGGCGAACGCGACGATGAATAATCCCGCGCTGCGAATGTTGATCCGTCTAAAAAAGAAACTTAAAAAAAATGTTCTAAAATAAATTGGTCAGCTTAACGCATTCTCAAATTTCATCCCGTGCGCCTCGGCGACGGCTTTGTGCGTCACTTTTCCACCCATGACATTGATGCCTCCCACAAGCGCGGGTTGGCGTTGGCAGGCGTCGTTCAAACCCAGGTCCGCCAGCATTTCGATGTAGCGATAAGTCACGTTGGTCAACGCCTGCGTCGCCGTGCGCGCGTAAGCTCCGGGCATATTGGCCACGCAATAATGTGTCACTCCTTCTTCTACAAAGACGGGATTGTCATGCGTCGTCGGGCGCGAAGTTTCTGCGCAGCCGCCCTGGTCAATCGCAATATCCACGAGCACACTGCCGGGTTTCATGCGGCGCAACATTTCGCGATTAATTAACTTGGGAGCTTTCGCACCCGGCACAAGAACCGCGCCGATGAGCAAATCGACCGTGGGCAAAAGTTCCATCAAATGCGCTTCGCTGGAAAAAAGCGTGTGTGCGGTGTGGAGCGTGATGTCGAGAAAACGCATCCGTTCCAAATCGACTTCAAGAATCGTTACGTCCGCACCCAAACCCTGCCCCATGCGCGCGGCGTTGATGCCAGACGCGCCGCCGCCCAGCACGACGACTTTCCCCGGCAAAACTCCGGGAACACCACCCAGCAAAACGCCGCTGCCGCCAAAATGTTTTGCCAGAAAATATCCGCCGACCAAGATCGACATGCGCCCGGCGATTTCGCTCATCGGTTCAAGCAATGGGAGGCGGCGATTTACTTCAATCGTTTCGTAGGCAATGCCGGTCACGCCCGATTGCAAAAGTCCTTCCGTCAAACTTTTATCGGCGGCGAGGTGAAGGTAGGTAAAAAGAATTTGATCTTTTCGCAGCAAGGAAATTTCCGAGGGCTGCGGCTCTTTAACTTTGACGATCAATTGCGCTTGTTGAAAAACGTGCGCGTGTTCGTTGACAATGGTTGCGCCTGCGCTTTCGTAATCCGCGTCGCCGTAGCCAATGCCCGCCCCCGCGTGGTGTTCGACAACCACTTTGTGGCCCCGCTTAATTAATTGGTAGGCGGCCGAAGGAAGCAGCGCGACGCGATATTCCTGGCCTTTGATTTCTTTTGGAACGCCAATAATCATAAAAGTGCGTCGAGAGTCGGGATGACGCGCGGGAGAGTCAAGAAAACAGAAGCGAGCCTACTGGCTGATATTTCGTGTCACAGCTTTGATATTACAACTAGCGCTGCGAGTTGTGGTGTCGCAGCGCGACGCGGGCTACCTACAATTTTGCGACTTGCAACGGGGCGACGACAATTTTGTCCGCCGCATCACCGATTTCTGCCAAAACTTGCAAGGTCATCCCTCCGGCCACCCGGCGTTCCGCATCGCGGATTTCATCGAACTTTCCACGCACTAAAGTCCGCGTCGGCTCTTCGCGAGTCTCCATTTCCTGTCCTTGCCCGGCGCGAATGGCGTCGAGAATATCGAGGTAAGAAATTTGATCAAGCGGGCGTCCGGGCGCATAGGCCCGGTCATCCTGCGCCTTGGTCGCGACTTCCAGCACAAGTTTGGTTTTCAAAAGAGGGTCCATTACTTTGCCGATCAATTGACTGGGCACACAGAGGGCTTCGGCGATGTCGCAAGTAGTGGGCGGAGATTCGTGGGTGTGGAAACGTTGCGCGAGATAAGTCATGAGCCTCAACGCAATAAATTCGCGCCCGCGCTGGTTCACGTTTTCTGCCTGGCGCTCTTGCACGTAAGCGCGGCGGTTCTGATAGGCATAAGCCACTTGCGCCCCAAAGAGAACGATCAACCAGGAGAAATAAATACCAATGAGAAACACCGGCACGATGACGAGCTTGCCGTAAATCTGGCTGTTGCGCACCACCTGCCCGAAATAGACAACGCTAAACAGATTGTTCAAATGCCACAGGATTCCGCCGACCGTTCCGCCAGCGAGGGCGGCGCGCCAGTTAACCTTGGTGTTGGGCATCAGTTGATAAAAACCAGCAAAAGCCATAATGAGTAAAAACAGCGGGAGAATTTGATAAACGATTTTTCCGAAGAATGGCGAAACTTCCATCACTTGTTTGGTGGTTTCAAAATAAGGGCCGACGTTCAAGCCCATCACAATCAAAACGAAGATTGGGCCCAGCGTAATCAACGCCCAATATTGAACAATGCGCGCAAACCAGGTGCGCCCCTGGCTGATACCCCAGATGTCGTTGACGGTCGCCTCGATGTTGCTCAGGAGCGAGATGGCGATAAAAACCAGCGCCACGATGGCGGTCGCTCCGAGCGTGCCGCTGCTGACGTTGTTAATGTAGGCGCTGATACCTTCAACAACTTTTTGGCGGCCATTTTCTCCCGGCTCATTTTTTGAGACGAGGTCGAGTTGAGGCGCAACTTTTGCGACAAAGGTGTTCAGCAATTGTTCGATTTGTTGTTTGCCACCCTCACCGTTGCGTTGGAGCAAGCCCGTTGAAATGCTGATGGCCACCGCCAGCAACGGAACAAGCGCCAGCAAAGTGGTATAAGCCAGGGCAGACGCGCGCACCGGGCAGCGATTGCCCCAGAAACTTTTCATGACTAAAACCCAGAAATGCGCGAAGCGTTGGAACCAGTGCAACTCGGCTTCGGTATGCGATGCGATGCGCGTATCGTTGAGCAACGCCTGTGCTTCCGCTTGGATTCTTTGGAACCGGGAACGTGATTCAATAGCCATAAGCGATAAGCAAACGTAGCGTCCGAAAGACAAACTTCAATGCAGAAGAACAAGCGCTTCACTCTCGAAGCACTTTGAACTTTGCAGTTAAACTGCCCTCCCCTACTCTCCCGCGCATGGCTCGGAAAGACTCTAACAACACTCCTGCGACCCGTGGTTTTAGCGACACCATCGGCATCGCACTCATCGCGTCCGCGCTCCTTTTGATGATTGCGCTCGTCACTCACGACCGGCGCGATCTCCCGGCAAATTCCGTTCCGCCCAACGAAACGATGCACAATCTCGGCGGGCCAATCGGCGCGTGGGTCGCTGACAAAATGTTTTTTGTTTTTGGCGCGGGCGCGTTTGTAGCGCCGCTGCTCATGTTCGTGTTTGGGCTGGGCTACTTGTTTCAATTTCTTTCCTATTTGCGTCATCGTTGGATTTGGGCGGCGGTTTTATTTATGACAACGCTCGGCTTGCTCGGATTTTATTCGTCGTGGTTTCCTGGGTTGCACGAGAGCTTGAACACCGAGGCGGGCGGATTGGTGGGAATGTTGGCGGACAAATACATTCGCAAACCTTTTGGGTTGACCGGCGCGACCATAATTTTTCTAACGCTTTATTTACTCGCGCTGTTGAACCTCACGAACTTTCAACTCGGCGAATGGCTGCGGGAAAAATGGACGCCCGGTTTAGCCCTCGATCCCAACGCGACTCCTGAAGAAAAGGAGTTGGCCAAACGCAAACGCGAGTTGGAAAAAGAGGAGCGCAAGTTGCAACAGGAGGCAGCCAAAGCGGAAAAAGCTGTCGTCGCGGGCGGGCCAGACAGACTTGCATTGGGGACGGACGGTTTGCCGGTTCCGCAACCCGTGGTGCGCGATTTGAGTGTGCCCCAAGCGAAACCGGGGGCGCGAATTGCCAAAACGAAATCGGGCGAGATGGAAAAAATCGTCGCGCCAATTGAAGAAATTATTCCAGCGGAGGAAGTTAAAGCCGCGACCACGGCGGACATTCTTGGAAAGCCTGTGGCGAAACTTCCCGAGACGAAGCCTGCGGAAAACGGTTCTCCGGAAATGCCCAATGCGCCCACCGACGCCAATGGAAATCTTTTGCCCGAACCGATCATCACCACCGCACCGCGCCCCCGACTTCTTCCGAAAAGACCGAAGCCCATCATGGTCGCGCAACCCACTTCGATTGGAA
>JBDSYB010000403.1:0-14849 GCA_039925885.1 Verrucomicrobiota bacterium
ACGGAAGGTTTTTTTTGCCGGTTTCATCTTTCTCCAAGTAAGGATAAAAATAATCATCCATGTGCAAACCATCAATGTCATAGCGGCGCAGGATGTCCAAAATTACCGCCCGGGAATAGTCGTGAACTGCTTTTTGCCCGGGATCGAGCCAAAGATATTTTCCATAGGTCACGACCATTCCGGGATATTTTTTGCTGACATGGTTGGCGGAAATCGGCGATTTCGATAAATTATTGTGGGCGCGAAATGGATTCACCCAAGCATGAAGCTCGATGCCCCGCTGATGTGCTTGAGTAATGGCAAACTCGAGCGGGTCGTAAAAAGGTGAAGGCGCGCGTCCCATTTCACCCGTCATGTATTCTGACCAAGGCTCGATCTTGGAAGCATACAGAGCGTCACAAGCGGGCCGAACCTGCAAAATAATCGCGTTGAGTTGCAACTGTTGGGCACGGTTCAAAATAGCGATTAACTCCGCCTTCTGTTCGGCAGTGGTCAACCCCGTCTTTGAAGGCCACTGCGAATTTCCAACCGATGGCACCCAGGCTCCGCGAAACTCCCTGAGAGGCGGCGGAGGGAGGTTCACTCCGTGGATTGAAATGGTGGCAAACCCAGCCAACGAGCAGAGAAAAATTCTTCCAAACATTCCGACACCATAAGCGGATTTAAGATTCTGGAAAGTCTGCACGAATAAAAACTTGCAACCGTGTGTCGGAATTCGCGATTGCCTGTCCGCCCGAAGGAACCTAAAGTTTAAGGCCATGAAACATCAGCTTGATTTCGAGAAACCCGTTTTGGAGCTGCAACGAAAACTTGAAGAATTAAAAAATCATCCCGAGACGCATTCCATCGATGTCAGTTTCGCTGAAGAAATCAACGCGATGGAGAAAAAAATTGAGGAAACGCGCCGGGAAATTTTTTCCAACCTCACGCCCTGGCAACGTATCCAGATTTCGCGCCACCCCAAACGGCCGTTCACGCTGGATTACCTGGCTCTCGTTTTTCAGGATTTCCAGGAATTACATGGCGACCGCCGTTACGCTGATGATCGAGCGATTGTCGGGGGATTTGCACGGTTGGGTTCGCACAAAGTCGTTGTTCTCGGTACGCAAAAAGGCCGCGATACCAAAGAAAACATTCTGCGCAATTTCGGCTCCGCCTATCCCGAAGGTTATCGGAAAGCGCTTCGTCTGATGCAGATGGCGGACAAATTCGGTTTACCCATTATCACGTTAATTGATACGGCAGGCGCGTTTCCAGGAATCGGTGCGGAGGAGCGGCACATTGCTGAGGCCATCGCCGTAAATCTTCGGGAAATGATGCTGTTTGAAGTGCCGATTGTCAGCGTCATCATCGGCGAGGGTGGGTCCGGAGGGGCGGTGGGAATTGGCGTGGCGGATCGTGTTTTAATTCTTGAAAACGCTTACTATTCAGTCATCAGTCCCGAAGGTTGCGCCGCAATTCTTTGGAAAGATCGGGCGGCCGCACCCAAAGCCGCCGAAGCTTTAAAAATCACCGCAAAAAATTTGTTGGAGTTGAACCTGGTGGACGAGATTATCCCGGAACCGCTGGGCGGCGCGCATCAAGACCCTCAGCAAACAGCCGACACACTCAAAAAGCATTTACTTCGAAATCTGGAGGGGTTGCAAAAATCTTCCGCCAGTCAGCGGCTCAAAAACCGCTACGAAAAATTCCGCTCCCACGGCCGGTTCTCAGAAACAAAAAACGGCGAGATGGCTGTTCGGGAATTGCAGGCGAACTGATTTTATTTTCCCGCAAGCACATGCTTTATCCTTTAACTTTTCAACCCATTTTCAAAGAGCGAATCTGGGGTGGGCGCAATCTCGAGAGCCTTTACCAAAAGAAACTGCCGCCCCATATTCCCATCGGTGAATCCTGGGAAATTTCGGATCGACCGAGTGATGAAAGCATCATTGCCCACGGCCCGTTCATCGGGAAATCACTTCGCTGGCTGATGGACAATCATCGCGCCTCGTTGCTCGGTTCTGTTCAACCCTCTGCCAGTGGCCGCTTTCCGCTTCTAATTAAAATCCTCGATGCGCAGCAGAAACTTTCTTTGCAAGTCCACCCTCCTGCCGCTCAAGCCCTGCGATTGGGCGGCGAACCCAAAACCGAGATGTGGTATGTGGCGCACGCCACATCGGAAGCCGATTTGTTTGCCGGGCTTAAACCCGGCACCACTCGAGCCGAATTTGAACGGCGCATCAAAGATGCCACGGTGGAGAAATGTTTTCACCGCATTGCCGTAAAAAAAGGCGATGCGCTTTTTCTGCCCAGTGGCCGGGTCCATGCAATCGGTGCAGGCAACGTGATTTTTGAAATCCAACAAAATTCCGACACCACCTATCGCGTTTTCGATTGGAACCGCCGGGACGCCCACGGCCAGCCACGGGAACTGCACATCGAAAAATCCTTGGAGAGCATTGATTTCAATGACATCGAGCCATCCCTTGTTTTTCAAAAAAAAATCGCGCCCGATGCGCAACAAGTATTGGCAAATGATCCTTTGTTTTCCGTGACGCTTTGCCAAATTGCGTCCGCCTCGAATTTATTATTGGCCGACAGATCCATGCAAATCCTCGGGGTGATTGAAGGCAAACTGACGATTCATCATCTCGAAAAGGAAATCACCTTGGGAGCCGGACAGTTTAGTTTGATTCCAGCCAGCCTTGAGAAAGTTCGTCTTACCGCAAAAACCACGGCCCTATTTTTGTGCATTCAAGCGGGCTGATTTCAAAGCAAACCCATCGAGGCATTCTTGTTTTTGGCGCGGTTTTGCCGGATGTTTGATCTGAAAAATGAAATCATTTTTAAAACGCTGGCTGATCAATACGCTTGCCGTCCTGGTCGCGACCTATGCAATTCCCGGCATTCGTTACGAAAGTCCCCTGGATCTCTTCGGGGCGGCGCTCGTCCTCGGAATTCTCAACGCCATCGTGCGACCGCTTCTCCTTTTCCTGTCGCTGCCCTTGCTGGTTTTCACACTTGGTTTATTCATGTTTGTCATCAACGCCTTTCTCCTTTTGCTCGTCAGCAGAATACTGGGTGAATCTCACTTCCATGTAACTGGATTTGGCGCGGCGTTTTTCGGCGGACTGGTCATCAGTCTGGTTTCACTGATCTTGAATTCTCTGACGCGCTCGGGTGACTCCCGCATCTCGGTCAAGCGCGGCAAAACTTCTCCTCGCGATGACGATTCCGGTGGACCGGTGATTGATGTTTAAATTGTTTTCCAACTTCGGGTGTGCGCCGAATTATTTAAGCCGGTAGGCCGCCCGCAATGTTGGCACACCTTGCAAATTAAAATTCCGCTCGAAGTCTGTCACCACCTCGCTCAACGCGGCGGGAGTCTGGAATTCTTCAAAATTTAGGTTCGCTTTAAACACTTGGATCATCTGCGCAAAGTAATCTTCGTCGTCTGTCCGCAGGAAAATTGCTCCTCCTGACTTTAAAACTTCTCCGGCCAATTGAGTGAAGCGCTCGTTAACCAAACGATTTTTGCGGTGCTTCCGCTTTGGCCACGGATCGGGAAAATATACATGCAACGCGGCGATGGATTTTTTCGGCAGCAAAAATTCCAGGAAATAAGAAGCTTCCATCCGCGCGAGCCGCAGGTTCATCAACTTCGCGCGCAGCCCTTTTTTCTCGGTTTTGCGCAAGCGCCCGAGCAATCGCTCCACACCGATGAAATTATGATCAGGATGCAGCGCCGCATATTTAACGAGAAAGGAGCCATCGCCCGCGCCCAGTTCAACTTCCAGCGGTTGAGCTGTTTGGAAAACCTCATCAAGCTTCACCGCTTCGACGATGGATTCTATTTTCCAAATTAGACCGACCGGTGCCAACATTTTTTCCATGGTTAAATTTAAAGTCCGAAAGTCCTGTGCAAAGTTATTTTTGGTTTTGTGTTAGTTGCTCCGCTCGTCGGCTCGCAAACTTCCTCGAATCCGCTTGCCATGATGCACGGCACGAATAAAGTATTTGCCTTGAGGGCGCAGAGCGATTCGAGCTTGGATTAGGGATTGTTCTCCAGGCATTTTGCGCGTTGCTGTAGTATCAAATCACGGTGACAGATTTTTGAAACCGTTTTCCAATGTTCGCAGGCAGGAGAGATGGCTGAGTGGCCGAAAGCGCAGGTTTGCTAAACCTGTGTAGGAGAAATCCTACCGAGGGTTCGAATCCCTCTCTCTCCGCCACTTCATTTTAACTACCTTGGGTATCCACTCGGTATGCCTCGCCGCTCACGGAATTTCTCGATATTTGTGAACTCGACCATTCACGACTGCTATCGTTTCCAAGATACCAATTCTGAGTGTCGGGACTTTTACGAATTGCTCTGGCATTGCCGGCGCAGAAGTCACCGTTCCATCACTGGACGATTGGGAAAAGCAGTGGAAAGAAAATCCCCATCAAGCAGCCCGCCTTGGTGCCGGTGAATTTTCAACAACCGTCAGAGATTCAGAACGTGGTTTGCGATGGATAGTATCGCGTGGTGCCTAACCTTTGAGGTTGAGGATTTCGTCGCGGATTACGGCTTGATCGGTCGGAAATTTTCTTCAACGATGGCGCGCTGTGGCTGGCTGCGAGCCAAAGTTTTGTTGGCGGCTTTCAATTTGATGGTTGTTCCCAATCGGCGGTGCCTGCGCAACGGCGGGTCTTTATTCAACGTTGACTTGGAAATCCTTTTTCTCCCAACGATCCTTCCATAAAAAGGTGAATAACATGCGAGCCCCACTGTTCAGTTTCTCCGAGCGCAAATCAGCGAACCAGCAATCCAGGCCGGTATCGCGCGTTTCGATATCTTGAACTGTGGCCCAGTCGTCAAAGGTCCAATGAATTTTGGCCGGTGAGTCCGTGATGATGCGCAAGGTTTTGCCTTTGGAGATTTTTTGCAGTTGGCGGGTCAAGGTCCACATTTCAAACTTGCTTCCGGTTTTCGACTTCACGTAGCGTTGGTAAACTGGTTCCAAGCGGTCAAAGCAGACTCCATCTTTGCGGCTCCGAACCAGGGACAGATATTCCGCATGCGCCCAACACAAAGGCATAGCCGAGCCGGTCGGGCCACCACGTTTCATTGTTCCATCAGGCAAGTCGTCGGCATCCCAAAGTTGTTCGGGGAGCATACCGCCAGAATTTGCAAACTTTTCCATCGCACCGATGTAAGGCAACGGGTCGCGTCCGGCGGCGAGTTCGTAGTGTCCCCTTTCACCGGTCAGAATCGGCCACGAACGTCCTTCTCCCGTTCCGTCGAATGCGCTGCCGTCCGGCTTCTGGCCGTAGCCATCGAAGTTGTAGCGGCGCCAGCATGGCCCTTGGGGAAGATCACGTTTCAGTGTTTGATCGAGCACCGCCAGAGAGTCGATTACGAGCGGATCGTTCGGATCGCGAACTCCGAGGCGGACAAGTTGCAGAAAATCTCCGCCAACAATATTTCGTGCCGGATGGATGCCGCCTCCATTGGCCACCTGAAATTCGGCGGCATTGGAGTTCGGCTCTTCCACGGGATTTTCCGGATCGGCTGGAGTGATGCGAATGTAATGACGCGGCTTTCCGGGAACAAGGTCGCCCTTAGTGGTTGTCGTCCATTCGTCCACATGTGCGACCAGCCAGTCTGCATAGTCCAAAAGAAATTGCGCGGCAGGCTCGTTCTTTGCCTGACGGGCAAATTCCGCAGCACAAACCAAAGAGGCAATTATTGCAGCCAATGTTGATGGAGAGTAGCCGGAATTTTCCTCCCAACGTTCCTGCGCCGTGACCGGGCCATGCTGGATCAAATAGCGTGATGCTCGTGATACCAGGGTCCACGGATTAAATTCGCGTAGAGCGCCTGCTCGTTGCAATCGCCATGCGAGGAGAATTGGAACGGCCACCTCATCCAACTGAATGCCCTTCCAAAATGGTTCGCCCGAGATGGAACTGTTTTGAGGGAGACCGCCATCTTCTCCCTGAATTGAAGCCAGCCAGATCAAGGATCGGAGCGGGGACTCGGTTTCGCCGCAGGCGAGCAAGGCTGTGGCGGTCTGCACCATGTCGCGTGTCCAGACCAGATGATACCCGCCTCGATCACGATCGTCTTTCGTTTCACCCCAGGGAATGCTGAGTGAAGCCACAAACGCGCCGGGAAAACTCTTGTCTTCATGGGCGAGTAAAACGCATTGGCTCAAGCGCGCCAGCGAAGCTCCATCTTGAGTATTGGCGCTTAAATCGATTTCCATTCGAGTGCGCTGCCACTGGGTAACGTATTTTTTGCGCTGTTGTGAAAACTTTGTGGCCAAAGCTTGCAGAAGCTGCGTCGAAGCGCTTTGCGCACTGAAACCAAAAGCGACCGCCACGGTGAAATTCATTCCTTGGGACAAATCAACCTCGCCGAGGAGCGCGATGTTGCCATCGTCAACGCGATCAAATTCCCAATCCATCTGAAAATTATCCATCAGGTCCTGCCAGCCATCGCTCGATCCGGCGTATCCTACCGAACGACGGTTAAAATCTGGGTTGCAGCCTAAAACCAGATGAATGTCTTCGCGGTAGGCATGGATCAGCTTCCTCCCACCCGCCTGATGCCAACGCGCGGAATTATTTTGGCCTGTGCCTTTCAAATGCGGAGCGAGCAGGACAAAGAGCCGCAACTTCCCGCGCAAGGTGGGATCTGTAATTTCCAGTCGCGTGTTGATCAAAAGCACGGATGAATGTGGATCTCCGATGACTTCCTTGATGAGTCGGTAACGTCCTGTTCGTTCTGTATTCGTGAGCTTGTAGAGCAAGGCATTTTCCTCGGGATATTCGGTTTGATAATCGAGGTCGCTTTTTTCTTCATGGCAGAAAGTTTTTCCATCGGTGATCAGAAATTGAAGGTCGCGCGTGTTCGGCGAATCAACGTGCGGGAAGTAGAGTTCATTGACGATGCCGTGGCTCAGGGTGAACCAGACTTTGGAACTGGTGGCGTAGGCGGTGCCGATGCCGTCCTTGGCGCTGGAAGTCCAGCGTGGCGCGATGCCCGGTTTGCCGGGAGCCGGGCCATTTGTGGTTTTCATAATTTGGTTTTCAATTGATCAAAGTTTAGCCGCCATGAGCGAAGCTGGGGTAATCCGTCATGCCAAGTTTGACCTCCATAGTTTTAATTTAATCGTTTCATGTATTCGAGTTCGACGCTGTAGCAAACGCGCAAAAATTTGGCGTAGGTGGCGTGAAAACTGGCTTGATCCGTAAACAAATCGAGCGCGGCAAACGGCGGCGCTGCGTCGGTCTTGGAACTAATCGCGATGTAACGAAGGCGCGTTCCAGGTTCTACAGACGGGAATGCGGTTAACTTGAAAACGAAAAGCAGACAAAAAAATTGCGAGCAAATGATTCGGATGTAAAACATTGTCGCGTTTTGCCAAGATTTTCCGCAACAAGCCAGCGTATATTAAAATTTTCAAGTTTCATTGTGCAAACTTGAACCACAAGATATTGCATGAATCGATTCTGTTATTTTCTCCTCTTCTGTTTCGTATTGAACAGCGCGCGCGCGGAGTTTCCCATCGCAAGTTCTGGCAAATCAGGTTGCGTGATCGTAAGCCAGGCGGACGCGACCCAAACGGAAATTAATGCCGCTGTTGAGTTGGCGAAAACGCTGGAACAAATAACCGGCGCTAAATTTGAAACTCAAAAGGGCGGGGAAAAAATTCCCGAAAGTTCCATCGTCGTGGGGCCGGGAAAATTCGCAGCGCAATTTTTTCCGGAAATTGATTTCAGCAAGTTGGGCGACGAGGAGATCGTCATGCGGGTCAAAGGTGGCAAATTGCTGCTCGCCGGTGGAAGGCCGCGCGGGACGATTTATGCCGTGAATCGTTTTCTTCAAGAGCAGTGCGGCGTCCGTTGGTGGATGCCCTGGGCGACAAATATTCCGCAGCAAGCCTCGTTAAAAATTCCCGATTTGGATGTTCGTTACAAACCGCCCTTTGAATATCGCGGACCGTATTGGTTTCCTGCCTTTGAACCAACATGGAAGGTGCACAATCAGGCCAACAACGAAAACTCGGTCATCCCGCCAGAAATGGGCGGCTCCATCAAATACAAAGGATTTTGCCACACATTTTATCCGCTGGTTCCTCCGGAAAAGCATTTCGCCGAACATCCCGAATGGTTCAGTTTGATTAACGGAAAACGCGTGGGCGAAAAGGCGCAGCTTTGCCTGACCAACCCGAAACTTCGCGATTTCATGGTGGAGCGCGTGAAAGATTGGCTGCGCGAATGTCCCGATTGCCAGATTATTTCCGTGACGCAAAACGACCACGCCGGATGGTGCGAATGCGAGACTTGCAAGGCGATCGACGACGCGGAAGGAAGCCACGCCGGGACGATGCTTACCTTTGCCAATTATATCGCCGAAAAAATTGAAAAAGAATTTCCCAAGGTCGCGGTGGACACGTTTGCTTATCAATACACGCGCACACCGCCCAAGACGGTCAAACCGCGCCCCAATGTCATCGTCCGCCTTTGCTCCATCGAATGTAATTTTCGCGAACCGCTCGATGCGCCGGTCAATGCCGCTTTTGCTGCCGACATCAAACGATGGTCGGAGATTTGTCCGCGACTTTACGTTTGGGATTATACCACTGAGTTCCAACATTATGTTCACCCCCACCCGAACTGGTTCACGCTTGGGCCGAACGTTCGCTTTTTTCAACAACACAAAGTTAAAGGTTTGTTTGAGCAAGGAGCTTACGCGGGACACGGTTCTGAAATGGCCGAAATGCGCGGTTGGGTTTTGGCGCAACTGATGTGGAATCCGCAACAGGACGATAGAAAATTGATCCGCGAGTTTCTGGAGGGTTACTACGGCAATGAAGCGGCCAAACCAATTTACAAGTATCTCGAATTACTTTACGCCGCTTCAAAAGATTTCTATCTCGCCTGCTACATTCGCAAGGATCCTGCCCCGTATCTGGATTTCAAAACATTAAATCAGGCGGAGGCGCTCTGGCGCGAAGCTGAGGCAGCGGCGGAAAAAGATGCTGACGCAGAGAAAGTTTTGCGGGTTCGCATCGCGCACCTGCCCATCCGTTACGTTTTTTTGAAAGAATGGAAAACGCTGCGCAACGCCTGTCAGGAGCAAAAACTGAAGTGGCCGCTCAACGAATCTCGCAAAGAAGTTGCCGGTGAATTCAAAAAAGTTTGTGACGGCGTGCCCGGAAAAGATTGGACGCAAGTGCGCGTGCTGAATGAACAAAGTTTGCCCGTAGAAAAGTTTCTCGCCAATTTTGCCGACGATGCGTCTGCAAAATAAAAAGGCGCTCTCTCGGTGGCCATTGCGGAATTATTCCCTGCGAAACGACATCCCGCAATTATGGTCAGAGCGCCAAAGACGTTGCGGACCTTCCGAACGTCAACAAAGGTTTTTCAATCGCTGAATAAACGTCACAGCGAATTGTTTGCTCGCATCGATTTTAAATCTTCAAATTGCGTTGACTGAAAAATGGTTTCCTTCCTAATAACCGTCGCTTAGATGAAATTTAAATTATTTGTTGCCATTGCCATGCTTCACGTCACCGCGCTGAGGGCGGACGATACTGTCGAGCAAATCGAAATGCTCCGAAAATAAGTCGATGACCTGTCGCTAAGGTTGAAACACTGAAATCCCTGAAACAAATTCATGAAGTTTAAATTTTGTTGGCGATCTCTTGCCTGCCTCTTTTTTTCCTGTGCCGCTTTTGCTCAACAGAAAAACGACACGTTGCTGAACGTTTCCTACGATCCGACGCGTGAATTTTATCAAGAGATCAACGCTGCCTTCACCAGTGCGTGGAAAACAAAAACGAGTCAAACGGTCACCATCAAACAATCGCACGCCGGCTCGGGCAAACAAGCGCGCGCCGTGATTGATGGTTTGGAAGCGGACGTCGTCACGCTCGCCCTGGCCTACGACGTTGACGCACTTTCTGAGAAGGGAAATCTCGTTCCAAAAGAGTGGCAAAAACGTTTGCCGGAAAACAGTTCTCCTTACACTTCGACCGTAATTTTTCTGGTGAAAAAAGGTAATCCGAAACGCATCAAGGACTGGGACGATCTCGTAAAAAAAGGCGTCAGTATTATCACCCCGAATCCAAAAACTTCCGGCGGCGCCCGCTGGAATTATCTCGCTGCCTATGGCTACGCCTTAAAGAAGAACAACGGCGATGAAGCCAAAGCGAAACAGTTCATCGAACAGCTATATCGAAATGTTCCGGTGCTGGATGCCGGAGCGCGGGGCGCAACGACGACCTTTGTTCAGCGCGGCATTGGCGACGTTTTGGTTTCGTGGGAAAACGAAGCGCTGATCGCTTTGAACGAACTCGGCAAAGGGAATTATGAAATTGTCTATCCGTCCGTCAGCATTCTTGCTGAACCCCCTGTTTGCATTGTGGACAAAGTGGTGGACAAACGCGGCACCCGCAAAGTTGCCGAAGCGTATCTGCAATTTCTCTACACTGACGCCGGGCAGGAAATCGCCGCCAAACATTATTTTCGTCCGCGCACTGCTGCCATCGCCAATCAATATCAGAAAACGTTTCCCAAGCTGAAGCTGTTTACCATCGATGAAGTTTTTGGCGGCTGGCAAAAAGCGCAGAAAAAACATTTCAACGAAGGCGGATTGTTCGATGAAATTTCGCGAAGCCGCCGTTAGAAATGCTGCGCGCCATGTCCCGGAAAAAACACAATCCGCTCCCGGGTTTCGGGCTGACGCTCGGCTTCACGCTTTTTTATTTGAGCATTATCGTGCTTCTGCCCATCGCTGCACTGGTCATCAAAACATTTCAACTCTCGTGGCGCGAATTTTGGGAACTCGCCACCAACGAACGCGCCATGGCCGCCTACAAACTCAGCCTGGGCGCGTCCTTCATCGCCGCGTTGGCCAACGCCATTTTTGGAAGTTTGCTGGCGTGGGTTTTGGTCCGCTATAAATTTCCGGGACAACGATTCGTTGACGGCTTGATCGACTTTCCCTTCGCGCTTCCCACGGCGGTTGCCGGTCTCACGCTGGCGAATTTATTTTCGGACCATGGCTGGCTCGGCCAATTTCTCGTGCCGCACGGAATCAAAGGCGCGTTCACCCCGTTGGGAATTGTCATTGCGCTGACGTTTGTCGGACTGCCGTTCACGGTCCGAACCTTGCAACCGGTTTTGGAGCATTTTGATCGCAGTGTCGAAGAAGCCGCCGCCATTCTCGGATCAAGTCGTCTCCGAACTTTTTTTCAAATAATCCTGCCGACGTTGCTGCCGACCATCATCACCGGATTCGCGCTGGCCTTTGCGCGTTCGCTGGGAGAATACGGGTCGATTGTTTTTATTTCCGGCAATCTTCCGTTTCAAACTGAGATTGCCCCGCAGCTGATCGTCATGCGGTTGGAGCAATACGATTACACGGGCGCAATGGCCTTGGCGATCGTCTTGATGATTATTTCATTCGTGATTCTCGGAACGGTAAATATTCTGGAAAACTGGTCGTCGCGATTTTCAAAAACATGAGTTCCACTGACGAAAAAATCGAGCGCACCAGATCATCGCAACGCAGCACTGAGGAATCTGCGGTTGTGAAATGGTTGCTCATTGGCATCGCCATGGCGTTTTCGGTCGTCTTCCTATTTCTACCCATCATCAACGTTTTCGCGCAGGCCTTCGCCAAAGGTCTGCCGCATTATCTGAAAGTTTTGGCAGAACCCGACACGCGTTCAGCCATTCGATTGACGCTGCTCGTCGCGGCCATCAGCGTGCCTTTGAACGTGGTTTTCGGAGTCGCCGCATCGTGGGCGGTTGCGAAATTTGAGTTTCGCGGCAAAGCAATGTTGCTCACCTTTATTGATTTGCCGTTCTCCATTTCGCCCGTCGTGTCCGGCTTGATGTTTATTTTGCTTTTTGGAGCGAACGGTTTGTTCGGCCCCTTTCTGCAAGCGCACGGGATTAAAATAATTTTCGCCATTCCCGGCATTGTGATGGCGACAATTTTTGTGACGTTTCCGTTTGTTGCGCGGGAACTGATTCCCATCATGCAAGCCACCGGCTCGGATCAGGAACAAGTCGCCATGACCCTCGGTGCCAGCGGTTGGCAAACCTTCTGGCACATTACGATGCCCTCTGTTAAATGGGGGATTCTTTACGGAGTGATCCTTTGCAACGCGCGCGCCATGGGAGAATTCGGCGCAGTCTCCGTCGTCTCCGGTCACATCACGGGGCTGACAGACACGCTGCCGCTGCGCGTGGAAAAACTGTCCAACGAATTTGATCCCGCCGCCCCGTTCGCCGTGGCGAGCCTGCTGGCTTTTCTGGCCGTGCTCACAATGGCCATCAAAACATTTCTGGTTTGGAAAATTGAGCGACGTGAAAAACAGGCGCAGGATTTCAACGCTTCATCCTCAAAATGAGCATCGAATTACGTAATATCAGCAAACAATTCGGCAACGTTTCTGCCGTCAAAAACGTCAACTTTTCCGTGGGCGACGGTGAACTGGTCGCGCTCCTTGGACCAAGCGGCGGCGGCAAAACGACTGTGCTGAGAATGATTGGCGGGTTGGAACTGCCGACCGAGGGCGACATTTTTATCAACGGCCAGCGCGTCAACGATCTTCCAGTCCAAAAACGCAACATCGGTTTTGTTTTCCAAAGTTACGCGCTCTTCAACAGCATGACGGTTTTCAAAAATATCGCGTTTGGTTTGAAAATTAAAAAGTGGAAAAAGCCGGACATTCAAACGCGCGTCGAAGAACTCGTTCAACTTCTCGAATTGCAAGGTTTGGAGAAGCGCTATCCGCACCAGCTCTCCGGTGGACAACGCCAGCGCATTGCCATTGCCCGCGCCCTCGCGCCCAAACCGGATTTGCTTTTACTCGACGAACCCTTTGGCGCAGTGGACGCGAAAATCCGCCAGGACCTTCGGCAATGGCTCGTCAACCTTCATCACGACTTGAAGTTGACCACGCTTTTCGTCACGCACGACCAGGAGGAAGCGATGGAAGTGTCCGACCGTATCGTCATTTTTTCCAAAGGCCATCTCGAACAAATTGGGTCACCGCGAGAAATTTACGAACAGCCCGCCAACGAGTTCGTCGCGCGCTTTGTCGGCGTGATGAACATTCTCGAACTGGAAGTGCGCGATGGTTTGGCGAAGTTGAACGAACTGGAATTTCCCGCGCACGGGCTTTCTGAGGGCCAGAAACTTCGCATCGGTTTCCGGCCTTATGCAGTGCAGGTTTCCTCTGATCTCAAGGAATACCGTTATCAAGCCACGCTACGGCACACCTACTTTTTAGGTGTGATGTTACGGCTGGAAATCGTTCTGCCCAGTGGCTTGGTTGTGCGATCGCGTATCAGCAAAGAAGATTATTCGCGACTTGATTTGGCCGATGGAAAAAAACTTTCGTTTCAAATTCAAACCTACCGGATTCTTTCAAAAGAAAACGAGCTTGGCGATGAAGTAGCAACTTCCTATGAAATTCCGTCCCACCTCGGCGAAGGGATTTAGAATGGTGGTAGGTGCTCGAACTAGCTCACTGCTGCCCCAACGCTTAGGCGACTTTCTTTTCGTAGAGGTGCTTTTGAAATTCGATGAAGGTCGCGCGGATGGCGGTGACGTTGCCGAGTTGAGTTTGGGCGTCTTCCAAGGCTTGATATTTTTGGGTGAGCAGCGCAGGTAACTTTTCCTGATCGAGTTCGCCCACCCCGTCCTGAATATATTTGCAGAGAACAAATTCCAAAAACTCTTTTTGTTTGTCGTTGAGCATCGCAAAGATGTTGGTCTGCGCTTCTTGAACGCGCATTTCTCGGGTGATGGTCGGCGTGGCGTAGGCGACGTATTCCAGGACGTCGAACAAATCGCTTTTCTCAGCGTTGACGAGCGATTGCAGCGTGGCCAGTTCGCCCGCGCCGAAACCGGCATCCGCCAATTTATCAAGCAACGTTTTTCGTGTGATGGGGCTGGACCAGATTGTGCGCAATTCTGCTTCACTTGCGAAAAAGGACGGCAACGCTCCGTAAAGATTCTGCAAAAATTCCTGGGCTGAAACCGGTCTGCCGTCCGCGCTCCAGAACGACGTGGAAATCATGTGTTGCAGCTCGCGTTCTTTCCCATCACTCAATTTAATTCTGATTTTCTGTCTGCGCGGCGGCGGCTCGGGTGGCGGTCCGTCCGGGCCGGGGCCACGGGGGCCACGCGGGTCTTTTGTTTCCGGCTCAATCGGTTCGCCGTCCCATTCCGGATCGGCAAAATGTTTGTAGGCATCAACGAAATCGTAAATTGTGAAAAAATCTTTGCCTTCAAAAAGACGTGTGCCGCGCCCGATGATTTGCTTGAACTCAATCATCGATTTTATGGGGCGCAACAGGACTATGTTCCGAATGTTGCGCGCATCCACGCCGGTCGAAAGTTTTTTGGACGTGGTTAGAATGGTGGGGATCGTTTTCTCGTTGTCCTGAAAATCGCGCAGATGTTGTTCGCCCAACTCGCCGTCGTTGGCGGTGACGCGCTGGCAATAATTCGGGTCGCTGCTTTGTTTTTGCTGGTTGATTAGATCGCGCACAAGCGCGGCGTGGGCTTGGGTGGCGCAAAAGACGAGCGTCTTTTCCTTCTGCTTGATTTCTGCCATCATCAGTTTCACGCGATAGGCTTCGCGCTGTTTGATTTCGATGGTGACGTTGAATTCGTGTTCCTCGTAAATCCGGCCCGTCTCCACTTCGCCCTCGATGACGTCGTCGTCGGAAGTATAAATGTAATCATCGAGCGTGGTCTTGATGCGTTTGACCTTGAAGGGCGTGAGAAACCCGTCGTTGATGCCTTCCTTTAACGAATAAATGTAAACCGGATCGCCGAAATATTTGTA
>JBDSYB010000404.1:0-4313 GCA_039925885.1 Verrucomicrobiota bacterium
TCATCATGTTGTTTCCGCAGATTTTATTTTTGATGCCGCTTTACGCCTGCTTGGTGGGCGGTGACATGGTGGCGAAAGAAGCGGAGGACGGAACGTTGCGCATGATTTTGTGCCGCCCGATTTCGCGCATACGATTGTTGTTCATCAAATGGTGCTCTGGTTTAATTTTTTCAATTTTACTTGTGACCGCTTTGGGCGCAATGGCGTTGCTCTTTGCGCGAATGTGGTTTCCGTGGAAAGGCATGTTCGTTTTTATCCCCGAACCGGAACGGGTTTTCAACGTGATGGACGCCACCCACGGCTTGAAACTTTACGCGCTCTCTCACCTTTTTCTCGCGATCAATGCCGCCACCACGACTACACTCGCGTTCATGTTCAGTTGTTTCAACATGAAGCCAGCGGCAGCCACTGTGCTCGGTTTTTCCGTACTCTTGCTGAATCTCGTTTTGGAAAACATTCCGTTTCTTTCGGACTATCGCGAATACATGTTGCTGCATCATTTTCGCGCGTGGGTCGCGGTTTATGCTCAACCAATTCCGTGGGCGCGAATTGTCGAATCGCTTTTTATTTTGGCCGCCGTCAATGTTACTTTTTTTATTATTGGGAGCACCGCGTTTCAATTGCGCGACATCAAATCTTAAACTTACAAGATTTCAGAAATTTGGAGGAATCTGACATCGCAATATCCTAGGTTAGGATGAAATGTTCACGCAAGGAATGGTGTTTTTGGCTCCAAATTAAATGCCAAATAAACGTTGTGTTACGGAGTCGTTTTTCCTACGATTTTCTCACTCAAAATTGAGGGGAAAATCATCTCTTCGCAGATACTTTTTATGTCCAACGAAAATGAAATTTTAGAGCGGGAAACTATGTCCACGGCGGCCGATCCGAATCAGGTTTACGACTCCGCGCAACTCGGAAAATTGGAAGGTTTGGAGGCTGTCCGAAAAAAACCAGGAATGTATATCGGCGGAACAGACGAGCGCGCTTTGCATCACTGCGTTTCAGAAGTGATGGACAATTCCGTGGATGAATTTCTCGCGGGTCATTGCACAAAAATTGGCGTGACGATTCACGTGGATGGCTCGATTTCCATTCGCGACAACGGTCGTGGGATTCCGGTGGATATGCATCCGACATACGGGATTCCTGGCGTGGAAATGGTGCTGACCACGCTTCATTCCGGCGGAAAATACGGGCAGGGCGGTTACAAATTTTCCGGCGGCACACACGGCGTGGGCGCGAAATGTGTGAACGCAGTTTCTGAATGGTTTGAAGTGGAGGTGATTCGCAATGGGCAGGTTCATCACATGGAATTTGAGCGCGGTAAAACCATCAAAAAACTTGAAGTCATCGGCACAGCAAAAGGAACGGGGACGCTCATCACGTTTAAGCCTGACCCCGAAATTTTTCGTGAGACGACTGAATTCAAGGAGGATCGCATCACGCAACGGCTGCGTGAACTGGCATTTCTGAATTCCGGTCTGGAAATCACTTTTTCGGACGAACGCGAGCCGGAAAAAAAAGCGGAAATTTATTTTTACAAAGATGGCGTTGAGGAATTCGTCAAGCAGTTGAATAAGGGAAAAGATTTAATTCATCCTAAACCGATTTCATTTTTCAAGCAGGGCAAAGTGCAAACCTCGGACAAGGAAGTCGAAGTGCATGTCGAAGTCGTGCTGCAATATAACGATAGCTACAACGAACAGGTCCTTTGTTACACAAATACGATTCACAATCCCGACGGCGGCGCGCATTTGTCCGGTTTTCGCAGCGCATTGACTCGCGCCATTAATCAATACTCCAAGCAAAACGATCTCCTGGAAGCGAAGGATCCTCAGATCACGGGCGACGATGTGCGCGAAGGTTTGACTGCAGTGATCTCGATCAAGCATAGCGATCCTAAATTTGAATCGCAAACCAAGGTGAAGCTAATTTCGCCCGAAGTCGAAAGCATCGTCGGCTCGATTTGTTACGAGGGGTTGATGCACTACTTCGACCAAAATCCGCCGGTCGCGAAGAAGGTTGTGGAAAAAGGGTTGAACGCGGCTCGTGCGCGTGAGGCGGCTCGAAAGGCGCGCGATACGGTTCGCAAAAGTGCGCTCACTGGCGGCGGACTTCCGGGGAAATTGGCGGATTGCTCAGATCGCGATCCGGCGAACACGGAACTTTACATTGTCGAAGGTGATTCCGCCGGCGGCTCCGCGAAGCAGGGTCGTGATCGAAAATTTCAGGCGATTCTTCCGATTCGCGGAAAATTGATCAACGTCGAGAAAGCGCGTTTGGATAAAGTTTTACAGAACACAGAAATCCGCACGATGATCACGGCGATTGGAACCGGCATTGGCACTGGCGAAGGTGAAGGAACGTTCAACATCGAGAAACTTCGTTACCACAAAATCATTATCATGACCGACGCCGATGTGGATGGTTCACACATTCGCACGTTGCTGCTGACATTTTTCTATCGGCAAATGACGCAGCTCGTGAAACAAGGATTTGTTTATATTGCGCAACCGCCGCTCTACCAACTCACGCGCAAAAAACGCGTTGAATACATTGATGACGACGTGCAAATGAATAAAATTCTACTGCAACTCGGCAGTGAAGATGTGCGTTTGCGTGACCTTGCCACGGACAAGGAGCTTTCCGAAAAACAACTATCTGAAATTTTGGAGTTGCTCGAATCGCTCGATAAATATGTGCAATCAATTCGGCGTCACGGCGGCGATTTCGGCGACTACGTGGAAAAGAGAAATAAAGAAACGCTCGAATTGCCACGGCATTTGGTGAAGGTGCGCGATGGCAACGAGGAGTCGGTTCACTATTTTCACACCGAAGAAGACCTTGGGAAATTCGGCGCGGCCAATCCCGATTTGAAATTGTTTGGCGTAGAAGAGGGAGACACAGCGACGTTTGAAAAAAAGAACGGAAACATTCGGCGCGCGAAACACGTCGAGTTGCACGAGAGTAAAGCGATCAACGATTTGCTGCAGCAACTCGACCAAAAAGGGTTGAACGTCGAACACTATTCTGCGCAAGACAAACCGCTCTTTGAATTGATTGAAGGTGAAGGTGAACGCGCGACTGCAAAACCGCTTTTCTCCATCGCAGAAATTTTGGCCGGTGTCAAAGAAGCCGGTAAAAAGGGAATTCAAATCAAACGATTCAAAGGTCTGGGTGAAATGAATGCCAAAGAATTGTTTGAAACAACAATGAATCCCGATAAGCGAAAACTGCTTCGCATTGACATGACCGATCTCGTTGAGGCCGAAGAAATGTTCACCAAGCTCATGGGCGATGAAGTCGAGCCGCGCCGACAATTCATCGAAGACAACGCGCTAAATGTTCGCAATCTGGATGTCTAAAAAATAAAACTTGCAATGTAGTCTCGTGTGACTACATTAAATCCATGAAAACGAAAGTAATCAAATACCCGCCCGCAAAATCAGAGCCGATGGTTCTCAACGAAGTGGCAACCATGCCGCATGTCGGAGAAGTCATTAGCGTGCGTTCGGCGAAAGCTCATTTGTCAGCGTTGCTGGAGTTGGTTGCCGGAGGGCGCGAAATTACGATCACAAGCGATGGTCGCCCCAAAGCCAAACTGGTCAGTGCCACCATCGCCAAATCCCGGAAAGTGTTCAGTGGGATGGGTGATTACCTTTCAAAACAGCCGATTCATCGTGGGCTATCGGCTGATGAGGCGGTCAACCAGGATCGCGATGCGCGGGGTTGGTGATGTATCTCGACTCCGCCATCATCGTGAAATTACTTGTGCGCGAACCTGATAGCGACTGGTTCGCGCGCAACCTTTCAGGACACAGTTTCGACACCTCGGAGCTGGCGCTGGCGGAAGTTTGCGCGGCGCTGCTATTCAAAGAACGCGGTGGCGACATCAAAGCGGTCGAGCGCGAGAAAGCGACCGGGAAATTTTTTTCGATGGTGGATGACGAACTCATCATGGTTCGTCCGTTGAATCGCAAAGCAATTGATCGCGCGCGAGCCATACAGATAGCCTGTCATCCGCACATTCCATTGCGAACGCTCGACGCATTGCATGTCGCGACTTGTGATTTGCATCATCTCGGAACGCTCGCCACGACGGATCGCCGAATGCGCGCGGCCTGCGAACAATTTGCCATCGCGCTGATTCCGGCGCGGATGGAAGACATTTTAATTTAAACTAAACATTTCATGCCTGACACAAACGAACCTCAAGACCCGCAAAATCCAAAAGACGATTTGCCCATTTCCGCCACCCCGCAATATGCCGCGAATGAAAAGGTGCAGAAAATAAATGTCGCCGATGAAAT
>JBDSYB010000405.1:0-4654 GCA_039925885.1 Verrucomicrobiota bacterium
TTTTGCAAAAATGTTTTCCCGGGATTGGCAATTGGATGGCGGACGAAATTCTCTGGCAGGCAAAAATTAATCCGCGAATTGCTTGTGGCAAACTCAACGATAAAACGCTCCGGGTTCTTTTTCAAAAGATCCGCTTCGTTTCTCAGCAAGCCATTAAAATTGTCGGTAAAGATCTTTCGGATTTACCGAAATCATGGCTGTTCCGTTATCGATGGAAGAAGAAGGGTGCTTGCCCCCGCTGCAAAAAGGGTCTGAGCCACGCCACTATCGGCGGTCGAACCACTTGCTGGTGTCCCCAATGCCAAGCAGGAAGCAACGCTCTATGAAAAAGCATAGCCGACGCCGGGCATTGTCTTTTGCGGGGAAAACTCTCATTTCTATCCCTTTTCTCCCCTCAATTATTTGGCGAAGAACGAAAACTCTACAACCACTTTTGGATCTGTGGTGGGAGATCCCCGGTGGCTGCAAAGGTCGGTGGGATGATTCTTGGTCACGGCACGTGGCGATTCGATCCGCGCCCGGGGAAACCGAATTCTCCCGGACCGGGAAAACGTTCGGTCAATAACATGTGCCCCACCATTGTCACATCCTCTCCCGTCCATGCGGAGTGGGGCAGGGAGTTGCGCATCTCCGTTTGATCCAAAGACCAGAAACACCCGAGGCCTTTCCCGCGGCGAGTTATGCGGGTTCCTGCTGGCTGATGCAGTGAAATGATCCCAAACCCCAAATCAACTCTGTGGAGTCGATCCCAACGACACGGCGGTCAGGAAATTCCCGTTGTAAAATTTCCAGGGCCTTCGCGTCATTCGAGTTGCAATAGGTCGGCACCAGCACAATTTTATTGGCGATATAAAAATTTGCGTAGCTAGCAGGCAACCGCTGACCTTCATGTTCGATCACGCCGCACGTGGGAATTTCAACAATGCGCAGCAAACGGTTTTCTTCATCACGCATTTCGCGGAGGCGCCGAAGATTTTCCTGCAAAATTTCGTAATTCGCGTCGCTGGGATCGTCCTCTACAACTGTAACAATCGTCCTCGAATTCACGAATCGGCTCATGTCATCAATATGTCCGTCAGTGTCGTCCCCCACAATTCCGTCGCCTAACCAAAGAATGTTTTTTACCCCCAGATAATCGCACAAATATTTCTCGATTTGCGCTTTGCTTAAATGCGGGTTGCGATTTGGGTTCAGCAAACAACTTTCCGTCGTGAGCAAAGTCCCGCTTCCATTGACCTCGATGGAACCGCCTTCCATGACAATATCGGGCGAAAACAGCGGCAGTCCGCGAAGCTTGGCGACATGTTGCGGAATGGCGTCGTCCAGATCAAACGGCGGATATTTTCCGCCCCACGCGTTGTAGCCCCAATCCACAATGGCGCGTTTATGTCCTCCATTATTTTCACGTACCAAAAAAATCGGCCCATGATCGCGGCACCAGGGTTCGTAGGCGGGAAAATGATGAAAATGCACCCGGTCAAGCGGCGTCTTTTCACTTCGCAACATCTTGCGAACATCCTCTTCCATCGCCGCATCCCAGACGTTGATATTTACATCTTCGACCTTGACCAGTTCGCGAATTAATTGCGCATAAACCGGCGGCACGCTGTCATATTTGTCGGGGAAACTGATTCCATTGCGGCGCGGCCAGGTGAACCACGTCGCGGCGTGCGGTTCCCATTCGGCAGGCATTCGATAACCCAGTTCAGCGGGAGTTTTGAGTTTGGAGGTATTCAAACGCGGAAGTGATTCGCGAACATCTAATTCCGAACGGTTCAGTTCTAAGGAAGTTTTTCGCCACGCGCCGCCAGGAGCAGCCGATACCATTCGTCACGAGTCAGTTCAATTTCTGTTGCCCGCGTAGCCTCTAAAATCCGGTCGGGATTAGTGGAACCAATGATTGGAACCATTTTGCTGGGATGTTTCAGCAACCAAGCCAGCGCAATCACCGCGCGACTCACCCCGCGCGCTTCCGCGATAGTCGAAAGCGCTTCCTGCAAATGTGCTGAAACAGAATGACGCGGTCCCGTCCCCGAACTGAGTTCCGGCGCGCCCAACACACCGCCGCCCAGAGGACTCCACGCCAGCGGTGTGAATTTTTCAATCATACATTGATCGAGAATTCCATCAGTAAAGGAATCCAGTTTCGCGAGACTGACTTCCACCTGATGGGTAATAATCGGCATCGGACACGCCTGTTGCAGAGCCGTGACAAGGGACGGGCGAAAATTGCTCACCCCAAATTCGCGGACTTTTCCCGAACGCATCAATTGATTAAATGCCTCCGCTACTTCCTCTGGATTGGTCAGGTAATCGGGCCGATGCAATTGGAACAGGTCAATGGTTTCCACGTGCAACCGCTTCAGTGACGCTTCGCATGACTGCACAATATATTCCGCAGAAAAATCGTAACGTTGCGGCGAATCCGACCACGGCTCACCAGGCAAACGAATTCCGCATTTGGTCGCGACGACAATTTCGTCGCGGATGGATGGATTCGCTTTCATCACCTGGCCAAAAATTGTTTCGGCGTGACCCCGGCAATAGACATCGGCGTGGTCGAACAACGTATATCCGGCCTCCATCGCGGCAGCGACCGCGCGTCGACCTACGTCTTCGCGTTCCGGCGTTACGTCGGCGGGATTAGTGGCGCCCGCGATTCGCCAACAGCCATACGCCAGCCGGCTGATTTGCAACGCACTTGTTCCAAGCGAAACTGTTTCCATAAATCTTGCCCATAGCTTAGAACACACAAAAAAATAAAGAAACGTGAAAAAATGACCCGGGATTTTTTCCTTCAAACTAGAGTCTTCTGCTGCAACCTGTCGTGCCCGCTGTTCAACTGATGAAAAAAATCTCGATAAAAACTCTCCTCCGCAACCGCTATTTTTTTGCGTTGCTGGGCGGTTTGATGCTCGCGGTCTCTTTTCCAAGATTCAACGTGGCTGGATTTGCATGGATCGCCCCGGCCCTAATTTTATTTAGCGGTTTTGGAAAAACCCCCCGCCAAAAATTCTGGATCGGTTACACCGCCGGGCTGGCTCATTTTCTTTTCGCGCTCAACTGGCTGCTTTCCATTCCATTTCCCGCCGGAGCAATAGCGGCCTGGCTCGCGCTTAGCGGCTATCTGGCCGTCTATCTTGCGATCTGGGTGTGGCTCTGCTGGAAAATTTTTTCCTGGATTACCTTCACCAATGATTTGAAAACTTTTGCTGAAACAACCTGGAAACAGCGCGCGCTTTGGTCGTTATTTTGCGCGGCAATTTGGGTTGCTTTTGAAATGGCCATGGCGCGGGTCTGGTCTGGGTTTCCGTGGAATTTCCTCGCGACCACGCAATACAAATTGACGCCGCTTTTGCAAATCTCCTCGGTGACGGGCGTCTATGGCGTGTCATTTTTAGTCGTCTGGTTTTCGGTCTCGTTGGGTTGCGCCGGGCTGCTCTTGGTTCAAAAACCGCAAAACCGGCGCGCCTGTTCCGCGGAAATTGCTCTGCCCACATTGACGATCGTTCTCATTTTCAGTTTTGGCTTTACGCAAATTTCGAAGGGAAAATTTTCGGATCGAAAAATCAAGGTCGCGCTTATCCAGCCCAGTATTCCGCAAACATTGATTTTCGATGAGAGTCAGGGGGATTCACGGTTCGCCAAAATCATGGAACTTTCCGAACAGGCGCTCGTCGAAAAACCTGATCTTTTGATTTGGCCGGAAGCCTCCACGCCGCCTCTGGATAACGAAAAATTCACGGCGCTGACTAATCTTGTTGTCCGTCATCAAGTCGCGATGATTCTGGGCGCGGATGATTCTGAAAAGCAGTTCGACTCCAGCGGCCGCGCGGAAACAAATTATTTCAACAGCAGCTTCTTCATTCCGCCCGACGCCCGATCCATCTCGACGTATCGCAAGCAACATCTCGTCGGGTTTGGCGAATATGTCCCGCTGGCGCGCTGGCTTCCGTTTATGAAATGGTTGACGCCCATCGAAGGCGGATTCACCGCCGGCCCGCATCCGGTTCAGTTTCAAATTGCCGAACCTCGCGCCAAAACATCCGTCCTGATTTGTTTTGAAGACGCCTTCCCGCATTACGCTCGTGAGCATGTTGAAACCGACACCGATTTTCTTTTGAACCTGACCAACGATGGTTGGTTTGGAAAAAGATCGGCGCAATGGCAGCAGGCCATTGGCGCAATTTTTCGCGCCATCGAAAATGGATTGCCGCTCGTCCGCTGCACCAACGACGGTTTGACCTGTTGGATCGATCAGTTCGGGTGTTTGCGAAAATATTTTGCAAGCCAGTCGGGCGACATTTATGGCCCCGGATTTTTGATTGCGGAAATTCCGTTGCTCAATGAAAACGAAAAGCGCGCCCCCACATTTTACCGGCAACATGGCGATTGGTTTGGCTGGAGTTGCGTGGTGATCGCATCCGTTCTTTTGATTGCCACCTGGAAACGCCGCTCGTCTCAGGGCTGACGCATACCTCCTTAGTTACGTTTCTCATTAACACCGTGGCTTTAGCCCGGTGTCCGGCGTGCGACGAGCGAATCAGCCGTTTCAACGGCTTGTCCGAACAAGCGCAGAAGCCGTTAAAACGGCTGAATCCCTTTTCCATACGATTTTCACCGGGCTAAAGCCGCGGTGTTAATGAGAGGTATG
>JBDSYB010000406.1:0-3093 GCA_039925885.1 Verrucomicrobiota bacterium
AATTTCCTCAACAACACGTTCGGTAAAACAACAAAACTAAAGGTAATAGTATGACACAGACAGCACGTAAAGTAATCGTAACCGCAGCAATGGCAGGAATGCTCACTGGAACCGTGGCTTTGACCACTGGTTGCCACACCGATCGCGGTGATGGAACCCACGAAGGCTCCATGAGCCGCGAAAGCTGCAAAGGCCAGAATGCCTGCAAAGGCCAAGGCGGTTGCAAAACAGCCACCCACGCTTGCAAAGGCCAGAACTCTTGCAAAGGTCAAGGCGGCTGCAAAAGTTAAGCAAAGAATTATTCTTTCGGGAGATCGAGGCAAATTGCTTCGGTCTCCTTTTTTTGATTCGTAAAAAATTTTATGCCGGCCAATAAATTCAACGGCTTCACCGATTACGGAATTGGCATTGGGCTGCGCGTGCCGCATTACGATCACATTCTCACGCAAAAGCCGGTGGTCGATTGGTTTGAGATTATTTCAGAAAACTTTATGGTGGATGGGGGGCGGCCTTTGCGCATCCTTGATCAAATTCTTGAGCAATACCGCGTCGTGCAACATGGCGTCTCGATGTATTTCGGTTCGGCGGAACCGTTGAATCGCGAGCACATGAAAAAACTTAAACGCCTCGTCAAGCGCACGAACACACCTTGGCTTTCGGATCATCTTTGCTGGGGAAGTGTGGATGGCCGCTACACTCACGATCTCTTGCCGATGCCTTATACTTTTGGTGCGGCAAAAGTAACCGCGCAAAAAATCCGTGAAGCGCGCGATTTTCTCGAAGTGCCAATTGCGGTGGAAAATGTCAGCAGCTACGCCGAGTTTCATGCGTCCGAAATGACGGAATGGGAATTTTTATCTGAAGTCGTCGATCTGGCCGATTGCGGAATTCTTTTGGACGTGAACAATATTTACGTCTCGTCGCGCAACCACAGTTTTGATCCATTCGATTACTTGAACGGCATTCAGCCCGAACGCGTCGCGCAGATTCATATCGCCGGTCATTCCAAGTTTGAAAAATATATTTTAGACACGCACGATCATCCGGTCATTGATCCAGTCTGGAAACTTTACGCTCACGCCAACAAGCTTGCCGGTTCTACTGCGACGCTGCTGGAGTGGGACGACCGGTTGCCTTCCTTCGACGAAGTTCACCATGAAGCGCTCAAAGCCAATAAATTTCTCAAGCAACTCGAGCCAAAAACCGTCGCTGCCTAGCGCAAGCGAACGGAAGACGCTGACCGAATTGCAACGCCTCATGGCGAGCGCTGTCATGCGCTGCCTCACTCCTGCCGAAGAGATGCAAAAAAAATGGAGCGATGGTCGCGCCACCAAACAAGTCGTCGGAGAATTCATCAAGCCCAACGACCGGCTTACTTCTTTTGAGCGATTGGAAATTTACAACCGACAATATTGGAACCGCATCCTCGAATGTTTTTACGCGGACTATCCCGGACTTCAAACTTTGCTCGGTGAGAAAAAATTTCGCAGCCTCGCCATTGCCTACTTTGACCAATATCCATCGCAATGTTTCACCATGCGCAACCTCGGTCGTTCGCTCGAAAGTTTTTTGCGCGCGGAACCTCACCACACGAAACCGATTGAACAACTCGCCCTCGACATGGCGCGACTGGAATGGGCGCACGTCGAAGCCTTTGACGCCGAAGCGAAACCTTTTCTCGTCGCCGATGATTTGCTTGGCCTGGATGCCTCGAAACTGCAACTCACCCTTCAACCGTATTTGACGCTCCTGGATTTGAATTACGAGGTGGATCAGTTTTTACTTTCGCTGAAACAAGAAGGCGACACGTTGCGCAGTGAAGCGAGCAACGCCATCACCGAGTCTCGCAAGCATGTTTCCAAAAAATTTATCAAACCCAAGCGTAAGAAAATATTTCTAGCCGTTCATCGCATGGACGACAACGTCTGGTATAAACGAATTGACGCGGACGAATTCAAAATTTTGTCCGCCCTGCGCGATGGAACAACGCTCGAAAGCGCCTGCGCCGAAGCCATTGATCCTGCCGCGCGTTCCGTGGAAGAATGGTCATCACTCATGCGCCAATGGTTTCAAAACTGGACCTCACTCGGCTGGTTCTGCCGACTGGAGTCATGAGATTGCTTCTTGCGATTCTTTGTTTGCTCGGAACTCTGAATCTCCCCGCCGCCGAAAGTACCAACTCTCTTCATTGGGAAAAATGGTCTGACGAAATTTTCGCGCGCGCTAAAAAAGAAAATCGTTTCGTGCTACTCGATCTCGAAGCAGTCTGGTGTCACTGGTGCCATGTTATGGAGGAGAAGACCTACTCCAATCCCGAGGTTATCCGTCTGCTTCAATCAAAATATATTTGCGTGCGGGTGGATCAGGATGCGCGGCCTGATCTTTCCAATCGCTATGAAGATTATGGTTGGCCTGCGACGGTCGTTTTCAATTCAGATGGCGGGGAAATTATTAAACGGCGTGGTTACATTCCGCCGGAGCAAATGATTTCCACACTTCAAGCTATCATCAAAGATCCTTCGCCCGGCCCATCGGTTCAATCATCGCCGAAGATTCAGTTCGCGGACGATGCGGTGTTAACTCCCGCCTTGCGCGAGGAAATTCGGAAACGCTTTTTCGCCGCCTACGATTCCGACAAGGGTGGATGGAGCGGCTCACATAAATTTCTCAACTGGGACAGCATCGAATTTTGTCTCACGCTTTCGCAGAGCGGGGATCGTCGCGCTGAAAAAATGGCGAAGCAAACTCTCGATGCGCACCAGAAGTTAATCGATCCTGTCTGGGGCGGAGTTTACCAATACTCCACCGACGGCGATTGGGACCATCCTCACTTTGAAAAAATCATGCCGATGCAAACGGAGAACCTTCGCATCTATTCCGCTGCCTACGCACTCTACCAGAAGCCTATCTATCTTGAGACGGCACGCAAGATTCACGATTACCTTCGCAAGTTTCTCACCAGTCCAGAAGGCGCATTCTACACCAGCCAGGATGCCGACCTCGTTCCCGGCGAACACTCGCAAGACTACTTCAACTTAAATGACTCGGAGCGTCGCAAGAAAGGGATACCTCGCGTGGATCAACATATTTATT